>NZ_CP135084.1:2768054-3136108 GCF_032229285.1 Rheinheimera sp. MMS21-TC3
TATGACAGCAAACGACCTATCTTACAGCAGCTCAGTTTTACTGTGCCTGCAGGGCATAAGGTAGCTATTGTCGGTGCCAGTGGTGCCGGTAAAAGTACAATCAGCCGCCTGTTGTATCGCTTTTATGATGTAGATAGCGGCCAAATATTAATTGATCAGCAAAACATTACAACTGCCACTTTACATAGCTTACGCAAAGCCATTGCTATAGTGCCGCAAGATACTGTGTTATTTAATAGCAGTATTCGAGAAAATATACGTTATGGTTTTCCTGCAGCCTCTGAGCAAGATATTGATGCCGCAATAGATTCAGCTCATTTACGGCAATTTATATCTAGCCTGCCCCAAGGTGATGCCACTTTAGTGGGTGAAAGAGGCTTAAAGGTTTCAGGTGGAGAAAAACAGCGTATTGCTATCGCTAGGGCTATTTTAAAACGAGCACCTATTATAGTGTTTGATGAAGCAACGTCGGCGCTAGATTCTACCTCAGAGCAAGCCATACTCAGCGCCATGCGCGATCTTGCTAGAAATCATACTAGTATTGTCATAGCCCATCGCTTATCCACCATCACAGATGCTGATAATATTTTAGTGTTAAAGCAAGGCCAACTAGTAGAACAAGGAAATCACCAACAATTACTACAACAACAAGGTGAATATGCGCGAATGTGGCAATTACAACAAGAGTAATTTTGCTACTACTAGAACATGTAGCTAACTTATGCTTATACTATTTATCTTGGTATAAGAACTTACTCAATAATAATAATGACAAGCACAAGGTAACGTTATGAAAACCTTTAAAATTTCTATTACTGCGCTCTTAGTAAGCTCAGCTTTACTATTAACAGCCTGTGATAGTGTAAATACTAATGATAATGCTGCTAAACAAAGTACTGTTACTCAACAAGCGCTAACAGAAGCCGACGCCATCACCTTCTTAGCCAAGGCTGAAACTAAATTAATTCAACTTTATTTAGAATCTAGTCGTGCAGAGTGGATTTACTCTAACTTTATTACCGAAGATACTGCTTCTTTATCAGCTGATGTTAATGAGAAACTCACAGTCGAGATGATAGAGTTAGCCACCGCAGCAGCCCAATTTGATAAAGTACAATTATCGGCTGACAGCCGCCGTAAATTGGATAAGTTAAAACTAGCTTTAACTTTACCAGCCCCTAAAGATGCCGCCAAAACTGCAGAAATGGCAAAAATTGTTGCTGATTTAGGCGGATTATATGGTAAAGGCAAATATTGTAAAACCGATGGCACTTGTATGTCATTAGGTGAAATGTCAACCGTAATGGCTTCTAGTCGTGATTACAACGAACAGCTAGAAATGTGGCAAGGTTGGCGCGAAATTAGTAAACCTATGCGCCCTTTATATCAACGCTTAATTGAATTAACCAACGAAGGCGCAGCAGAGCTAGGCTATGCCGACACTGGGGCTATGTGGCGCTCTAAGTACGATATGCCTGCTGAAGACTTTGCTCCAGAGTTAGACCGGGTTTGGGGGCAAGTAAAGCCTTTATATGATGCCTTACATTGTCATGTCCGTGCTAAGTTATCAGAACAATATGGCGCAGATAAAGTGCCTTTAGATAAGCCTATTCCAGCTCATTTACTAGGTAACATGTGGGCCCAAAGCTGGGGTAATATTTATGATTTAGTGGCACCTGCCGATGCCGACCCTGGTTATGATGTAACTGAGCTATTGGCTAAGCATAATTATGATGAAATTAAGATGGTAAAAGGCGCTGAAGGCTTTTTTACCTCTTTAGGTTTTGAACCTTTGCCAGACACTTTCTGGACCCGCTCTTTATTTACTAAACCAGCAGATCGTGATGTTGAATGTCATGCTTCAGCTTGGGATTTAGATGCTAAAGACGATTTACGGATTAAAATGTGTATCCAGCGTACCGGAGAAGAGTTTTCGGTTATTCACCATGAGTTAGGCCATAACTTTTACCAGCGTGCTTATAAAGATCAGCCAGTGTATTATCAAGAAAGTGCTAACGATGGTTTCCATGAAGCCATAGGTGACACTATAGCACTATCAGTAACACCTGATTATTTAAAGCAAATTGGTTTACTAGATACTGTACCTGATGAATCAAAAGATCTGGGTTTATTAATGAAAATGGCCATGGATAAAGTTGCCTTTATTCCCTTTGGTTTAATGGTAGATCAATGGCGCTGGCAAGTTTTTAGCGGCGAAATTAGCCCAGAGCAATATAATGAAGCCTGGTGGCAGTTACGCGAAAAGTATCAAGGTGTAGCAGCACCTGTTGCTCGTACTGAAGCAGACTTTGATCCAGGTGCTAAATACCACGTACCTGGTAATGTGCCATACACTCGTTACTTTTTAGCGCATATTTTACAGTTCCAATTTCATAAGGCGTTATGTGATATAGCAGGCAGCGAAGAAGCCGTACATCGTTGTTCTATTTATAACAGTAAAGAAGCCGGTGCTAAACTGAACAAAATGTTAGAGATGGGTTCAAGTCAGCCGTGGCAACAAGCCTTAGAAGTAGTAACAGGTAAACCTGAAATGGACGCTACCGCCCTTCTTGATTACTTTTCGCCATTACAAGCTTATTTAGATGAGCAGAATAAAGGCCAGCAGTGCGGTTGGTAATTTAGCCTAACGCAGCTGACTGATTAAGCTACTGCTTTAAACAGTCAGTGTTAAGCGCTAATCCGATACAAAAAAGCCTGCACTATGCAGGCTTTTTTTATTTTTTAGCTAAAGCCTTTTGCCGTAACTTGGCTTTTACTGCGCCTTTACGGGGTGATTTTCTGGCGGCAATATTTCTGGCTTCACCTTCTTCTGGCGTGACATAGCTTGGATCATGCTCATAACCTGCTATAACTTCAGGGGTAATGACCTGTTGGGTTAAGCGTTCTATTTCTTGTAATGCTGAAGTTTCATCAGGCGTAATTAAACTAAGGGCAACGCCAGTGTTACCCGCTCTACCTGTGCGGCCAATACGATGTACGTAGTCTTCTGCTACTTGCGGTAAATCGTAATTAACAACATAAGGTAAATCATTAATATCTAAGCCTCGGGCGGCAATATCTGTTGCCACTAATACTCTAACTGCACCTTGTTTAAAGTCAGCTAAGGCTTTAGTTCTAGCGCCTTGGCTTTTATCGCCGTGAATAGAAACTGATTTTAAACCATCTTTGCCTAATTGCTTAGCTAAGCGGTCGGCCCCATGTTTAGTACGAACAAAAATAAGCACTTGGCGCCAATTATGTTTACCAATTAAATGCGACAGCAACTCTCGCTTGCGGTGGCGATCCACTAAATATGCAAGTTGCTCAACATTGTCAGCGGTAGCATTACTGGCAGCTACTTCAATCAATATTGGATTATGCAGTAATTGCTCGGCTAGTTGTTTAATGTCATTAGAATAAGTAGCTGAAAATAATAAGGTTTGCCTTTTTTCAGGTAACTTAGCAATAATTCGTTTTATATCAATCACAAAGCCCATATCTAACATTCTATCGGCTTCATCTAACACTAATACTTCTAAAGCAGATAAGTTAATCGTTTTTTGATGTAAGTGATCTATAAGCCGGCCAGGTGTGGCGACTAAAATATCTAAGCCTTGCTGTGCTGACTCATACTGTGGTTTTATCGATACGCCACCATAAAATACAGCTGAGTGAGTGTTAAGATACTGGCTATATTTAACCACATTGTCGTAAACTTGCTGCGCTAATTCACGAGTAGGTGTTAACACTAGCACTCGAACATGATGCTTTTCTACGACCTTTGGCGCATTGAGCATCTGCTGTAGCAGTGGTAGAGTAAAAGCAGCGGTTTTACCTGTGCCTGTTTGTGCACCGGCTAAAACATCTTTACCTGCCATAATAACGGGGATACTTTGTTGCTGTACTGGCGTGGCTTGATCGTAGCCTTGTTCGGTTAACACTTTTAAAATAGGTTGCGCTAATGCGAAAGATTGAAAAGACATTTGAAATCCTGTTAAACCAGCCGTCAACCGCACTATGCGTAATCAGCTGTAAGCTAACCAGTATAACAGAAGCCACCAAAGCAACCTATTTGCAATGAGTACTAACTGGTTTTTGTATATAGTGCGCACCTATAATAATCAATTATATACAGGTATTTCCACCAATCCTGAGCGCAGGTTACGTCAGCATCAAGGTGAACTGGTTGGCGGGGCTAAAGCTCTAAGGGGTAAAGGTCCTTTGCAATTAGTCTATCAAAAGCCCTATCTTGACCGCGCCAGCGCTAGTAAAGCTGAGTATCAAGTCAAACAGCTCTCAAAAGCTGACAAGGAACAGCTTGTCGCTGCCTACAATGCAAAACAATAGCTATGGATAATTTTTATCTAGTATTAATTTATTTAATAATTGGTGCGGCGTTACGCCGAGTCCCTGCCATGCCAGAAAGTAGCGGCATTGCTTTTAACATGTATGTACTCTATGTCGCTTTACCGGCTCTTATTTTACAGAATGTGCCTCGCTTAACTTTTTCAACTGAGCTATTAATCCCCGCATTGACACCTTGGTTATTATTAATTGCCGTAGCCTTGTTAGTTTTAACCTTAAGCCGTTTTTTTAATTGGTCACGCCAAGTAACAGGTGCCTTGTTAATTATCTTACCTTTAGGTAATACCTCTTTTTTAGGCTTTCCCATGACCGAAGCCTTATTTGGTAGTGAGGCAATGCCTTATGCGGTGGTTTATGATCAAGCAGGCTCCTTTATCGCCTTAGTAACCTACGTCACTATTATTGCTGCTCTATATAGCCCTTTAGCCGCCAAACCAACAGTAACAGGGATTTTAATCAAAATTATCTCATTCCCGTCATTTATTGCCTTAATTATTGGCTTAGTGTTGCGCACTTCTGGCTATTCATCTTTTACTCAATCTTTAATTGATAATTTATCAGCAACCTTAGTACCTGTTGTTATGATAGCCGTCGGTTTTGGTTTAACAATAAAGTTTAGTAAAAGTGAATTATCACCTTTAATTAGCGCCCTGCTGATTAAACTGTTATTTATGCCGTTATTAGCAGCGCTAATTTGGTATAGCTTAGGCCAAACTGGGTTGGCGGTATCTATTAGTATATTTATGGCAGCTATGCCTTCGATGATATCTGCAGGCGCTATAGCTATTATGGTAGGCTTAGCTCCTAGATTAGTCAGTGGCATTATTGGCTTAGGTATTTTATTAAGCTTAATTACTTTACCCCTAGCATTTAATTTACTAAGTTAAGCTTTATAGATGAAGATGGTGCAACCTAGCTAAATCTGTTAATTTAACTCGACTTTTATTAAAGAACCCTTGCCATGCCTGAGCAGCTACTGACCCTACAACATGATGCCATGTTATTGCTACAACAAATTAATCTTTGGTAGCAAATCGGTTTTATTCTGCTATCCATTAGCATTACTTTTACTGTAAATCACTTTTTACAACGTAAGCTACATAAAAATGCGCAAATGATTTCTGGCATACGCCGTATGGCAGTCCGTGGTTCACAACGTATTTTATGGCCATTTTCTTTAGCTATCTTATTAGCCTTAAGCCATGCCATCTTAAAGCAGTTAAACTTACCTCATACCGTAATTAACTTCTTAATGCCTATAGTGTTGGCTTTAGGAGTTATTCGCATTCTGCTTTATATACTGCGTAAGGCCTTTATTGCTAGCGCCTTAGCAAAAACCTCTGAAACTGCTATAGCTATGATTATCTGGTTAGTTGTTATCTTACATCTAACCGATTTATTAACACCGCTACTCACTGCCATGGACACTTTAGCCTTTACTTTAGGTGAAAGTAAAATATCACTTTTAGCCGTAATTAAGCTCATTTTAGTGATTATTTTTGCTTTTACTTTTGCTATTTGGTTAGCAGAATTACTTAATCAACGCATCAAAGGCTCTAAGCATATTAGCCCAAGTATGCAGGTTGGCTTTAGCAAGTTTAGTAAGGTATTTTTAATCACCTCAGCTTTTTTAATCGCCTTAAATGCAGTAGGTATTAACTTAAGCTCCTTGGCAATTTTTGGCGGTGCCTTAGGTGTAGGGCTAGGCTTTGGCTTACAACGTATTGCATCTAATTTTATTAGTGGCTTTATTTTAGTATTAGATCGCTCGATTAAGCCTGGCGATGTTATTTCTGTAGGGGAAAACTTTGGCTGGGTACATGAGCTAAAAGCCCGTTATGTAGTAGTGCGCAACCGTGAGGGGGTTGATACTTTAATCCCTAACGAAAATTTAATTACTTCTGAGGTGATTAACTGAAGTTATGATGATCGCAATGTGCGATTAAAAATTGTTGTACGAGTAAGTTATGAAGATGATCCCGAGCAAGCAATGGCGATAATGCTAAGTTGTGCTAACAAGTCTATTCGAGTATTAGAAAGCCCAGAACCAACAGTGATGTTAAAAAACTTTGCTGAAAATGGTATTGAAATAGAATTGCGAGTGTGGATAGCCGACCCAGAGTATGGTGAAGATACGGTTAAATCTGATATTCATGTTGCTATTTGGCGGGCGTTTAAAGAAGCAAAAATAACCATACCTTACCCGCAGCGAGATTTACATATTCGCTCAGACCAACCTTTTAAAACCCGTGATAAATAACCATTAAAAAAGCCCCGTTAACATTATAATTTTTATAACACTAACGGGGCCTTCACTTAGTGCTAAGTATTAATAACTCAACACTTAACACTTAACACTTAACACTTAACACTTAACACTTAACACTTAACACTATATTTAAGCACTTCCTATCATATTACGTAACACATAATGTAAAATGCCACCATGCTGGTAATAGGATAATTCATTACCGGTATCTATCCGGCAAATAACTTCTATTTCTTGTTTAGAATCATCGGCATAAGTAATAAGAACTCTTAGCTTTTGTTTCGGTTTTAAATCATTAAGCCCCCGAATACTAAAGCGCTCATCACCTTTTAGTTGTAATGTTTTACGATCTGTTCCCGCTAAGAATTGTAATGGTAAAACACCCATGCCAATTAAATTAGAACGATGGATCCGCTCATAAGACTCAGTAATAACAGCACGAACACCAAGCATTAAAGTGCCTTTAGCCGCCCAGTCACGTGATGAACCTGTGCCATACTCTTTACCCGCCACAACAACCATAGGCGCACCCTGCTGACGATAGCGCATTGCAGCATCATAAATAGCCAGCTTATCACCTGATGGATAATGCCGGGTTACCCCGCCTTCTTCTTCAGGCACCATTTCATTACGAATGCGAACGTTGGCAAAAGTACCTCTTACCATTACTTCATGGTTACCTCGGCGTGAGCCATAAGAGTTGAAGTCTACCGTATCAACACCTTGCTGCTGTAGATATAAACCAGCAGGGCTAGTCTCACTAATAGAGCCAGCAGGTGATATATGATCTGTTGTCACCGAATCGCCTAGTAGGGCTAATAAACGTGCATCTTCAATATCCTTGATCTCCGAAGGCGTGCGGCTTAAGCCTTGGAAGAAATCGGGATGACGAATATAGGTGGATTCAGGCCAAGGATAGGTTTTTTCTTTTGGCACATTAATATTTTGCCAAGCCTCGTCGCCAGTAAATACTGCAGCATACTCTTTAGTAAACATGCTGGTTTGTACTTGGCCAACAGCTGCAGCAACTTCGGCATTATCTGGCCAAATATCTTTTAAATAGACCGGATTACCTTGCTGATCTTCGCCTAAGGGATCTTTAGTCAGATCAATATCAATAGTACCTGCTAGGGCAAAAGCAACTACTAATGGCGGAGAGGCTAGCCAGTTTGATTTAACAAAGGGGTGGATCCGACCTTCAAAGTTACGGTTGCCCGACAATACTGCTGACACGTTTAAGTCTGCTGAACTAATTTTCTGCTCAATAACATCGGCTAAAGGGCCTGAGTTACCAATACAAGTAGTGCAACCATAACCTACCAAATGGAAGCCTAGCTGCTCTAAAGGTGTCATTAAACCGGCTTGTTCTAAATAACGAGTTACAACTTTAGAGCCTGGTGCTAATGAACTCTTCACCCACGGCTGACGTTTTAAGCCTTTTGCTAAGGCTTTTTGCGCCAACAATCCCGCTGCCATTAAGACACTAGGATTAGATGTATTAGTACATGAAGTAATAGCGGCTATAACTACGGCATTATCTTTTAATTTAAATTGCTCACCTGCAAGCTCAAGATCATGTTCAGTATCATGAGTTGGCTGCGGCTGACCACCACCTTCATTTAACAAAGCTTTACGGCTTTCTTTATCTGCATCAATATCTAAAGCTAGCATGTCATTACAGTGCCGCTTTAAACCAGATAAAGTAACTTTATCTTGTGGCCGTTTAGGACCAGCCAGTGAAGGCACAACATCTGATAAATCAAGGCGAAGACTATCAGTAAAAATAGGTGCATGACCCTTTTCACGCCATAGACCTTGAATTTGAGTATAAGTTTTAACTTTATTGATTAGTGCTTGATCACGTCCAGTTAAAGCTAAATAATCTAAGGTTACTTGGTCAACTGGGAAGAAACCACAAGTTGCTCCATATTCTGGCGCCATATTAGCAATAGTTGCTCTATCTGCAAGTGATAGCATATCCAAACCATCGCCATAAAATTCAACAAACTTGCCTACCACACCATGATTACGCAATAACTGAGTAACAGTTAATACTAAGTCAGTTGCTGTAATACCTGGCTGTAACTTACCAACAAACTCAAAACCTACTACTTCAGGTATGGTCATTGAAACAGGCTGCCCCAACATAGCGGCTTCAGCTTCAATACCCCCTACGCCCCAACCTAAAATACCTAAGGCATTAATCATAGTGGTATGAGAGTCTGTTCCCACTAAGGTATCAGGGTATAAAGTAGGCGTATCAGTATCATTATTAGTCCACACTGTTTGCCCTAGGTACTCTAAGTTTACTTGGTGACAAATACCGGTTCCTGGTGGTACTACTCTAAAATTATTAAAGGCAGTCGCTCCCCAGCGTAAAAAAGAATAACGCTCATGGTTACGCTGCATTTCCATTTCTACGTTACGCTGAAAAGCCTCGGGGTTAGCATAACTGTCTACCATTACCGAGTGGTCAATAACTAAATCAACCGGCGTTAAAGGGTTAACTTTAGTGGGATCTTCGCCTAATTCGGCAACAGCTGCACGCATAGCCGCTAAATCAACGACAGCAGGTACCCCGGTAAAATCCTGCATTAACACTCGCGCCGGACTATAAGCGATTTCTCGATCTGAGCGGCCAGTTTTCTGCCAATCCACTAAAGCTTGAATATCTTCAACGCTAACATTGGCACCATCTAGGTTACGTAGTAAGTTTTCTAACAATACTTTTAACGAAAATGGCAACCTAGCAATGTCGCCGAAATCTGCACTGGCAGTGGCTAAACTGTAGTATTGGTAATCTTTGCCACCGACATTGAGTTTTCTTGCGAAATGAGCTGATGTTGTCATGCAATTCTCCTTATTATTACTCTAGTTAGAGTGTAGTGCAGATATCCAATGATGCTAAGTTTTTACGTTATAAAGCCCTGAAAGTGAGATACAGCAACAATATAATCAAGTTTTAGACAAGTTATTGTTTTAAATCATTTTAAATTAAACTAATCTTAGCAAACTTACGTTTACCCACTTGATAAATATCACTAGAACCTTTGCTAATTTCTAACTTAGTGTCTGTAACTTTATCTGTACCGTTCAACTTAACCGCACCTTGTTTAATCATACGAATAGCTTCTGAAGTACTATCCACTAAACCTGCTTCTTTTAATACATTAGCAATAGCCATACTAGCACCATTAGCTTGAATGTGTTTTTCTGGAATGTCGTCTGGTAGGGCGTTTTTACTAAAGCGCTGGATAAAATCTTGGTGCGCAGCCTCTGCTGCCTCTTCACTATGAAAACGGGCTATTATTTCTTTAGCTAAGAGTATCTTAATATCTCGCGGGTTTGTGCCCTTAGTAACCTGCTGCTTTAATTCTGCTATTTGCACAATAGGTTTAAAGCTTAGCAAGTCATAGTAACGCCACATTAAACTATCAGATATCGACATTATCTTACCAAACATATCATTAGGCGCATCGGTAATGCCAACATAGTTACCTAAAGACTTAGACATTTTCTGCACGCCGTCTAAACCTTCTAGTAAAGGCACCATCATAACGGTTTGTGGCCGTTGCCCTTCATCCTTTTGTAACTCTCTGCCCATTAACAAGTTAAAGCGCTGATCCGTACCGCCCATTTCAACATCGGCTTGTAAAGCTACAGAGTCCCAGCCTTGAACTAATGGATATAAAAATTCATGGATCGCAATAGATTGGTTATTAGCATAACGCTTTTTAAAGTCGTCCCTTTCTAACATTCTAGCAACAGTTTGTCTGGATGCTAACTTGATCATACCCGCTGCACCTAGCTGCTCCATCCACTCAGAGTTAAAGGCTATTCGTGTTTTATCAGCATCTAGTATTTTAAACACTTGCTCTTTATAAGTTTCAGCATTGGCTAATACTTCTTCACGACTAAGCGGCTTACGGGTAACATTTTTACCGCTAGGGTCGCCAATAGAACCGGTAAAGTCGCCTATTAAGAAAATAACTTCGTGGCCTAATTGCTGAAAGCTACGCAACTTATTAATTAATACGGTATGACCTAAGTGTAAATCAGGTGCCGTTGGGTCAAAGCCAGCCTTAATTTTCAATGGCTTGCCTTCTTTTAATTTGGCAATCAGCTCCTCTTCCAGCAAAATCTCTTCGCAACCACGTTTTAATTCTGCTAAAGCTAGCTCCCAGTCGGCCATCTGTGTCTCCCATTATATGTCTATTAATGCTAAATTAGCCCTATTCTATAGCATGTACAACTAGCTGCAAGCGCACAAAAGGCTGGTGTATTGCAAAAAAAACGTATATGCTCGGTTTTTGTACGTTTGTTGAGATTAGACTCGTATTATGCATTATTTAGTCACAAAAATTCCTAAACCACACCGCATATTAATTGCTGGTATTTCTGTGGTTCTGTCTATTGTTTTATTATTACCATCTGAACAAGCAGCAGCTTCAAGAGGCAACAAAAGCGAAACTCTAGAAATAGGTAAACGCTATAGCCTTGAGTTGCCGCTAACAAGCGAAGATTTAGCTGAAGAACTAGCATTAGCCAACTTAGCTGCATTACCAGAAGAAGATTCCAGTTTAAATTGGGCCACTTTGACTGTACAAAAAGGTGATGTGTTATCGGCACTGTTTAAAAAAGCCAATGTCAGCCAGCAAACAATGCTAAACATTCTAGCTTTAGGCGCTGAAACTAAAACCCTAACTCAGATCTTTCCTAACGAACAATTAGAGTTTGGCCTTGACCAAGCTGGCGAATTACAAGAGTTACGTTATGCCTTAAATCATTTAACCACTTTACGGATTAGTCGTGATGAAAACGGAAAGTTTATTGCTGAAGAGCTTAAAAAAGAAGTTGAACTACGTAGTCAGTTTTCAAGTGCAGTTATTCGCAGCAATTTTTGGAGCGCTGGCATAGAAGCCGGCCTATCAGAAGCACAAATAATGAACCTTGCTGGCATTTTTGGCTGGGATGTCGACTTTGGTTTAGATATTCGTGCTGGCGATAGCTTTAGCGTCTTATACGAAACTCAATTTGTTGATGGTGAGTTTATTGGTAATGGCAATATTGTTGCCGCTCAATTTCAAAACCAAGGCCATTTATACCAAGCAGTACGCCATACTGATGGTAATTATTATAAGCCTGATGGCGCTAGTATGCGCCAAGCCTTTTTACGGGCGCCAGTTAGCTTCCAATATGTTAGCTCTAATTTTAACCCTCGCCGTTTACATCCAGTATTAAAAACTGTCCGACCACATAATGGCGTTGATTACGTAGCACCAACTGGCACCCCTATTATGGCAGCAGGTGATGGTAGAGTCATTGCCTCAGCTTACAATAAGCTAAATGGCCATTATGTCTTTGTCCAGCACGCTAATAATATTGTCACTAAGTACTTACACTTATCTAAGCGTCAAGTAAGTAAAGGTGAAAAGGTCCGCCAAGGTCAAACCATAGGCCGTTTAGGCGCTACTGGCCGCGTAACCGGCGCCCATTTACATTATGAATTTTTAGTCGACGGTGTGCACCGTAATCCACGTACGGTAAAACTACCACAGGCAACGCCATTACAAGGTAATGAAAAGCAACTATTTACCCAACAAGCACAGCAAATATTAGCTCAGTTACAAACTAACGAAAGAGTATTGCTAGCGAAATCAGTATCTGAGCCAACAGCAGCACCTTAAGGTTAGTGTTTAGTGTTTAGTGTTTAGTGTTTAGTGTTTAGTGTTTAGTGTTTAGTGTTTAGTGTTTAGTGTTTAGTGTTTAGTGTTTAGTGTTTAGTGAAACAGTAAATACCCTGATAGAAAAAAGCCAATCTTCTGATTGGCTTTTTTTGTATCAGGTGTTACTGAGTTCATTAAGATAAATTGTGGAGGTTCGATTTACCCTAAACTAACCATTGGAGCCCTGGACGGGCGGAAATGAGCCCCCATGGATGGGTTTACGGCGTGTTAGTGTGGGTAAACCGAACCGTATATACACTTAAATTTAGTTTGAAACTGTTAGTGTTGAGTGCCTACTATTTGGGGCACACTACAGCCCACACTCAACACTATCCTAGCTAACCTACTAGTGCCAGCAGAATACCTGCCGCTACCGCTGAGCCGATGACGCCGGCTACGTTAGGCCCCATAGCGTGCATTAATAAGAAGTTATGCGGGTTAGCCTCTAGCCCCACTTTATTCACTACTCGTGCTGCCATAGGCACCGCAGAAACCCCTGCGGCTCCAATTAATGGATTGATAGGCTCTTTAGAGAACTTAGCCATCACTTTTGCCATTAATACACCTGCGGCTGTGCCTATAGCAAAGGCCACTGCACCTAACAGTAATATGCCTAGGGTTTGCATAGTTAAAAATTTATCAGCACTCAGCTTAGAGCCTACGGCTAAGCCTAAAAAGATAGTAACAATATTAATTAGCTCATTCTGTGCCGTTTTACTTAACCTATCCACCACGCCAGATTCACGCATTAAGTTGCCTAAACAAAACATACCTATTAGCGGTGTCGCGCTAGGTAGTAGTAAGATCGTTAATAAAAGCACTAATAACGGAAATAAAATCCGCTCTTTTTGACTTACTTCCCGTAGTTGATGCATTTGAATATTACGCTCAGCTTTAGAAGTAAGGGCGCGCATGATAGGCGGCTGAATTAGCGGCACTAACGCCATATAAGAATAGGCTGCAACGGCTATAGCGCCTAATAAGTCTGGCGCTAGCCTAGAGGCGAGAAATATCGCTGTTGGGCCATCAGCACCCCCGATAATGGCAATTGCAGAAGCTTCTTGTAAGGTAAAACTAAGCCCAGGCACTAAATTTAATGCCACAGCACCAATTAAAGTAGCAAAGATACCAAACTGAGCAGCAGCGCCTAAAAAGAGCATTTTCGGGTTCGCTATCAAAGCAGAAAAGTCGGTTAAAGCCCCAACCCCCATAAAAATAAGCAGCGGAAAGATCCCTGTTGCAATACCTACTTCATAAATCATATAGAGAATGCCACCAGGCTCAGATAAACCGGCAAGTGGAATATTGGTCAAAATGGCGCCAAAACCAATAGGCAATAAGAGCAATGGTTCAAATCCCTTAGCTATGGCTAAAAACAGCAAGCCAAAACCAACCAACATCATAATAACTTGGCCTGCAGTAAAATTGGCTAAACCAGTTGAAGCAATTAACGTTGTAAATGCATCCATAACATATCCTTAAGCAATATAACGTTAATCAAAGCTAATTAGCACATCACCTGTGCTTACGGCATCGCCAGCAGCAATGTGTATTTTAGATATAGTGCCATCAGCAACAGCACGTACCTCAGTTTCCATTTTCATCGCTTCCATAATAATAACCACATCGCCCCGCTTCACTTGGGCGCCGACTTTAGTCACTATTTTCCATATATTACCGGCTAAAGGTGCATTTAAAGTTGCACTGCCAGTCACAGAAGCACTACCAGGAATATTCTCAGATACTACAGGTTTAATAGCAGATAACTCACCGCTACTTGCCACCTCAACTTGATACACTTTGCCATCAACCCTAACGCTGTAACTGGCAGGTTCGCTATGTCTGGCTTCTAATTTTTTACTCGCTTGAGCTTGGGCTTTAGCTTTTAGTTCTTGCTCTGCTAATTGCTCAGGTGCAGGCTCAAAAGCGGCAGGATTATCACGATTTTTTAAGAACTTTAAGCCTACTTGTGGGAATAAAGCATAGGTTAACACATCGTCAATTTTATCATCAGCTAAACGAATTTGTTCCGTTTTAGCTAGCTCGGTTAACTCAAGTGTTAGCTTATCAAGTTCAGGAGCAATTAAATCAGCAGGGCGGCAACTTATGGCGGTCTCACCGGCAAGAATTTTATCTTGTAATTCCTTATTTACCGCAGCTGGTGTTGCACCATACTCGCCTTTAAGCACGCCAGCGGTTTCTTTGGTTACACTCTTATAGCGCTCGCCGGTTAAAATATTAAGCACCGCTTGAGTGCCAACAATTTGCGATGTTGGCGTAACTAAGGGTAAGAAACCTAAATCTTCCCGCACCCTAGGAATTTCTTTTAACACTTCATCTAACTTATCTAAAGCGCCCTGCTCTTTAAGCTGGCTTTCCATATTTGTTAGCATGCCACCTGGCACTTGAGCAATTAAAATTCGCGCATCAACCCCTTTTAATGAACCTTCAAATTGAGCATACTTTTTTCTAACATCACGAAAATACGCGGCAATCTCAGCCAGCAGCTCAATATTAAGCCCTGTATCACGCGCCTCACCTTCTGTAATAGCCACTATAGTTTCAGTAGCACTATGACCATAAGTCATACTCATAGAAGAAATAGCGGTATCTAAAATATCAATGCCAGCATCTATCGATTTTTGATAGGTTGCTGTACTTAACCCAGTTGTAGCATGACACTGCATAGCTAATGAAATTTTAGTCGCTTCTTTAATCCGTGTTACTAATTCTTCTGCTACATAAGGCTTTAATAAGCCGGCCATATCTTTAATGCAAATAGAATGACAGCCCATATCCTCTAGCTGCCGCGCCATATCAACCCACATATCTATGGTATGCACAGGACTTACCGTGTAAGAAATAGTGCCTTGGGCATGCGCACCCACTTTAATCGCCGCTTGCACTGCGGTTTGTAAGTTACGGATATCGTTCATGGCATCAAAAATACGAAATACATCGATACCATTTTTATGGGCTCGCTCAACAAAAGCTTCAACAACATCATCAGCATAATGCCGGTAACCAAGTAAGTTTTGGCCTCGTAACAACATTTGCTGCTTAGTATTAGGCATGGCTTTTTTTAGTTCGCGAATGCGATGCCAAGGATCTTCACCTAAATAGCGGATACAAGAGTCAAAAGTTGCTCCGCCCCAAGACTCAATGGACCAATAGCCAACTTGATCTAACTTTTCGGCAATAGGCAGCATATCTGCAAGACGTAACCGGGTGGCTAATAATGATTGATGGGCATCACGCAGAACTAATTCAGTTAATAATAATGGCTTACTCATATGAAAATCCTTTTAATGTTGTTGCCGATGCTGGTGAATGGCTGCAGTAATGGCAGCTATAATGGCTGGAGTAACTGCCGTTTCAGCTGCTGATGTATTGGTAGTATCAGTCTCTTTTGCTGGTACAGGAAAGTGACGCTGCATAACACGACTTAATAAAGTAACCGCTAATACTAATAACCAGAGAAAACAAAATACCGAACCCATACCTATTAACATTAAGTTGGCTGATTGCACTAACAATGCTGTCACCATGTTGTATTCCTTTTTTATTTTGGTTGGGATGAGTGCTAACCAGCTTTCAATTTAAGGCTAACACCAAGACATAGTGTTTTAGCCAACCCTTTATAACTCCTAGTATTATGCGGTGTTAATCTACTGACGCTAAATAACCTAGATTAATACTAAGTATTTACAGCAAAAATACACCTAGCATTAACCCGCTGCTGCATCCGATATTTGGAGCAATATATCGGATGCTAATTGCTCTAAAGCTTGACTTAAAGTTAGCACTAAAGCCGGATAACCATCAGCTTGCAGTGGCAGCTGATAACTAAAAGTGAAATATTGCTCACTAAGCTCGGCACGCTTTAAGCTGTAACGTCCCTGCAATAGGGCATAACCTTGGGCAGTGCCATGAAACTGGTCAACATTTAACATTATTGTTATCGCTTTAGGGCTGGGGGCATGCGCAATAACATAACGCTGATCTAGTGCTTGCACAGTATTTGCTAACTTACGTTGAATTTGCTCTGCTATAGGCTCGGCCCATAAATGCTGCCGCGCTAATACTAACTCTACTGCTGACATCTGCATAACAATAGACTTGCTGTTTAAATAATTGGCAACTTGAACCGGTTGCAAAAATATAGACTCTGCCCTTGGCTCTGCTGCTACATTGATTTCAGTATTAGCTAATTGATAATAAGCAACTGACACTGAGCTACTACAGGCTGTTAGTGCCAGCAGCATCAAAATTAAGGCAAGATTAATAATCCTCGTTCTCATTGTTTTGCTCTCTTAGGTTCTGGATCAGCTACTGTCTCAACATTAAAAAATAAAGCGTTACTTTGTTGATTTAGTAATTGCAAAATTGGTTGCACATCACGCAATACTTGATCAAGGGTTTGTAAGTTAGCATCTAAGCGATCATAAGCCGGTGAGCCTGGGCTAATTCCGCTCAACATCTGTTGTAACTGCTGCATACTTTGCTGTAATTCTTGCGGTAACTGCTGCAATTGCGGCGAGGCCAATAACGACTCTACTTGCAGCACTAAAACTGCGGCACTTTGCATTAAAGCATCAGTACTTTGTAGAGTTTTATCGCCTTGTAGTAATAACTGCTCTATCGGTAAATTATTAATTTTATCTAAGGCCATTAGCACTTTTTGCTCAATATTACTTAAACCGCTACGTGCTGTTGGCAGCATTGGATAGCCTACTATCGTACTTAAACGTTTTTGCTCTGCTAATAAGTTAATTTGCGATTCAGCATCTAAAAGCTCTTTATTTAAGGCCAGCTCAATAAATAGAGCGCCCGTTAATAAGTTACCTGGCTTTAAGGTCGCATGCATACCTTTAGCAACAGCTTTGTTTAATTCTTCTTTTAACTGATTAATGCTTAAATTGTCATATAAACGGCCGGTTTCAATCCTAATTAATACTGGAATACCCTGCTGTAAAGAAACTTCGAATGGTTTTTCAAATGAAAAGAAAAATGGCACACTAACAACAGTCCCCACCCGAATACCGCGATACTCTACAGGTGCGCCAGACTTTAATCCTCGCACTGACTCATCAAAAAACAATAAGTATTCAACGTATTCATTATACATTCCCTCTTGCACACTTTGCTTATTAGGAAACAATTGAAACTCTGCACCATTTGTCACTACCTTACCCGCCGGCCAACCTTGCATTAAATCAAAACTAACGCCACCGCTTAGTAAGGTGGTAACAGAAGCAACATCAACTTGTAAGCCTTCAGCAGTAAGATCAAATGCAAAACCACTACTAAGCCAAAACCGGACATTTTCTGAGACTAAACTATCGTAAGGCTCGCGAATAAATAATTGATAATCGGTACGTTTGTGGCTTAAATTAAACTCACTATATTCAACCGTACCTACCTCATAGCCACGATATAACACTGGATCGCCAACAGCTAAGCCACTCGAATCAGTTCCACTTAACATGACCCTAATACCGGGAGCATCAGCAGGAGCGGCAGGCGGGGTTGCCAGCAGCTCATACTCTCGCTTCTCGACTGTAGACTCGCCAGGCTGCAATTCAATATAAGCACCTGATAACAAGGTATCTAAACCTGTAACACCGGCTCGACCAACTTGCGGCTTAACTACCCAGAATTGTGAATCTTGATTAAGGATAGCGCTAATGGCTGGTTTCATTCGCGCTTTAATAATTACTTGCTTTAAATCCTCACTTAACTCTACCGAAACCACTTGGCCAACATCAACACTACGACTTTTAATTTGCGTTTTATTAGCAATAATTCCTTCAGCATCCGCAGCAATTAATGTTAACAAGGCACCTTGCTGCTGAAAATTATTATACAGCATCCAACAACCTACTAAGATTGCAGCCAATGGCACCACCCAAATGGGCGACCACTGTTTAATTCTGCGCACTTTTGCTGTTGCAGCTTGACTATCCGTCACTCTGTTTCCCCTTATTAACCAAACGTGCATCCCATAATAACCGCGGATCAAAACTTAATGCAGCCAGCATAGTAATAATTACCACGGCAGCAAATACAATAACACCAACCCCCGGATAGACTGACATTACTAAATCAAACCTAACTAAAGCAGCCATTATCGCTACCACTAATACATCTACCATTGACCAACGTCCTATCCAATCTACAACGCGATATACTTGGGTGGAATAACGCTGGCGATGCGCTTTAGATAATCGGGTTAAATAACATAGCCACAATAACACTATTATTTTTATCACCGGCACTATTACGCTGGCAATTAAAATAATAATTGCCACTGGGTAAGCACCTTCTTGCCACATAATGATTAAGCCACTAATAATAGTCGACTCTAATCGATCACCAAAAGACTCTGTGATCATAATAGGTAATAAGTTTGCTGGTATATAGAGTATTATTGCTGCAACTAATAAAGCTAACGTATTTTGTATACTGTTAGGTTGCCGTGAATAAACTCGGCTGTGGCAGCGTGAGCAATATTTGTGCTGAACTGGCACCATAGCAGTGCAAACTTGGCATAGCTTTAAACCTTGCTCTAAGCCACCTTGCCCTACTTTTGTGCTTAATTCTATTGCTGGGGTTGGTGCTATTTTTGACCATAACTCACGGCGATCTATTACCTGAAATACTCTTAAATGTAATAGACAAAAAATACAAAACGCCCAGAAACTTGGCCCTAACGATATTTCAGCATCTGCGACTAGTTTGACAAAGCTAATAATCAGCCCCATTAAAAAAATATCGACCATACTCCATGGCTTTAGCATATACAGCACGCGCGCTACCCAAACGCTAAACGGCAACTTGTAAACCATAGCCAGTTTTAAATAAATGATTGCCGACATACAAAAAGCGGGTATAGCTTGAATTAACAGCCAAATAAGCAAGGCTAGCCATTGATGATGTTGTTGGAATAACACCGACGAGGTATCAAAAAAACTCATTTGATGCCTGTCACCGGCGGCATACATGCTTACAAAAGGGAACAAATTAGCTAGCAGCAGCATAAATAAGGCAGTCGCAGCATAAAGAACAGGCCTTAAAATCGGCTGTTGATGCCGAGCATCTAGGGTATTGTTACAACGGCTGCAGCAGGCTTCTTGGCCGGCTATAAGCGCAGGGATTGTTTGTACTAAGTCACAATGCCGACACAATACTGTTTGCTCAGTATCATTATAATTGTCGGTAGCATGCTCTGTTACTGCACTAGTGGTAGCTAACACCGTCACCGTAGATTGGCTCACTGAAGTAATTAGAACTGAATGTTCGCTCAACTAACAGATTGTTTAGAGCCTATTAGTAAGCAAGTATTAGTTTGTATTTATAGCATAATATTAATAGTTTAGATAATAAAAGAGGGGTATAGAATTTAGGCATTAAAAAACCCGCTTTGGTTTTCACCTAAGCGGGCTCTTCGTAATATGGCGGACGCAGGAGGATTCGAACCTCCGACCGCTCGGTTCGTAGCCGAGTACTCTATCCAGCTGAGCTATGCGTCCGGGGTGGTACTTTTTTAATACAATAAAATTTGATACTACAATGTCTTTCGCAACGTCTTTCTTGATTCGCCATTCTAGGTTTAGATGGCGGACGCAGGAGGATTCGAACCTCCGACCGCTCGGTTCGTAGCCGAGTACTCTATCCAGCTGAGCTATGCGTCCGTTCTAAAACAAAAAATGGCGGAGAAAGAGGGATTCGAACCCTCGATAGAGTTTCCCCTATACACCCTTAGCAGGGGTGCGCCTTCAGCCACTCGGCCATTTCTCCGCTCTATGTTGCGGCGTGTATATTAATGTCTTAATAAAATATGTCAAACAATTTTTGGTAATACAAAGTTTGTTTGCCGACCTTTTAAACAATTGTGTAAATTAGCGGCACTAAATGGACGGAATCAATACACTAGAAGTAAAGAGCTTACTTTAATGAAATTAATTATTACCACCAAAACCACCTTCGGTTGTACCCTTTTCTGCTTGGATACGCATATAAATCTCTTCACGATGTACAGAAACTTCCTTTGGTGCATTTACACCAATGCGAACTTGGTTTCCTTTCACACCTAAAACTGTCACTGTGACTTCGTCACCTATCATCAGTGTCTCTCCAACACGACGAGTAAGAATTAGCATTCGCTTGCTCCTGTTTCGTTTACTCAATGTCTTGGACACTGAGAAAATTTTAGTCAACAATCATAACCCAGCATCAATAAGGATTAAATGGCTGATGCTACAAATAATGATATTTATTAGTTATTAATAATAAAGTTTTATAAGTGTAGCAAGCAATGACTATTTTCAAGTGTTTTTTCGGTATATATAAGTGTTTTTAAGACCAATCTGCAATACAGGGGGCTTTTAAACCTATATTCGTCAGCACAGTATCACTTTACATCTAGAATGATACTGTGATTAAAGCCATATCTAGTAAACTTTTAATTTAACTGCTCACTTACTTGAGCTTTAGCGGCCTCTAATACAGAGCTTAAAGCTTGCACATCTGTGCCACCTGCTTGCGCCATATCAGGACGGCCACCGCCTTTACCACCCAGTTGCTCTGCAGCCCAGCCAACTAACTTGCCGGCATGTACTTTACTGGTAGTGTCTGCAGTGACACCTGCAATTAAGCTAATTTTGTCATCATTAACTGTCGCTAATAAAATAACCGCCGAGCTTAATTTATTTTTAAGCTGATCAAGCATAGTGCGTAATGCCTTAGGCTCTGTAGCGGGCAGCTGAGTTATTAGCACTGTTACACCAGCAACATCTTCAGCTTGATCTAAAATAGACGCACTGGCTTGACTGGCTAACTTAGCTTTTAGCTGGTCAATTTCTTTTTCTAACGACTTACTACGCTCTAAACTCTGCTCTACCCGCTCAGCAATGCTAAGCACATCACCTTTAAGTGAAGCAGCCACCTGTTGAGCTTGTCGTTCTATTTGTTGTACATACGCCACTGCAGCTGAACCACTACAAGCTTCTATCCGGCGTACACCTGAAGAGATACCCGCCTCAGAAACCAATTTCACTAAGCCAATATCGCCGGTGCGTTTAACGTGAGTGCCACCACAAAGCTCAATTGAGAATTCACCCATGCTTAATACCCGAACCTCGTCGTCGTATTTTTCGCCAAATAATGCCATAGCCCCAGCCTCTTTAGCTTGTTCGATAGACATTAAACGGGTATTTAACTGATGATTCTGCTGAATTTGCTCATTAACTAGCTGTTCTATGCGGCGTAATTCGTCTGCAGTAACAGCTGAAAAATGGCTAAAGTCAAAACGTAGTCTATCTGGCTGCACTAATGAGCCTTTTTGCGTGACATGTTCACCTAATACTTGGCGTAAAGCGGCATGCAATAAGTGAGTCGCAGAGTGATTTTGTTTAATAGCAGCACGCCGAGCGCTATCAATTTGGGCATTAACGCTATCACCTTGCTTAATGCTACCTACCATCTTGCCTTTGTGAGCTATGGCATTGCTTAATTTAACGGTATCTTCTACCTTAAATACCGACCCTGACGGCAAACTTAAGGTACCGGTATCTCCTACTTGACCACCTGACTCGGCATAAAATGGCGTTTGATCTAAAATAACTAACCCGGTTTCGCCATCATTAAGCTGGGCCACAACTTGGCTATCTTTTATCAGCTCAAGTACTTTAGCCTGATTAGTTTCATCGCTATAGCCTGTGAAGTCAGATTGCTGCTCGGTGGTTAAATTCGCATTGTAATCGGCCGAGAAATTTGACGCTTGCTGAGCCCGTTTACGTTGCTCGGCCATAGCCGCTTCAAAACCATCATGATCAATAGTTAGGTTACGCTCACGCGCCACATCGTTAGTTAAATCTACTGGGAAGCCATAAGTATCATAAAGCTTAAACACTAGGTCGCCAGGTAATACAGTGCCTTCTAGCTGTTGTAGGGCCTGCTCTAAAATAACTAAACCACGCTCTAAGGTTTTACCAAACTGCTCTTCTTCTAACTTAATAATTTTTTCTATTACCGCTTGTTTTTGCACCAACTCTGGGTAAGCGTCGCCCATCTGATTAATTAATTCTGCTACTAACTGATAGAAGAAGGCACCTTTAGCACCTAATTGATTACCATGACGTACCGCACGGCGAATAATACGACGTAATACATAGCCACGGCCTTCATTCGAAGGTTGCACACCATCAACAATTAAAAAAGCACAACTACGAATATGATCAGCCACGACTCGTAATGACTTATTACTAAGATCAGTCGCACCGGTAATCTTGGCAGCTACGTTAATTAAAGCGACAAAGGTGTCTATTTCATAATTACTATGCACATTTTGTAAAATAGCCGCTATACGCTCAAGCCCCATACCCGTATCAACACTCGGCTTAGGTAAAGGTTCCATTGTGCCATCAGCTTGGCGATTAAACTGCATAAAAACGATGTTCCAGATTTCAATAAAACGATCACCATCTTCTTCAGCTGAACCTGGAGGGCCACCCCATATATGATCGCCATGATCATAAAAGATTTCAGAGCAAGGTCCGCATGGTCCTGTATCACCCATAGACCAGAAGTTATCTGATGCATAAGGCGCACCCTTGTTATCGCCAATGCGAATAATTCGTTCAGCAGGCACACCAACTTCATTTAACCAAATGGCATAAGCCTCATCATCGGTTTCATATACAGTAACCAATAACTTTTCTTTTGGTAGCTTTACTTCTTCCGTTAAAAACTGCCAAGCATATTGAATAGCTTCACGTTTAAAATAATCACCAAAGCTAAAATTACCTAGCATTTCAAAAAAGGTATGGTGACGGGCGGTATAGCCAACGTTTTCTAAGTCATTATGTTTACCACCCGCACGCACACAGCGCTGTGACGATACGGCACGGCTATAGTTGCGTTTATCTTGACCTAAAAAGACATCTTTAAATTGCACCATACCAGCATTAGTAAATAACAAAGTGGCATCATTCCCTGGGATCAGCGAGCTGCTGGGCACAATCTGGTGTTGTTTATTGGCGAAAAACTCTAAAAAAGCACGCCTGATCTTGGCCGATGTCATTGTCATGAAAAAATCCTGTCCACGTTGGGTTATTCAAAATAAAGTTATTTAATCTAGTTACTTCTCAGTAAAGATAGAGTTTATTTGTTCTATGCTAAAACCACGACGTTGCATATACGCCATGCGCTTCATTTTTTCTTTATAATCAGTTACAGGGCTATTAGCATATTTTTTGCTATACACCTGCATAGCCAGTGTAAACCAATCGATATTTAATTCTGCTAGACAGCGCTTAAGCTCGTCAACTGTAATATTATGTTGCTTACATTCTTGGGCAATATAGTTATAGCCATAACCTTTATTGCTGCGACTGCGAACCAACATACTAATAAAACGTTGCTGATTCAGATAATCGTAATTTTTACACCAAGCTATTACTTGTTCTATATCTTGCTCTAAACCACCAAGCTGCTGCAACCTGCGACGTAACTCTAACTCACTATAGTCTCGTCTTGTTAGCCAACTTAGGGCTTTATGCTTTAATGCTTTGGGTTCAAGCATCTTTATACTACCAAGACACCATCATCATTTTTAGTGTTTATTTGCAAAGCAAAAAAGTCATTGAATGATAGAAAAAAAGCAATATTAAGCACAGGGATAACGACAATTAAACCAATAAACAGGGTAGGTGCTGACAGCAATATTAATAAAAAACTTAATATTGCAAAGACAACTAAAGGGGTAATATTGCGCCAACAAGCAATAAAACTGGTATGCATTATCACTAGCAATCGCTGCTCATGTAAAAAATAGGCAATAGCAACAGCATAAGCGAATACCATCCAGACAATAATAGAGCTGGCAACAAACAAAAGTATTAACCAAGGTTCATAAACACCATTTTTAAGTTGGCTATCAATAGTTTGTATCATTAGGCTTAGTGGTATTGCGGCCAGCATATTTATGGCGGCTAAACGAATAAACACCATACGACAACTCGGCTGTTGTAATGGGATAAACATATCGGTGTATTTAATGGTTTCTTTATGCTGAATGGCCACTATGCTTTTATAAATACCGGCAGTAAAAAACGGACTAATAAACAAAGCAGCTATATTTAGTAATGTATGTGTAGTACCAAGCAAAGCTGTAGCAATAAGCGTAACAAACATCAACAGCCAAATCAGTGGAGCTTGTTTAAATATATGCCAAGCTTGTTGCAACCACTGCACTGCTGCCGATATTTTAACCCGTTTAACAATAAGCTTAACCTGAAACTGGTTATCCACTATGTCTCCAATGAGTATAAAGCGCTTATACAAAAATCTAATTAAGCTAATATTATACTGTAAAATAAGACTAATTAAGAGCGCTAGTTAATAAACATTGTGAACTAGTTAGCTATGTTTAACTCTGCTAGTAAGGTTTTTGCTGTGGGCTCTTGCTGTAATTGCCATAAAATATAGCGGCTATCAACATGAATGGCTCGGCTATGTTGCTCATTATAATGCCAATCACTGATAACCGTTTCGCAAGCGCCGCCCGATACCACGCCAACAATATTCCCTTGTAAATTTAAACTGACGGCACCAGCATGACCAAGGGTAATATCAGCACTGCTTAAAAAATTGATTGGTAATTTTTGTTGTTTTGTTTGCTTTAGCCGCTGCAGCACTTTTTGTACTGCGGATGATTGTTCGATATTAGCAAGGCTATCAATTAAGCCTTGGGCTGAACTAAATGGCTGATACCAAATAGCATCTTTAGGTTGATAGCCTTCAACTTTAGCAATATTTAAGCGTAAAGTACCATTAGCATCGGCATAAAAGTCTTGATTATTAGCATCATTAAAAGCCTGCCATATTTCAATATAATCAGGCCAAATCTGGGCAAACTTAGCCTCTAACTGTAAACGTTGCTGACTAGCCTGTTCACTGCTTGGCTGCATAGCGACAGCAAAGCTAATAAGGCTATCTTCACTTTGCTGAAACTGACTGACAGAAGCTGTTAACCAAGCTTGCTGCTGCTCAGGATCCATTAATTTAGTGCCTCTATATATTGCAGCTAATTTATGCCTAACAATCTCTAAATTAAAACCATCATTTAAAGAAAAGTAATAGTCTAAGCCAGCTAAACGATATTCAGCAGGTAACTGAGCATATTCGGCTAAAAAGTGTAAGGCTAAATTTTGATCTACCCGACTATCAAAGTGTTCCCTAAATTGCTGCATACTGCGTAATAATGCTTTTTTTGTTAATGCTAATACCTTGCTATTACTCGACTCTGTTTGTCTAAGTAACGCATACTGATATAACTGCCTCGCTAAAGTAGGTAGTTGAACAAAGTTAAGGTTTTTAAGGGTTAAGTCGCGTACCGATTGTTGATATTGCTGCTGATTAAGCACAGCTACTTGCTGGATAATTTGCGTATATAGCTGTCGCCTAACAGAGCTACCGTTAATCCAAGTGTTTAACTTCTCTTCCTGCGCAAGTTTATTTATCACCACAATGCTATGTTGGAAGCGAGCTATTTTTGCTTGCTCCTGCGCTATGTTACTTTCGAGTAATTGCAATTGCTGTTGATATTTTTTAGCTAATTGCGGAGCATCTTTAGTCTGTTGCTGTAAAATTGCTAAAGCTTGTTGCTGATAGTGCAATTGCAATGGGCTAAGTTGTTCAAACTGAACTTTTACCGCTTCAGCAGTTTGATAGCGTTGGCTTTGCTGAGGAAAGCCAGCCACTAAAATATGCTCATGTTGTGCGACACCTTTACTAGCAATAGTTAAAAATGTTGCTGCTTGATAGGGTACATTTTGTAGCGAAAAGGCAGCAGCTTGACCTTTAGTATCAACATAACCGCGGACAAATACATAATCAGCATTATATTGTGGCCAAGCATTATCTTTAGCACTAGGGTCTAACCGCGCTAAACTATTATTAGGGGCATAAACAAGCCTAACATCTTGTATTTCTATTGATTTAACTAAACTATATTTCAGTCCACCACTAACAGAATGCAGCTGACAACTTAATCCAGACTGCTGTTCACATTGATTAATTAATTGCTCAGAAATTTGCTGAATCTTTTGTTGTCTTTGTTGTGCTGATAACTCAACATCTAACTGCCGATTAATGATTAAAGTTACATCTTCCACTTGTTGCGGAATTTTTAGCTGTAAATCATCTAGGACTAATTCTGTATCAGAACTTGTTGCGACAAAGTTTTCAGCTGTTAACAAATGAGAATTCTCATTTATTTTACTAGCTATACAATCATAATTAGTGAGTACTAACCCTTGATTAGACACTAGAGCACCACTGCAATCACCCACTTGCACAGTAGTATTTAAACTCAGTCGAGTTAATCTATCTAGATTTTTCGCTTTATCGCTAACCTTATTAGCGACCAATAATTTTGCTAATTCCGGTTGTTGCTTTATTTGCCAAAATCCTTCTTTTGCCGTTACTGACAAGCAACATAACAACAGCGCTACGCTGATCATCCGACATTTATTCATATCACACTTTTCACCTGATAACGCATTGAAGTAAACGCTAGCACATTATGTCCTCTAGCTTTGCAGTAATGCGTTAAGGCGCTCAAATATGCGATAATTGCCAACATTTCATCCCAATATTGCCTAGATTAAATCATCTTGACCTATAGCAATAACAACGGATAATGCATATTAACAATAATATAGGTTTTTTTATGGAAGCACTTTTTGAACGATTAATGTATGCATCGCGCTGGATAATGGCGCCCATTTATCTTGGACTGAGTTTAGCGCTAATCGCCTTAGGTATTAAATTTTTTCAAGAGGTTTGGCATGTTATTCCTATCATATTTACGATGCAGGAGATTGAATTAATTTTAGTCGTACTATCATTAATAGACATTACCTTAGTAGGCGGTTTAATTGTGATGGTGATGTTTTCAGGATATGAAAACTTTGTCTCACGACTAGACTTAGAAGGTAATACAGATAAATTAGGCTGGTTAGGTAAATTAGATTCTGGTTCTTTAAAAAATAAAGTTGCGGCATCTATAGTAGCAATTTCATCTATCCATTTATTAAAAGTGTTTATGAACACAGAAAACATTAGTAATGACAAAATCAAATGGTACTTAATAATGCACATTACTTTTGTTTTATCCGCATTTGCTATGGGCTATTTAGATAAATTACTACGAAAATAAGTGTAATTCGGCCTAACTATGCTAAGTTTGCAACATAGTTAGGTATGCTCTATGCCACAAAGGAGTGTCAGCATAGTGATATTTTCATCTTGCTTTAAAAGCTATATAAAACCAATGTTATTACTAATATTGGTAATTATTTCTGTTCATTGCAGTGCAGTAGCAGCTTCGCCATTATTATCGAACTTTAAACCTAAAGATTATAATGGCGGCACCCAAAATTGGGCAATTATTCAAGATCAGCATGGCTTACTCTATGTAGGTAATAATGTTGGGCTGATGCAGTATGATGGCTCACAATGGCGGATGATTGCCACTCGCAACAAATCAGTAGTACGTTCTTTAGCCTTAGCGGAGGATGGCAATATTTATGTCGGTTCTAAAGGTGACATTGGCTATCTTGATCAAAATGCTAATAGCCGTTATATCTCTTTAATTGACCGTATACCAAGTGAATACCAGAATTTTCAAGATGTTCGTCAGACATTTGCCGCTAAAGAGGGTATCTATTTTATTAGCCGCAATTATATTTTTCGGGTTGATATTAAGACTAATAGCCCAACCAAAGTATGGCGCACTAATAGCCGATTTTTAAAAGCCTTTTGGCTAGAAGATCGTCTTATAGTCCGCGAAGAAGGGACTGGTCTTGTCGAGTTAGTAAACAATAACTTTCAACTCCTAGCAGGTAGTGAACGCTTTGCTAAAACTAACGTTTATGTTTTATTACCTTATGACGACAGTCGCTTTCTAGTTGGAACGCGAAGCCAAGGCTTATTCTTGATGGACGCATCAGGCAGTCTCCCTTGGCAAACCGATATTGATAACCAATTACTTAATGACACTTTATATACTGGCTATCAATTAAAAAATGGTGACTTTGCTTTAGGTACCAGCCACAGTGGCGCTTATATACTCTCTGCTGACGGTAAGCTAAAACAACACCTTGATAAAAGTGCTGGCATGCTTGATGAAAATATCCGGGCTATTTTTCAAGATCATCAACAAGGATTATGGTTTGCCTTAGATCATGGTTTAAGTAGAATTGATTTATCATCTGCTATTAGCTACTTTGATGATAATAATGGTCTACGTGGTAATGTTTTATCACTATATAAACATAATGATGTGCTTTACGCTGGTACTAGCTTAGGTCTATTTCGTCAAAGCAGTGCTAAACAATTTAAGGCTATTCCTGAAGTACAAAAGCAAACATGGGATTTTATTAGCTTTGAGCAACAATTACTGATTGCCAATAGTCGTGGCGTTTATCGTCTTGAAAATCAAAACGTTAGCTTACTTCGCGCCTCTGAACAAGCCAGCAAAACTCTCTATCAATCCAAACTTGATCCTAAACGCTTATATATAGGTTTACAAAATGGTTTAGCTAGTATGCGCTATAGCCAAGGTCAGTGGTTTGACGAAGGCAGGGTCCCTGGCGTTACAGGCAATATAAATAGCATATTAGAATTAGATAATGGGGAACTATGGCTAGGCACTTTAGCCCACGGTGTCTATCAGCTAACTATTCCTCAAGCTTGGCAAGGTGGCAACTCAGTTCCTTTAGCAATAAAACGCTATGACAAAGCTGCAGGTTTACCAAGTGCTAATCGTAATGCTGTCTCACTTTTTAAACAACAACTGCTCTTTGCTACTGTAGGCGGCTTTTATCGCTTTAATCCATCAACTGAGCAATTTTACTTAGATGAAAACTTAGCCACGGCATTTGACCAACCGCAACCTTGGGTTCGCTTACCCCAAGAAGATTTAAACGGAAACTTATGGTTATTAACTTGGGATAACTCTAATGGCAGTCGCCACGCTGGCATGCTATTAGCTGATGATAGCGGTCAATATCAGTGGCATGTAGCTGCTTTGGCGCCTCTAAAAGATATCCCTTTTGACAGTTTAATGATTGACTCTAACAATACTATTTGGTTTGGTGGGGCCGAAGGTATATTTCGCTTCGCTAGCGAAGAGCATCAGGTTATTACCACTAAAACACCTTTAATCCGCCAATTACGCCAACTTAATGGCGATTTGTTATTCCTTGGCGGAACAGTTCCTACAAGCCTGATATTAAAACCAAGCTCTAACAGCTTGCGCTTTACTTATACCAGCCCTAATTACAGTCATGTCTTTACTCAACAGTTTCAAACTAAATTAGCAGGTTATGATCAGAGCTGGTCTGAGTTTAGCTCTGAGCTTTATCGTGACTATACCAACTTACCTAGTGGTAATTACCAGTTTTTACTGCGGAGCCGGAATAACCAAAACGAAACTTTTACAGCCCAACCTTTAACATTTAGCATTAGTACAGCTTGGTACTTAAGCCATTATGCGCTGCTGGGCTATGCCATTATGCTCGCCCTAGTTTTATATGCTATACACAAATGGCATCTGTACAGTCTGAGAAAAGATAAAGAATACTTAACAACGCAAATAGAACAACACAGCGCCAAAATTCAGCAAGCTATGCAAGAATTACAACAAGCTAAACAACATGCTGAAGCTGCAACTGTCGCTAAAAGTGAATTTTTGGCTAATATGAGCCATGAGCTACGCACCCCTTTAAATGCAGTACTTGGTTTTACTGATCTGGCTCAGCAAAGTGATGATACGGTTAAGCGCGCTAGCTATTTACAAAAAGCCCAAGCTTCGGGCAAAGTGCTGCTTAGTGTTATTAACGACATCTTAGACTTTTCCAAAATTGAAGCCAATAAACTCCAATTAGAGCAGCTGCCATTCTCACTTGCCGTAACAGTGCAGCAAGTTCAAGATATTTTCAGTAGTCAATTACAGCATAAGCCGATTACTTTTAACCAACATATAGATACTCATATCCCCGCATTAGTTGTAGGCGATGCTTTACGACTAAGCCAAGTGCTTATTAACCTTATTAGCAATGCTATTAAATTTACTGAGCAAGGTGACATTACCTTAAGCTTAACCTCTACTCCCCAGCCAGCTTCAGAGCAAGTATCAATTATCTTTAGCGTTACCGATACCGGTATAGGTATTTCCGCTGAGCAACAAAAAGACTTATTTACCGCTTTTAGTCAAGCAGACAGCTCTATAAGTCGTAAATATGGCGGAACTGGCTTAGGTCTAACTATAAGTCAGCGCTTAGTTAAGCTTATGGGCGGTAATTTGCAGCTAACGAGTCAACAAGGTGTTGGCAGCCGATTTTATTTTAGCTTGCGGTTTAATTTACCTTCTAGCCAAACTAACTTAGAAACAGCTGCTGTTGCTCCCACCACATTATCAAAACCTTCGGCTAAAATAGCAGCATCTGCGACAAGCCATACAGTGTTAGTAGTAGAAGACAATTACTTTAATCAAGTATTAGTCCAGATTGTATTACAAAAATTAGGTTATCAAATTTTAACCGCCAATAGTGGCGAGCAAGCACTTAGCATGGCACAACAGCAATCTGCCTCTTTAGTGTTAATGGACATAGAAATGCCTGGCATGAACGGCTATGAAACCAGCCAACAATTGCGCCAGCTTACCAATTATAACAATACACCTATTATTGCCATGACAGCCCACTGTAGTGAGGATGTTATCCAGCTTTGCTATAAAAATAAGATGAATGATGTTCTAAGCAAGCCTTTTAGCCACGCTGAACTCATCGCTAAATTGGAGCTATGGCTAAGTTGATAAATTCTGTTAGCTCAATTTATCTATCACTGCGCTAAATTCAACGAAACGGCAGAGGTGTTAAACGCCGGCTAATGGCTGACCTATCTGGTTTAAATCAAAAGGGGTGGCCTGATAAACATAGTAGTTAAGCCAGTTACTAAATAATAAAAAAGCATGGCTTTGCCAAAGCTTTAAAGGTGCCTGACTAGCATCATCATTTGGATAATAGTTTTCAGGCAGCGCACTATTAATACCGGCGGCAAGATCACGCTGATATTCATCATCTAAACTCGTCACATCATATTCTGGATGACCAGTAACGAAGACTCGGCTACCACTAGTGTTTTGCAATAAATAAGCACCCGTAGCCTCAGCGGCGGCTAAAATGTGTAAGTCGGGATGCTGCTGGTACTTTTGCTCAGGTACTTGAGCATAACGAGAGTGCGGCACCAAAAACTCGTCATCAAAACCGCGCACTAGTGGCGATAACGGCTGCTTAACTTGCTGCCAATAAATGCCTGATAGTTTTTCACCACGTATTTCGCGCTGTAAATCGTAATAGTGATATAAAGCAGCATGAGCCGACCAGCATAAAAATAAAGTTGATGTAACGTGCTTATCTGCCCAAGCTAAAATATCAGCAAATTGCTGCCAATAGGTCACCTCTTCATATTCAACTAAGCCTAAAGGTGCGCCGGTAATAATTAAACCATCATAATTTTTAGGCTCTACCTCAGAAAAATACCGATAAAAGCAGTTTAAATGATTTTCGGGGGTATTTTTACTGACATGATCGTCCAACCTTAATAGCTCAATATCTAATTGTAATGGGCTATTAGCCAGCAGGCGCAACAACTGAATTTCTGTGGTAATTTTATTAGGCATTAAATTGAGAATAGCAATTTTTAGTGGCCGAATATCTTGCTGCACAGCACGACTTTCTGTCATCACAAAGATGTTTTCAGCAAGTAAGGCAGCAACTGCTGGCAGTTGGTCGACAACATTAATTGGCATGGTAAACACTCATTATTGTTAGCTGGAATAGATTGATGGCTTACTGTGCAAAATAAATAGCATAAAGTCAACATCTAAACGTTTAGATGGCTAAAGTGCAAATTGAAATATAGAATATAAAAAGTGGCTCTAAACTTGGCCAGTGCAAACTCTTGTACTACTGTGTCTTCAGGCTCAGGCTGAATACTAATGTCAGCTTTGCAGCTTATTAAGGCAAGTGCAATTAGTGCCAAGTATAACCATTTTATTTTTATCATTATTTATACACCGGCAACGCTTTACTTCATTTTTTATTACTATGCAGTCAAACACTACCCTTGCAGCTTATCGCTGCTAGGTAATCAGAGCAAGTTATTATTACTTTTCGTTTACGCCTTGCTAGCAAAAAACTAAGATTAAAAGCCATAAAAAAAGCCAGTGTAAACACTGGCTTTTTATCTATAAAATTTATTCTGCTTCGGTCTCGGCTAATGGCTCTGTTGGCTTATCGCCTGGTTTTAATAATAAACGCTTGCGCAATTCAGCTTCTATTTCATCAGAAACACTTGGATTTTCTTGTAAGTAGCGAATAGCATTGGCTTTACCCTGACCAATTTTATTCCCTTTATGGGCATACCAAGCACCGGCTTTATCTACTAAGCCTTCAGCTACACCTAAATCAACAATTTCACCGTGCTTATTAATGCCTGAACCATATTGGATAATAAACTCAGCTTGTTTAAAGGGTGGCGCTACTTTGTTCTTAACCACTTTAACCCGTGTTTCGTTACCGGTTATTTCGTCACCATCTTTTACTGAACCAATACGGCGAATATCTAAACGTACTGAAGCATAAAATTTTAATGCATTACCGCCAGTAGTGGTTTCAGGATTACCAAACATCACACCTATTTTCATCCGGATTTGGTTGATGAAAATAACTAAAGTGTTAGAGCGTTTAATATTACCAGTAAGTTTACGTAAGGCTTGTGACATTAAGCGCGCTTGTAAGCCCATATGGCTGTCGCCCATATCACCTTCAATTTCTGCTTTAGGTGTTAAGGCTGCAACTGAGTCAACAATTACAATATCAACTGCGGCTGAGCGAACTAGCATATCGCATATCTCTAATGCTTGCTCACCAGTATCAGGTTGCGAAACTAATAAGTCTTCTACATTTACACCTAGCTTTTTAGCATAAACAGGATCTAAGGCATGCTCTGCATCTATAAAAGCACAAGTTTTACCATCTTTTTGTGCTTCAGCTATAACTTGTAATGTTAAGGTAGTTTTACCCGATGACTCTGGGCCATAAATTTCAACGATCCGACCATAAGGTAACCCACCTATACCCAGAGCAATATCTAAGCCTATTGAGCCTGTTGATACTGCAGCAATGTCTAGTGCTGTACTATCACCAAGACGCATAATAGAGCCTTTGCCAAACTGACGTTCAATTTGCCCTAAGGCGGCATCAAGCGCTTTTTGTTTATTGTCGTTCATGTTTAATTCCATGGTTGAGTCGGTAGTACCGAACAATTAACACTGTATGCTCATACAGTATTCTAGATTAAGCTAGCTGTCAACAACTCTATACTACGTTTTAAAGCATACTCAATACTTTGTTGTCTAACCTGTTGTCGATCGCCTTGAAAGCATTCTCGTTGACTAATTATAGAGCCATCTACGTAAAAACCAAAACATACAGTCCCCACTGGCTTTTCTACCGAGCCACCATCAGGCCCAGCAATACCTGTTACAGCTATAGCAAACTTTGCCCCAGCTGCTTTAGCAGCACCGGCTGCCATTTCGGTCGCGGTTTGCTCACTAACAGCGCCAAATTGTAGTAAAGTTGCACTGCGTACAGCCAGTAATTGTTGTTTGGCTTTATTGCTATAAGTGATAAAGGCGCGGTCAACATAAGCTGAACTGCCCGCTACCGCGGTTAACCAATAGCTAACACCGCCACCAGTACAAGACTCAGCAGTGGTGATTGTCCACTTTTTCCGTAATAATAGCTGGCCTAATTCGGTTGCCAGCTGCAGACTGTTAACCATAACTATCCTTAATTTAACTAGGAAGACATAACCTTATTATGCCGTCAGATAAGAAACTGGAGCAAGACTTAAGCGCTCACACCCCTATGATGCAGCAATATTTGGGAATTAAAAGCCAACACCCCGATATTTTAATGTTTTATCGCATGGGCGACTTCTATGAATTGTTTTTTGATGATGCTAAGCGTGCTGCAGCACTGTTAGATATATCACTAACTAAGCGTGGCCAAAGTAGTGGCCAGCCCATACCTATGGCGGGTGTGCCTTATCATGCGGTTGAAGGCTATTTATCTCGCTTAGTCCAACTAGGTGAATCTATTGCTATTTGCGAGCAAGTTGGCGATCCGGCCACTAGCAAAGGGCCTGTTGAGCGCAAGGTAGTACGCATTGTCACTCCGGGTACTGTGACTGACGAAGCCTTATTAAATGCTCGCCACGACAACTTACTTTGTGCCATTAGCCATTCTAGACAGCATTACGGTTTAGCCCAATTAGATTTAACTAGTGGCCGCTTTTTACTAAATCAAGTTGCCAATTTAGATGATCTTGCGGCTTTAATTCAGCGCTTAAATCCTGCCGAGCTGTTATATCCTGAAGACTTTGCTGCCATAAACTTAATAGAAAATCGTAAAGGTGCCAGGCGTAGGCCAATTTGGGAGTTTGATTTAGCAACAGCCAGGTCATTGTTATGTAAGCAGTTTGGCACCAAAGACTTACTTAGCTTTGCCGTTGACGATGCACCTGTAGCCTTAATGGCTGCAGGCTGTGTAATGCAGTATGTCAATGACACTCAACGTGCCCACTTACCCCATATTCGTGCTATTGGTGTTGAGCGCTCTGAAGACAATATAGTATTAGACGCTGCAACTAGACGTAATTTAGAACTCACTCAAAACTTAGCTGGCAATTTTGACCACACTTTGGCTGCAGTGCTCGATACTAGCCAGACCGCTATGGGATCACGACTATTAAAACGTTGGATCCATGCCCCGCTTCGCAATCAACAAACCGTTAACCAACGCTTAGATGCCGTAGCTGAGCTTATTGAGCAATATGAACAACTGCAACCTGACTTAAAAAGTATTGGCGATATAGAGCGCATTATTACTCGCTTAGCCCTGCGTAGTGCAAGGCCACGTGACTTTGCTCGCTTACGTCAAGCCTTACAGTTACTGCCTGAACTAGCACCTAAACTAGACAAGCAACAAGCTAAAGCCTTGCAAAACATTGCTTTTGCGGCTCAACCTATTCCCAGCTTATGTCAATTATTAGAACAAGCCATTGTAGAGTCACCACCAGTATTAATGCGTGATGGTGGTGTCATTGCCGATGGCTATGATGCCGAGTTAGATCAATGGCGCAATTTAGCTACAGGTGCTACCGACTATTTAAGTCAACTAGAACAACGGGAACGTGAGCGCACTGGCATTAGCTCATTAAAAGTTGGCTTTAATCGAGTCCATGGCTATTACATTGAAACCGGCCGTAGTGCTGATATTAAAGTGCCAACGGAATATGTCCGGCGGCAAACCTTAAAAAATAATGAGCGTTATATCATTCCTGAGCTAAAAGAATACGAGGATAAAGTGCTCGGCAGCCAAAGCAAAGCCTTGGCCATTGAAAAGCAACTCTATGAGCAGCTGTTTGACCACTGCGCTGAGTATCTGGCACCTTTACAGCAATTAGCCCAAGCTTTAGCTGAATTAGATGTGCTTTGCACCTTTGCCGAGCGTGCAGATAGTTTGCACTACTGCCGACCTAGCCTAGTAAATGAAACTGGAATTAAATTAGAGCAAGCACGGCATCCTGTTGTTGAACAAGTGTTAACTACACCATTTATTGCCAACCCATTAACTATGCAGCAACAGCGGCGAATGCTGATGCTAACCGGCCCTAATATGGGCGGTAAATCAACCTATATGCGTCAGACAGCCTTAATAGTGCTAATGGCCTATATTGGCTGTTTTGTACCGGCAAGCTCGGCCCAAATTGGCCCTATAGATCGGATCTTTACTCGTATTGGCGCATCCGATGACTTAGCCTCTGGCCGCTCAACTTTTATGGTAGAAATGACTGAAACCGCCACTATTTTGCATCATGCCACTGAAAACAGCTTAGTATTAATGGATGAAATTGGCCGCGGTACTAGTACCTATGATGGTTTAAGCTTAGCTTGGGCCTGTGCTGAGCATTTAGCTAAGAACATTAAAGCTTTAACCTTATTTGCTACTCATTATTTTGAATTAACGGAGCTAGCCGAGCGCACCGAAGGTATTGTTAACGTCCATTTAGATGCGATTGAACATGACGAAACTATAGTGTTTATGCACAATGTACAAGAAGGTGCAGCCAGTAAAAGCTTTGGTTTACAAGTAGCACAGTTAGCAGGCGTACCCAAAAATATTATTCGCCAAGCACAACAAAAGTTACACCAATTAGAACAGCAAAGTTTAGTCACTGAACCTAGTCAAACAGTTGCGGCTACACCGCAACTAGAATTAGCCTTAGCAGAGCATCCTATAATAGAAAAGTTACGTGAAATTGATCTTGATAACTTAACGGCACGTCATGCACTCCAATTGTTATACCAACTAAAAGATACATTGGTATGAAAATAAATGATTTAAGCTTATCGGCAATACTGGCAGGCTTTGTCGCCGTAATTGTTGGCTTTGCTAGCTCGGTTGCTATAGTGCTGCAAGCAGCTAGTGCCGCTGGCGCTAATGACGCTATTGTCGCCTCTTGGCTACTCGCTTTAGGTATTGGCATGGCCATTAGCTGTATCGGCTTATCTTGGTATTATAAGGCTCCAATTATTACCGCTTGGTCTACGCCTGGCGCAGCTTTTTTAGCAACAAGTTTACAGGGTTTATCTATTAATCAAGCGATAGGCGCCTTTATGTTTGCCGCCGTATTAGGCTTAATCATTGGCCTAAGTGGATGGTTTGACAAATTAAGTCGACTGCTACCCTTACCATTAGCCAGCGCCATGTTAGCGGGGATATTACTGCAATTTGGTTTAAATGTTTTTACAGCACTACAACAACAGCTAGCGTTAGTTGGCGCCATGTTACTAAGCTATTTAATTGCAAAACGCTTTAACCCTCGCTATACCATTTTATGGGTATTAATAATTGGGATAGCTATGACGATGTTGCAAGGTAATACAACGTTTACAACAGTCCATTTTAACCTTGCCAAACCACTATTTATTCAACCGGAATGGTCATTGTCTGCATTACTAGGTGTAGGTTTACCTTTGATGGTCGTCACAATGGCATCGCAAAACATTCCTGGCATAGCAGTATTACGCACCAGTGGCTTTAATACAGCCGCTTCACCTTTAATCAGTTGTACGTCTTTTCTGACTTTGATATTAGCACCATTTGGTGCCTTCGCGCTCAATTTAGCCGCTATTACTGCAGCAATTTGCACTGGTGAAGAAGCGGATCCTGATCCTGCAAAACGTTATATTGCAGGAATTGCAGCTGGACTATTTTACTTATTAGCAGGACTATTCTCTGCAACTATAGTCGCTTTATTTGCTGCTTTTCCTGCAGAGTTTATCACTGCACTAGCCGGCTTAGCCTTATTTAGCACCATAGCAGTAAATTTAGCTAGTGCTACTGCTGATAAAGATTACCGAGAAGCTGCCATAGTGACCTTGTTAGTTACTGCTTCAGGAATGAATTTATTTAACATCAGCTCAGCATTTTGGGGACTGATTGCTGGAGGCCTGACTATTTTATTTATGAATACCACCAGAGTAATTCCTAAATGTTAAATCAAACACTTGCATTAGATACTTTATAAATAAGTCTCTAAACACGACTTAACCAGAGAGCAATTACTCAAGCGCTGAGATTAATTCCAGTCAAGAATAGCGCATAGCCGCACTATTCTTGAAACAAAATATCGACGTTTAAGCCTTGTTGCGTTACGACTTCACGTAATCGGCGTAAGGCTTCTACCTGGATTTGCCGCACTCGCTCACGGGTTAAACCAATTTCACGACCAACATCTTCTAAGGTAGAAGGCTCGTAGCCCAGTAGACCAAAACGGCGTGATAGTACTTCTTTTTGTTTTGGATTTAATTCATCTAACCAGCGAATTAAATGCTGTTTCATATCGCTTTCTTGTAAATTACCTTCAGGGCCCAGTTCTTTTTCATCCGCTATAATATCTAGCAATTGTTTTTCTGGCGCGCCAGCAACAGGCATATCAACGGAAGTAATTCGCTCATTTAACTTAAGCATTTTTCGCACATCTTCAACTGGCCGATCTAACGCTGCTGCAATTTCTTCTGGCGTAGGCTCATGGTCTAGTTTCTGTGATAATTCACGCGCGCAGCGTAAATAAATATTTAGCTCTTTAACGACATGAATAGGCAAGCGGATAGTACGGGTTTGATTCATGATGGCACGTTCAATAGTTTGCCGAATCCACCAAGTAGCATAAGTTGAAAAACGAAAGCCGCGCTCTGGGTCAAACTTTTCTACTGCGCGAATTAAGCCTAAATTACCTTCTTCAATTAAATCTAGTAAGGCTAAGCCACGATTGATATAGCGCCGAGAAATTTTTACCACTAAACGTAAGTTACTCACTATCATGCGCTTGCGAGCAGCCTCATCGCCTTTGAGGGCTAAACGCGAAAAGTATACTTCTTCTTCAGCAGATAACAGCGGCGAAAAACCAATTTCGCTTAAATAAATTTGGGTTGCGTCTATTGTTTTAAAATTATCATCAGTGCTAAACACTTCTTCTTTATCAGTGTTTTCTGATTTAGAGTCGGCAATTTCTAACAGAGTTTCATCTTCAACAATATCGTCGTCTTTTAACTCTTCAATGTCGTCGCCACTTTTATTTCCCATAACTTTTCTCCCATCTTTATTGGGTGCAGGGGTAGCTTTTTATTATTGCATCCATGCTTACAATTACGCTGATTACAACTTTAAATAGCTCTATTATCTTCTAGGTAAATACTTCATCGGATCAACCGAACCACCACGATAACGAATTTCAAAATGCAATCTTACATCTGTTGCATCTGTTTTACCCATTTCTGCAATTTGCTGACCTGCAGAAACCATCTGTCTCTCTTGTACTAATAACTTCCGATTATGTGCATACGCACTTAGGTAATCATCATTATGTTTAATAATTATTAAATTACCATAACCGCGTAAAGCATTACCAGCATACACCACTTGACCACTTGCGGCAGCATTGACTCGACTGCCTTCCACACCCGTTATATCAATACCTTTATTGCCTTGCTCTTGATATGAAAAGCCAGAGACGATTTTACCTTTTACCGGCCATTGCCATTGTACTAACGCCGTATTTGGCAGTTTAATAGGCGGCTTTGTAACTTTATTGTTAGTGGTTGTTTGAACATACTCCGTTTGCTTTTTTGGTGCAACCGGTTTAGGAGATTTAACTGAACTATTTGATTTTATTTGGCTTGATGGCTTTTTAGCCGCTGATGTCTTTGCTGCTGCAGTAGACACCGGCCGACTCTGATTGGGTGGAAGCTTTAGTTTAATAATTTGACCTGGGTAAATAATATAAGGACTAGAGATATTATTTAGGCCCGCTAACTTGCGCACATCTAAACCGGCGCGAAACGCTATAGCATATAAAGTATCGCCTTTGCGTACTGTATATTGCTGAACTTGTAAACTACCTTTATTGCGCTCATTATAAAAATTTTTTCTTAATTCTAACGTCGTCACAGGAGCAGGAGCCGTTCTTGATGAACACCCTTGCAAAATAGTATTTAATAATAAACAACTTAGTACGATATATATCGCACGCATTTCTAAGCGAATACCCCGCTCCTTCTACTTAGTCTAGATGTTGTTTAATATCACTAACTGCTGGCTTACCCAACCAACGCTCTAAGTTTAACAATAGCACCATAATCATCACACCCGCGACAGCACAGATGCCAGCTAGCAGCATGTCAGTATCACCGGTTGCGCTAGGGTAGGTCCAAGGTAAGTACAATTTACTTTGCCACTGCCAAGGCCAAATTCGATATAAAGCCCCTATTACAATACCAATTAGAAAAGCTAAGCTAGCATCATGATACTTGGCTAATAGCCAATTTAATAGCCGAGAAAAGCTTAATAAACCAAAAATACAACCAGCAATAAATAAGGCCAGCACGCTAACTTTTAAGTTAGTCACTGCAGCTAAAACATGGCTGTACATACCTAATATTAATAAAATAAAACTGCCAGAAATCCCAGGCAATATCATGGCACAAATGGCTATAGCACCAGCAAAAAAGTACATCCATATAGCTGGCTGTAATTCGCTAGGTGTAAGTAAACTAATTCCAACAGCAAAAATGACGCCCAATAAGCATAAGAGCAAGCGTAATTTAGACCAAGATATACTGCGACATAATTGAGGTAAAGCAGCCAAAATAAGCCCAGTAAATAACGCCCAAAGTGGCACAGGCCTATAGTGTAAAAAGTAACTAATCACCCCTGCTAAAGCAAAGATACTCAGTAGAATACCGCTAAATAAGCAAAGTAAAAAAGTGCCATCTACATACTGCCATAATGATTTAAATTGGCCGCGAACTAACAATCTAACAGCCGTTAAATTAAACTGGCTAATGGCAGCTAATAAACGCTGATAAATACCCAATATAAAGGCTAAAGTACCGCCAGACACGCCGGGAACAACATCCGCGGCTCCCATCGCCATGCCTTTGATGATCCATTGCAGATACTGCATCTCTTACCCTTACTTTGGCTATATTAAGCTAACTCACCTGGTATTAATGGCACAAAACGTACGGCCTCTATATCACTACTGGATACCGTATCACCCTGACGCTGATAAATTCGTAATACTTGCTCTTGCAAGCCAACTGGGATGACTAAGCGACCACCATCCGCTAATTGTTCTAATAGTGCCATTGGTACCTCTGTTGGTGCCGCCGTCACTATTATACTGTTAAAAGGCGCCTTGCTTGGCCAACCTTGCCAGCCATCACCATGCTTCATAGCAACATTATGTAAATCCAATTGCTGTAAGCGTCTTTTAGCTTGAAACTGTAAAGATTTAATCCGTTCAACACTAAAAACTTGCGGAAACAGCCTAGCAAGAATGGCCGTTTGATAGCCTGAACCTGTGCCAATCTCTAACACCTTACCAGCAACCCTATCTTGCAGTAATAACTCTGTCATCCGTGCCACTATATAGGGTTGCGATATAGTTTGGCCCTGCCCTATAGGTAAGGCAGTGTTTTCATAGGCTTTATGTGCTAAAACCGACTCTACAAAGAGGTGCCTTGGTGTTTGCGCCATGGCTTGCAGCACTAAGGGGTGCTGAATACCATCCGCTTGAAGCTTTTGCGCCAATACACTAGCGCTTCGTGATGTTGCGACTGCCATGTTACAGTTTTATCCCCTCTAACCATTGACGTAAAGTATCCATGCTTTTATAAGCTGACATATCGACTTGTAGCGGCGTTATAGATGCATAATTATTAGCTATAGCATGAAAGTCTGTGCCTTCTCCTGCATCTAATTCGTTACCTAACGAGCCATACCAATAGATAGTATTGCCCCAAGGGTCGGTGCTATTTGTCATGGTCTCTGCTTTATGTCGTCGGCCTAAACGTGTGACTTTAATACCTTTTAATTGCTCAATTGTAACAGGAGGTACATTAATATTTAAAATTTGATCGCGCGGTAACGGGTGCGACTTTAATTTCTTAATAACTTGTACGGTAACAAAAGCCGCAGTAGTGAAGTATTGTGAGTCTTTGCTTGCTAAAGAAACGGCTATGGCGGGTAACCCTAAGTGTCGGCCTTCAGTTGCAGCTGCAACAGTACCAGAATACAGCACATCATCACCTAAATTAGCACCATGATTAATACCTGCTACGACTAAATCAGGTGTAAAATCCAGTAATTGACTTATTGCTAAATGCACACAGTCAGTAGGCGTGCCATTTACTGAATAAAAACCATTTTCTATCTGCTGCACCCGCAATGGATTAACTAAGGTTAAGGAATTACTGGCGCCGCTACAGTTTCGATCGGGTCCTACTGTGGTGACATCTGCTATTTGCATTAATGCCTGCTGTAATACCTGCAGCCCCTTAGCATTAACACCGTCATCATTACTTAATAATATTCGCATCAATTACTACTCCACTACTGCTGTATGCCGACCACAATCTTGATAATGCACTAACTCTCTTAACACGCTGGTAGCAAAGCAACCTGCGGGTAAACTAAAGCTTAGGGTTATATCTTGCTGCTCTGCCGTTAACTGCAGGTGTTGCGGTATAATTCGCATACTGCGCCGTTCTTGTTTTAAACGGTAATCTATTAAACCATTAATAAGACTGGGATACTGACCAAGCACTGCCTGTTCAAAAGCTAAACTAGCTGCTGTGGCCATAGACTCCCCCATCCCTGGTAATACCGCGGTAATACTTAAATCTTGCTTGGCTAACCGTTGCGTTAATGCATCATCTACTAGCGGGGCTTTAAATACTGATGCTGTACCACTTAGTTGCAGTACATCACCTGCTATAATTTTATTAAACCAGCCTTGCTCAATACGCGCCGAAAGCTGCTGATTAAATAAGAACGAACGAGCAGCAGATAAGGCTAAGCCGCGTAACTTACGATCACTAATACTTTGGCCGGCAAATAACTGTTCAGCTAAACGTAAATTACCACCATTAATGCCAAAACGCTGTTCCCCATAATAGTTAGGCACGCCTTGCTTAACCTGCTGTAATCTATTAATAACAGACTGAATATCAGAAACTTGCCTTAATCTAATTTGAAAGGTGTTCGCTTTCAACGCCCCTAAACGCAGCTTACGATAATGCCGCACCATATTCAAAATGCGACAACCTTCTAGTTGCCACTCTTGCCATGGTAGTTCTTGTTTAATAGGCCATTTAAAGCAAAACCATTGCCGGGTAATCGCATGCCGGTCTTTAAGCCCAGCATAGCTAATATCTCGTGCTTTGAGCTTAGTTAATTCGGCTAGTTGCTTTGCTACATATTGCGTGTTTTGGCCTATTTTCTCAATCTGCAATAAAATATGCTCACCCGCACCTGAGGGCGTAAAATTAAGCTGTTCATCAACAATAAAATCTTCTGGTTGCTGGCGTAATAAAGCCGTTGCTGTTGGCTGGCGGTATAAATACGCTAAAGAGGTTAACTCACTCATGCGCTAACCAACAACACGACGGCCTCAGTCGCTATCCCCTCTTTACGGCCAACAAAACCCAATTTTTCTGTTGTGGTCGCTTTAACATTCACTTGGCTTAATTCACAGTGCAAGTCGGTCGCTATTAGTTGGCGCATGCTTTGGATATACGGCGCTATTTTCGGTGCTTGCGCCATTATAGTGATATCAAGGTTAGCTACTTTATATCCTGCCTTTTGCACTTCGGCATAAACTTTACGTAATAAAATGCGACTATCAATATTTTTAAAGGCCATATCGGTATCAGGAAAGTGATGACCTATATCGCCCAGCGCCATAGCACCTAATAAAGCATCCGATAAAGCATGTAACACTACATCTCCATCAGAATGCGCTAATAGTCCTTGGGGATACTCAATGCTAGTGCCTGCTAATGTAATAGGGCCTTCACCACCAAAAGCATGAACATCAAAACCATGGCCAATACGAATATTCATTAACTATTTTGCTCCAAATAAAAAGCCGCTAAGGCTAAATCAGCAGGCTGGGTAATTTTAATGTTATCGTTATGCCCTTCCACCAATAAAACGGGATGACCAGCCCACTCCATTGCTGAAGCTTCATCGGTAATATGCACCCCCGCTTCAATAGCATCTTCTAGTGCAGCTTTTAATAAGGCGGTAGGGAAGAGTTGCGGTGTTAATGCATGCCACAGATGCTCACGATCAACAGTATGGGCAACAGTTAGCTCGCCTCGTTTCATGGTATCCCGTACTCGACACGCTAAAACACCGCCATCACCATAGGCTAAGCAGCGCTCTATTAGTAGCTCTATATCAGCTTTGCGAACTAAGGGACGGGCAGCATCATGCACTAAAACCCAGGGATATTTATAAGGTTCAATTTTCTGTAACGCATTAATAACTGAATGCATGCGCTCTGCACCGCCTTTCACTTTTATAACCTGTGATTGATCTAAGTTTACTTGCTCAATGTAGGGGTCATCCTCAGCTAAGGCTAGCCATACTTTATTCAGTGCAGTCACTTGCTGCAAACGCGCTAAACTATGCTCTAAAATGGTTTTATTGTGTAACACTAAATATTGTTTTGGTTTATCTGCCTGCATTCGCTTGCCTACACCAGCTGCAGGTACTATCACTGCAATAGCTGGAGTTGCAGGTTTTAGCTCATTTGTCATGCATTTTTTCCGTGTTATCTGACTGACTAAACAAACGAAAAAAAACTTCATCTTGTTTAATTAATCCCAACTCATTACGGGCGCGCTCTTCAATTGCATCAAAGCCTTGTTGTAAGTCGGTAACATCGGCTTTTAACAACCGATTGCGTTTTTCCAACTCTTGATTACTTAATGCTTGGCTGCGTAACTCATCTTGTTTATTCCAGTAATCAGTAATACTGTGCTGCCCAAACCAGAGTCTATATTGTGCCAACCCCAATATTAACAGCAGCAACACCGTAAATAATCGCATCATAATGCATTAACTCGTTGCTGATAAAAGTGAATTATGGCTTTATTATGCTGCTTAGTATCTTTATTGCAAAGCGAGAAATAAAGGTTGAGCACACTTACAGAGGTCATAACTACACCTTTTCTAGTATTGGCTTAGCAAAATTGCGCCAATTTAAACGACAGGTTAAGAGTAACTCTCGTAAATTCAATAAACGTGGTGTTGTTTTTTCTTGTTTTAGCCATTGATGGCCACAACAGGCAGCAATCATAATGGCTTTTGCCGGTTTCAACAAATACTTTACACTATTGTCAGCTTGTAAAGGCATCCCTGACATAGCAAACCAGCCATGATGATTACAATGCACTTTTAAACCAGCTGCATCCACTTCATCAATACTATCTAGCACTATATACTCTTGATTTGATTGCATAATATAAATCGGTACTATAAGACCAGGTTTAGCATATTTTTGATAAAAAGCATCGATCTGATCCGCTTTTTGCTTGCGGGCTGGGCAATGCTTAGCTTGAGGGTTATACCAAGAGGCATTTTGACTATCTAACTGTAACTGAACTTGTTGCTGTAAAATATTACTGGCCGCACGGCGAATGTAAAATGTTATGCTTGCCAAACGGCCAGCTAAATTAACAAGTTGCTCGGCAGGTAATTCCGACAGACGTAATAACTCCCGCTCATATAGAGCGTTACAAAGCTCGGTATAACTTTGGTTATCTTCCGATACCTGCCAAAAGTGTGGCTGCTGACTGCGAGATTTATCCATTAGCAGATGTTAACCAAAGCAGCATAACTTGTAAAAGCAAACCTGCACCTATTGGCTATCGATTTTTTTATGTAATTTCACTGGCGTTGATTTTTTCTGCCTTACTTTTAAGTTTATTAGCTCTACACAAACTGAAAACGCCATAGCAAAGTAAATATAACCTTTAGGCACATGGACATCTAAGCCTTCTGCGATCAAGGTAAAACCAATTAACATTAAAAAAGACAAGGCAAGTATTTTAATGGTGGGATGATTATCAACAAACTCACCTATAGATTTAGCAGCAAACAACATTACCAATACAGAGGCCATCACAGCAATTACCATAATAGATAAGTGGTTCACTAAACCCACAGCCGTTATCACTGAATCAAGCGAAAAGACTATATCTAATAAAGTTATTTGAATCAGAATAGCCACATAGCTGGCAGCGGCTCTAGTGACACTACTGCTACTACCTTCTAAACTGTCATGAATTTCATGGGTAGACTTGGCTAATAAGAAAAAGCCGCCAATAATAAGCACTAAATCTCGTCCTGAAATCTCATAGCCAAAAGTCGTAAACAGCGGTTCAACTAAACCTATTACCCAAGCTAAACTAAATAGTAAGCCTAATCGGGAAAGCATAGCTAAACCAATACCAATTCGGCGAGCTGAATCACGTTTTTCTGTTGGTAGCTTAGCCACTAAAATAGAGATAAAAATAATATTATCTATCCCTAATACAATCTCTAGTGCCATTAATGTTGCTAAAGCCACCCAAGCTTCTGGGCTATAGATCCATTCAAACATATGTAGTACCTAAAGTATCATGGGCTAAATTACAATCCACATAAACGGTTACAAATTGCCGCTGGCTTTTAGTAACCTAGTAAGTAGTATAGTGTCACCTTAGCAATAACAGCATGTTATATCGCTTGAGATCGCTTGAGGTTGTTAATGGCCGGCCAGCGTTCCAACCCGCTTACCGGCCTTTTTTTAACATGAAATAACCCAAGCTCTGCTTAAGCCAAATAAAAATGCACTAGGCTAATAAATATCATTAGAACTAGTGCAATACAATTTATTTTAAACTAAGAAAGTAAGTTAAGTTACTTAAGATAACTTCAATGGTATTTTAATGTAGCTGACGCCATTAGTTGCAGCTTTTGGTAATTGGCCGCCGCGAATATTCACTTGTACCGCAGGGTAAATTAGTCGAGGCACTGCTAATGTTTTATCCCGCGCTTGGCGCTTTTGCACAAAGTCTTGCTCGGTGGTTGCAGCTTTAACATGAATATTTTGCTGCTTTTGCTCTGCTACAGTGGTTTTATAGCGTAATGGTCGTCCACCAGGCTGATAGTCATGACAAATATAAATCACAGTGTCTTCAGGCAATTGATATATACGCTGGATAGATTGATATAACACATGGGCATCCCCTCCTGGGAAGTCGCACCTTGCAGTCCCGCCGTCAGGCATAAATAATGAATCGCCAACAAATAAGTTATCGCCTATTAAGTAACTAATACTGTCGTTAGTGTGGCCAGGGGTATTAATAACCTGAGCCTGTATATTACCAATAAAAAATTGTTCATTATCTTGAAATAATTTATCAAAATAATCACCCTTTGCTAGCAACTCTGTATCATCAAGATTAAATACCAGTTTAAATGTCTGTTGAACTTTTTTAATTCCTTCGCCAATACCTATAGGTGCGCCGGTTTTAACTTTTAGATAGTCAGCAGCGGATAAATGATCAGCATGCGCATGGGTCTCTAAAATCCAATCAAGGCTTAGTTGCTGTTGCTGGATATATGCCAAGATCTCATCAGCCCCTTGCGTACTAACGGCGCCAGCCTCAGCATCATAGTTTAATACAGGATCAATAATAGCAGCACGCTTAGTTTGGTTATCTGCCACTACATAACTACAAGTAGAGCTATCAGCATCAAAAAACATTTTTATAAGCAAATATTTTGAGCTTTCTGGCTTAACTGTCGGCATAGATACCTCGTAAATTAGTAAATGCTAAAATTCGATTGCAGCATAACTAAAACTACATTAGAATTCAATAATGTTATAAGCATATTACTTATTGATATATGGGGCAATGACTTAATGATAGTGTTTTTAGCTGCCGTAGTTATCGGTTTAAGTTTAGGTCTGTTCGGCTCAGGCGGCTCAATACTTACCGTCCCTATTTTACTGTATTTATTAAATATGCCAGCAGAATTAGCTATTGCTTCGTCTTTATTTATTGTCGGCGCTATCAGCTTATTTGCAGCAACTCGTAGCAGCCTTAAACGATTAGTAAGCTGGCAACATGTCATACTTTTTGCCCTACCTAGTATGGTTGGCACTTATTTTGGCGCATGGTTTGGTACCTTAGTAGATGGCCGTTGGCAATTATTAATCTTTGCTATTCTGATGTTTAGCTCTGCCATTTTAATGTGGCGAAAAAAAGTTCAGCCAGAACATAATCAACTTAGCATTAAGCCCGCTATTTTAATTATTGTTGGCTTAGCTGTTGGTGTTATTACTGGCTTTGTCGGCGTTGGCGGTGGTTTTTTGATAGTACCCGCTTTAGTTATTTTCGGTGGCTTAGCTATGCTACGCAGTATTGCTACTAGCCTAGTTATAATTACCTTGCAATCCAGTGTAGGCTTTATTAAATATTACTCAGTACTTATAACTAAAGGCGCTATATTTGATTGGCAATCAATCTCGCTAATTATTGTCTTTGGCATTATCGGTAGCATTATTGGTGGCGCTATCGCTCATCATGTACCTAAAAAGATGCTACAACGCGGCTTTGCAGTATTTTTATTGCTGATGGCTGCAGTCGTTATTAACCAATCCGTACTTTAACTTTGTGATTCAGGAGCAAGCAATGAAAACAGCACAGCAACTTGTAGCAGATGCAAAAGCACAGATCCAAGAAATAAATATAGAGCAATTAGCTACAATCTTAAAGAATGATCCTGAAGCGACGCTTATTGATGTGAGAGAACCTGCAGAGTTTGCTCAACAGCATATAGCAGGCGCCGTTAACTACCCTCGTGGAGTCCTTGAAATGAATATTCATAATCATCCTAAGGTCGCCGCTAGCGGTTGCGAGCCAGCCTTAGCATTAGAGCAATTAGCCAAAGCACCTATTTACTTAATTTGTCGCTCTGGCGGTCGTTCAGCCCTGGCCACTGTATCACTACAGCAAATGGGCTTTACTAATATTTTTTCAGTCAGCCCAGGCATGCAAGGTTGGTTAGATGCCAAACTTCCTACTGTCTCTTAATGCTTTTAGGACAAATCATGGAAAACTTTACTCCTATATCTGCGCTTATTGGCGGTAGTCTAATTGGTCTAGGCGCATTAATGTTATTTATATTCTCTGGGCGTATTGCTGGGATCTCAGGTATAGCCAGCAACTTGCTGTTCTCTGCTCAGCAACGTGGTTGGCGATTAGCTTTTGTGGTTGGTTTAATTGTTGGCCCCTTAGCTTTTGGTCTAATAAAACCTGATTTTGCCTTTACTACTGTCGAGTTAGGTTGGCCAGTGATAATAGCCGGTTTATTAGTAGGACTAGGGACGGGCTGGGGCAGTGGCTGCACTTCTGGCCATGGTATTTGTGGTATGAGCCGTTTATCACCTCGTTCTATTCTTTCCACTATCTTATTTATGTTAGTTGGCATCATTGTCGCCACTTTATTACATTAATAATTAAATATGACTGGAGCTAAGATGCCTTTATTAATTGCTTTTATTGCTGGTTTAGTGATGTCTATCGGGATGAGTTATTCACAAATGATAGAGCCAAGTAAAGTGTTAGCCTTTTTAACCTTAAACAAGAATTGGGATCCAAGCTTATTACTGGTTATGGTTAGCGCTTTATTAACTTATAGTATTGGTTACTGGTTATTTGTAGCAAAAAAGAAGCCCATAATGGCCGATAAGTTTTATCTACCTCAAAAAAGAGCAATAGATAAACCCTTAGTGATAGGCGCCATATTATTTGGTGCTGGTTGGGGCTTAGTCGGGTATTGTCCTGGGCCTGCACTAGTGGCGATAAGTTCTGGTAGTTCTGGTACCTTAACCTTTGTAGCAGCTATGATTGCAGGTTGGTTTATTAGTAGACAATTGCCCATTAAAGCTTAGGTTTCTACCTGTTAAATCTTATAAATACTAGTTATCGCCGTCCCAGCTAAGCTATGATATGCTAAATTTATCAACATAGTTTAACTGGGGGTAAGCTGTTTATGGCAACCTTTAAAAGCTTATATTTATTTATAGAACGTACTTTTTTTGCCAGCCTTACCCGCAAGATTATTGGTAACTTAGTTTTTTTAGCCTTATTTTTCTTTGCTGCTATGTGGCTAAGCTACTCGGCTATAAACAATAGCCATAATAACTATACAAACTATTGGTGGTTGCTTTTAGTTTTAGGGATTAGTGCTTTTATATTTACGTTCGCTTATATGCACTATTTAATAGTACGGCCAGTGCAAGTATTAGTAAAAGTGCTTCATGATACAAATAGTAAAGATTCTGATTTACAACAACGTTTACCTGCTTTTACTTTTGATGAGTTTCGCTCTTTATCCGAAGAATATAATCAGTTTATTGGCCAGTTATCTGCCTTACTGGCCGACATTCACAGCCAAGCCAAAGACACGCACAATGTTAATGAGCAAGTCTCTGCCGCAGTTAACCATACCCGTAGCCACTTAGCTGATACCGAACAACGTAGCCATCATATTCGCGATCAAAGCGATCAAGTATTAGAGTATTTAAGCAATATTGTCCAACACAGCGATCAAGTAGGTCTAGTCTCAACCACCACTGTCGAAAAAGCCACTGCCGCCAGCCAACAAATGTTGCAGTTATCTGGTCAACTTAGCCGTATAGTTAAATTGCTAGAAACCTTTAGTAGCACCATCACGGGCTTACAAAAGAATGCTGAGAACGTAAGACACATTTTAGACATGGTCGAAGGATTTTCTGATCAAACAAATTTACTAGCTCTTAATGCTGCCATTGAAGCGGCCCGTGCTGGTGATGCTGGTCGCGGCTTTGCTGTTGTTGCTGATGAAGTACGCACCTTAGCAGCAAAAGTAAATGACGCTACACGGCAGATTTCTGGCTTTTTAAATGATATGGAACGTTTAGTTTCTGACACCCAAAAAGAGTCGGTTAGTTTAAACCAGCAAGCTCAAACTGCCCAGCAACAAGTTGGCAACACCAGTAATGAATTCTCTTTACTAAACCAAGAGTTACAGCAAGCAAAAACGGGCATCTACAGTATTACTCAAACCGTTGTTTCATTAGAGCAACATTATCAGCAGACTCATCAACATTTAAGTGCAATAGAGTCAGTTACAACCGAAGCTTATAAGCAAATGGCAGCTATAGATAACGCTGCTAAAGAGTTACTAACTGGCACTGCTCGCACTCAGCAGCAATTAGAGCTATTCTCAGGCCATAAAAAGCACTGATCTCTTTTCTTGGCAGATATACTTATATTTGCCTTATTTGAGCAATTAAATTTTTAAAGATAAGTAACTAGATGGCTGCTGTATTGCTGAAGACTATAATGGCGGAGTGGACGGGACTCGAACCCGCGACCCCCGGCGTGACAGGCCGGTATTCTAACCAACTGAACTACCACTCCGCACAGGAGTATAACTATAACAACTTGTTGATTGGCGGAGTGGACGGGACTCGAACCCGCGACCCCCGGCGTGACAGGCCGGTATTCTAACCGACTGAACTACCACTCCGCGATCAAACAAGGTATGTAAAGCAGTGGCGGAGCGGACGGGACTCGAACCCGCGACCCCCGGCGTGACAGGCCGGTATTCTAACCAACTGAACTACCGCTCCACTGTAACACTTTACATTAAATTGGCGGAGTGGACGGGACTCGAACCCGCGACCCCCGGCGTGACAGGCCGGTATTCTAACCAACTGAACTACCACTCCGCACCAATTACACAACAAGACTTCAAAAGGGTATCCTGCTATGCGGCGAGAATGATACGGTTTAGGGTCATGGTCGTCAACTCCTTTTTCGTCGCTTTTGTCTAATCCTTAGTCATCCGGTAGCGTTAGATCAAGAATATCATCTATATCGTCTGTTTTTTGAGCAGCGCTTTTTAGTGCGGGGTCTGCGGTCTTGTTTTTGGCTCCTGTAGCGCCTTGTGCTTTTGCCTGCTTATGAGCTGATTTTTTTTGCCAAAACAATAAATCTGACAATTTTTTATCACTCAACACAAACCAAATGGCTGCCACACCCACCAATAAAATAACTGCATTACTTATAATAACTAATAACCACGGAAAAGAACCTTCATCTTTTGCTGCTTGATTTAACTGTTGTTTTTCTGCGGCTAATGGGTCAATGCTAACTGCAACTTCAGCTAACGGGACCATAAAGTTGATTTCAGGTAAATTTAACACAAACTCACGGCCATCTATACGGGTACCAAAGGCCATAACTTCTACAATATAACTACCATGGCCACGATTATTTAGTTTAAGTTGCCGTAAAGTACCCCCTACTTCATTTAATGAAAAGTCTGCTATTTCACCATTAGGATAACGAATACGACCCTGCAACAAGATACTTTGCGCCTTAATTGCCGGATCGGTAATAGTAAAAGTGATCTGGTGTGGCTTAGCTATCTCTTCGCTTATAGCTTCATTAATAGCGGGCGACATTTTAATGTCTGCCAGTATAGGGGCTGGAGCTAACATGACTGCAGCTTGCTCTATTTCTCGCGTATATAAAGGGGTTCTAACGATATATTTTGGCGTCCATTCACCAGCTGCAAAGCGTAACTGAAACTCACCGGTAAAAACACCATCCCGCGCCCGCTCATCATAGCCTTTTCCATCATCCCGAAATTGCGCCACTTGCACTACGCCCTGACCAAAGTTATCTAGCTCTGGCTTGTTAGTACTAATAAAAATAACTTCTAAGTTTAAAACATCCCTAAACTCTTTGGCTTCAATTGGCTCACCACCATTAAGAAGCCGTGCCGTCACTTTAACTGTCTCACCCACCATCAGCTGTTGCGGTAAAGGGTCTACCACTAGCTCTATTTCAGTTAGTACCATCACCCGACTTTCAGGCAATAAGCTACCTACAGCTTGCCAAGGCCCTGGGGTAGGCTGCTTTATTTTAATTAAATCGTAATTTTGTGCATCATGCCAAGAGATACCATGGTTTTTAGCGGTATTAAAATGTAATTTGCTGCCATCAGGCTTAACTAAAACCACTGAAGCACTACCAGGGCGGCGGAAGAACAATAACGTAATCTCCTCTACCCCTTCATCAATACGAAAACGATTCTCAAACAGCGGAATTTGATTTTTAGTCGGTAAGTCTTGTAACAAAATAAAGCTATCAGCATCTAATTTAATCTCTGGCTCTGCCGCTGTAACAAATGACAATAAGCTTAAAAGCCCCAGAATAATTAATCGCGCCATAAACAAGCCCCCCCTTTTTTTTGCACTAAATCTAAACGCGCTTCATGCTCAGCCAACTCTTGCGCTGTCGCTTTAATAACAGCTAAGCGACCACTGCGCTCTATTTGCAACTCCCCTTCATGCTGATGTTTATTATCTTGTTCATTAGCCAAGTTTAAGCTAACTTGGCCGCCTGTCATCATTAAATAAACATCCGCTAGGATTTCAGCATCTAATAAGGCGCCGTGTAAGGTACGGTGACTGTTATTAATGTCGTAGCGACGACATAATGCATCTAGATTGTTTTTTTGCCCTGGATGTAACTCACGGGCCAAAGCTAAGGTGTCAAGTACAGTGCAGTATTGCTCTAAGGGGGCAATGGGTTGGCGTAATAATGAGAATTCATGATTAATAAAACCAACGTCAAAAGGCGCGTTATGAATGACTAACTCAGCACCTTGAATATAGTCGTAAAAGCCTTGAGCAATATCACGAAACTTAGGCTCATCTTTTAAGCGTTCATTGGTTAAACCATGAATTGCGACCACTTCAGCTTCAATAATCCGCTCTGGGTTAATATAGACATGATAATTGTTACCAGTATAACGGCGGTTAATAAGTTCAACACAGCCAATTTCTACAATCCGATGACCATCTTTAGGATTAATGCCTGTTGTTTCTGTATCAAGAATAATTTGTCTTTTTATCATGTTCATTTCGTTTTGTGCCGTAATTAAGGTAGATTATACGCCGTTTATGTCAGAGGAAAGCTTTATGCGTAAAACTGTTACCATCTTCACCGATGGGTCCTGTCTTGGCAACCCCGGAGCCGGTGGTTATGCCGCGGTTTTAATTTATAAACAACACCGCAAAGAGCTAAGTAGTGGCTTTCGTCTAACAACGAATAACCGTATGGAGCTACTCGCGGCTATTAGCGCCTTAGAAAGCCTTAAGTCGCCTTGCAATATAGAGCTAACAACTGATAGCCAATATGTCCGCTTAGGCATTACCCAATGGCTTGCCGGCTGGAAACGCAATAAATGGTTAACTAGTCAAAAAAAGCCAGTAAAAAATCAAGACTTGTGGCAGCGTTTAGATAAAGCCTGTCAACAACATACAATAAACTGGCATTGGGTAAAAGGTCACAGTGGCCATCCGGAAAATGAGCGTTGTGATGTGCTTGCAAGATTAGCAGCCGAAAACTCACCTACCGCTATTGATAAGGAATTTGAAGCCAGCCAAGCTTCCTAGTTAAAATACTCAGCTTAAATACAACAGATAATTTATATAGCATGACTTATTAGCTCAACCTCATTATCCGTGGAACTTAACACAACTCTATGGCGGCCACTATTTCTTGCCTGATAAAGCAACATAATAGCAACCTTAGCTAATGCACAGCATTAACCCGCCATTAACTTAAGTTGCACTTAAGAACAATAGTTTATTTAAATGATGAAAATCAAACACTTAATTAAATAATAATAATAATTAAGTAAATTAAAGTGAATTACAATTTGACGCACAGCCAAGACAGTAGCATAGTATTTGCTGCCTATGCTTTAACGACGGTTATGTCGGCTTTTTTATATACATGGAATGGTATTTTCAGGCTTAATTTAACTAATAACAATTCAGTTATTTCTGATTGAATTAATACCATAACAAGAAAGGCCACTAATATGACCTCAATGCCAACTCTACAATCTAGGCTGATACAACCTAAGCTTAACAATGTCGAACTACAGACAAAAAAAGAAGCCTTAAACCCTGCTTTACAGCTGTTCCCTTATTTTTTTACAGCACGTTTAGCGGCGAACTCTGGGCAGCAAACTGCTATTTACCGTTTGCGCCATCAAGTATATTGCGAAGAGCTTAACTTTGAACCCATTAGGGCAAGCGGTTTAGAGCACGATGAGTTTGACTCTAGGGCTATCCACTGTTTTATTAATCATACGTCAACCAATGTTTTAGCCGGCACTGTACGTTTAATAACCGCGAATAATGGCGAAGATAAGTTGCCTATAGAATACTATTGTAATAGTACTACGACGCAATTATCACCAAAACACTTTGCTCCCAGCCAGATTTGTGAAATTTCACGCTTAGCTGTTCCAGCAAATATTCGTCGCCGTATCATTGTAAAAGATCCAACCGCGACACCTCTTAACCAGTTATTAAATAAGTTTGAGTCTGAATGTCACTCTAGTGTAGCCGTTGCCTTATATTTAATTGCTACGCTAATAAGTGTCGAAAAAGGTAAGTATCATGCTTATGTTATGATTGAGCCTGCTTTAGCCAGAATTCTAAGTCGTATTGGGATCAATTTTCAAAAAATAGGCGATAGCATTAATTTTAATGGCAAAAGAGCACCTTATTATTTAGATATGCGTACAGTAAGCACTACGTTAAAACCTAACTACTTATCGCTGCGAGCATTATTAGCAGAGCAGTTAGGGCTACACCGCCCGCATAAGCAAACATTAAAACTAATTAAACCACAGCTCTGTGAAGCCATTACAACGGTAAATTAAGCTGTAAACTATTTATCCTGATAGCATTGGCAGCAATGTAATAATTCTGTTATATATTATAACACTTTGTTTTTGCCACAGCTTACGCTATGTAAGATAAGGATAAAGGCACTAATGAATATGCCATTACAGCAATTATTGTTAGAAATTAGCCTAGATCCTAAAATAGACCAAGGTAATTTGCTAGATGCCAGCCTGCTAATTATTACTACCTTGCGGCAGCAACTAGAAGTTGATCGGCTAAGTATTTGGCTGCTAGACGAAAACCAACAACAATTAGATTGCTTAAGCCTAATAGATCAAGAAATAATTGATAGCCCTTCTAATTTAAGCTTGCTAAGCAAGCATTTCCCCAAATACTTTAAACATTTAACTAGCGCTAAAAAACCCATTATTATTAAGGACCAAGCTAATTTATCTAAATCAGAGCTATACCTTAATTACTATCAGCCGCTAGCCATAATCTCTACTGTAGAAGTTCCTGTCAGGCATCATGGCAAAGTAGTAGGGGTTATAAGTATGGAGCACCGCCAACCAAGGCATTGGACAGAACAAGAAATTACATATATTACTGTCTTTGCAGATATTTTTAGCCGCGCAATTAATGCCGCCGAGCGCTTTGATTATCAACAGCAATTACAGCAATTAAATAGCCAATTAGAACTTAAAATATTACAAAGAACGAAAGAATTAACTCAATCATTGGCAACTTTAAAAAATACCCAACAAAAAATGATTGAAGTAGAAAAAATGGCTAGTCTTGGTCGGATGGTTGCGGGTATTTCCCATGAAATAAGCACCCCTTTAGGCATAGCTGTTACGGCAAACAGTCATGGCCAAGCTACACTTGCTGAATTAGAAGCCTTATTTTTATCTGGACAACTGACTAAAGCATTATTTGCTCAAAAAGGTCAAGTAATAATAAACAGCATTAATTTAGTAACCAATAACTTACAGCGCACAGTAGATTTAGTCGATAGTATCAAACAAACAGCTTTAGAGCCCTCGGCCTCTTCAGTGACTAAACTTAGGTTAGCCCAGTTTATCCCTCAAGTACTTAGCAGTTTAGCGGATGAAATTGCAGCTTGTCAGTTAAGTATTACACTTAATATTCCTGCTGATTTACAATTAGAAACTTACTCATCTGCATTAGCCACTATAATACGTCAGCTTATTGATAATGTTTGTGTACATGCATTTAGTGACACTACAGAGCGAACTTTACAGATTAATATTGAATTAATAGAGCAAAATTGGCAACTAACACTAGTTGATAATGGCAAAGGCATGAGCCAACACCAGTTAAGCCATGCTTTTGAACCTTTTTTTACTTCTAACCGTAGTGGCGGCTCTAAAGGTTTAGGCTTAACCTTAGTATTCAACTTAGTGACACAAATATTGCAAGGCCATATCCAACTGTTCAATAAAAACAATGGCCTTAGCGTACAAATTACTTGCCCACTCAAACTTAACTTATAACAAAAATACGCAAATACTTGAACTTAGTTCGTTCAAGACATTAGTACTAAACCGATTAGAAATTAAAAACGAATAGTAGCATTATTTAAACTTGCTTCAGCTGTACCTTGCTGGCCATTAATACGCCATTGCACCTTCAGTTGCTGCAAGGTTGGCAGTAAGTTAAATAGCTGCAGCTGGATCTGCTTTAAGCGAGCGGGTTGCTGGCATAATAATTGGTAATTAGCGTAAAAATCAGCAGAGCCTCGGTAAAATTTAGCATCGTGTAAATCTGTACTGGCTTCTGCAGAGATTAAATCACAATTGGCATCAGCATTAAACTCAAACCATGTTGCACGATTAAACACAGCTATGGCAGCTAAAATTTCAGCAGCCTGCTCAGCCGTAGTGGCTTTGTGCTCAAAACCAATAACATTCTGGGCAGCTGATTGAAAAGCCAGTTGCAGCTCATTTCCTTCCACTACCAGCAGTAAAGTTCCTTGACTAAAATCTTGCTTAACCGCTGTTTCGGCTTCAGGTTGTGCAGATAAAGCATCAGCCAAAGTGTAACTAGTGAATAAAAACAAAACAACAGCACTGATTGTAAAGATTAAGCTAGTTTTAATCGTCATAGCTAAGTGCTCCAAATTAATAATTTACTAAGCTAGAATAGCTTTAGTAAATACTTATTCCCCACGCAAGTATGCCTTCATTTTCTGCTAATACTTGGCAATCCATAACCGCATTTGGCTTAGATACTCGCAAAGCAGCAAGCAAAGTATTAACTTTTTCCTGATCCAGGGCACAGGCCAATAATTCAGTAGTGCGCAGTTCAGCAAACCTAATTGCTTGCGTATAGCTTTTTAATAGCGAAATACGCTGGGCTAACTCAGCCCCCAGGCGTCCACTTAAAATCGTGTGGATGTGCTCTCGTGATTCAATAAGTAAATCTGGCACATCGCTTTGTTCGATGCTTTTAGCTACTTTATGTAATGCATCATTATAATTTTTTCGTGCTTGCTCGGCTGTGGCGTCTGGTGCTGCACCTGCTTGTATAGTTGCCAATTTAGGCAGTAAAGCCTTAGCCATCTCCAATAAGCCATCGCTTGCCAGTAAGGACTGCTGATGCTGTAATTCCACTTTAGCTAATTGCAATATTAATGAATCAGCATGATGCATTACAAAGGCAAAACTACCGCTATGTTTACACACCCGTGCCGCATCATCTAGCGCTTGAGGCCAGTTCGCATATTCCAGACCAAATTGACTGATAACCAAATCAAATTCTTCAGCCGAAAAAGGTAGCATTTCCATATTAACACCACTATGAAAGCGTACATTATGTTGATTTTCTGCTGACAACCAAGGCGGTGCGATCTGCGCTAAATCTACCGCATCAATTTGTATATTCTTAATTTCATTTAACAGTAATTTTGGTAAAGCGCCATTGCCGGTTGCTAAATCCAGTACACGCTTACCTGCAGTTAACTTAGCAAACTGTGCATGCCAAAATTGATTAATAGCGCTATCGGGACTTTCTACAAATTTACCAAGGCAAGAATGGACTAATCCTGATAGCCAATAGCTATTCCAAGCTTGACGCCGATTTTCAATAGTTAATTCCACATCCAAGTTCCTAATAAATAACATACAAATTTACACTATGTTATTAAAAGTAAAAAGCCAGCCTTAAATGTAAAGGCTGGCTTTTATCATTGCTAAAACAAATTAGCTAGTTGCGTTAAACTCTTTCTTAGAAACGTTGAGTATAACGAACGTATGGTACACGACCCCACGGATCATATAACTCTGTATTTACAGTGTCTGAACCATAGTTTTGATATAAACGGTCGTATGTTGGATCTCTATCCGTTAAGTTTTTAACACCAACGGTAATAGTCGCATCCCAACCAGTGTTATAGTTAACTTGTAAGTTATGCGTTAAGTATGAAGTTAACTTCTTACCTTGCAAGCCTTCACTATACTCTTCAAAGGTTTGACCAGCTGGGTCTGTTAACCAGTCTCTATAGACAATCGACTCTGTAGTATGAATGTAGCTCATATTCCAAACAACAGAGAAGTCACTAATAGACCATGTAGTGTTAAGTGAACCACGAAGTTTTGGTAAACCTTCACGACCAGCAATATTTACACCGTTAGTACCGCTATAATTTGTAACATATGAAGCATTTAAAGTACTACGTAACTGACCGTACTCTTCTAAATCAAAGTTAGTATTAAGAGCTAAGTCCACACCGCTAGTTTTAGTAAAGCCAAGGTTACCACTACCAGTTTGAACAAACACAATACCGCCAGTTGCTGGGTCAAGCTCTACACCTAAACCTAGGTTAGACTGAGCGCCGCCAGCAGAAGTACCTACTGGGAATAATGAAATGCCTGGAGGACAGTTTTCAACAGAACCACGGTAACAACCAATTACAGTATCTACACCAATAGTACTAATTTGGTTAGTAATTTTGATGCTGTAATAGTCAGCCGTCATGTTAAGCCAGTCTGTAGCAGCCCAAGCTAAACCTAAACCATACTGCTTAGATTTTTCTGACTCTAAATTAGGGTTAGAAATTCCCCAAGAAGTAACTTGGACAGAACATGCTGGTACACCCATTGCCATTTCACAGGTTTGACGGTCATTAGTAAATGCAGCACTAAACGATGGCTTACTGTTTAAAGCGTTTAACGTTGGTGCACGGAAACCTTCACCGTAAGTAGCACGTAAAGTTAAGCTATCAATTGGTTGGAAGCGTAAGCTAGCCATTGGCGAGAAATCACTACCGTAGTCGCTATATTTGTCGTAACGACCTGCAACACTTAGCTCAAGCTTATCAAGTAATGGGAATAATACTTCACCATAAAGTGCAGTAATATCACGGCTACCTGCAGACGAGTTACCTGCAGAACCAACTACTTGGCCAGACTCACTTAGTGGATCATAGTTATCTTGGTAGAATTCTTCACGATATTCCACACCCATAGATAATGCAGCTGTACCACCTGACATTTCAAACATATCTACAGAGCCGTTTAAGTAAAACTCTTTGATACTTGTTTTCATGTCACGTAATATAGTAGTCGTAAAGCCTAAGCCTTTTGGATCACCAGAGAACGGGTCATAAATATTATATTTACCTTGGGTAATAGGAATTTGAGCTAAACCACCTACTACATAGTTATAACCCATATCTGTTGCACGAGACTGAATATAACGAACGCCAGCGTCTACATCAACAATACCTAAAGTACCTTCAATACCACCAGAGAAGCTGTGGGTAGTTGTTTCAGAGAACGAGTCACGGTTACCTAAAGCAGCAAAACGGTGGAATAAAAACAGATCCGTATCAGCTAAAGTTTGGTAGTACGGGTCGTTCCATTCTGGGTTTAAACCGCCATCTGTAGGTGACGTTGCTGGGTGGTTAGGTGTACCTTTTGGAATAGCGATAGCACCACCTGGGAACGGGCTTGAAGGCACCGGCGCATAACGGCCTCTTGTTTCTGATTTAGCTACGCTTGAATTAAAGAACATTGACCAGTCATCATTAATATCGTACGAAGCATTACCAAACACAGAGAAGTTTTTGCTGCTGGTTAAGTTAGCTGATGTAGCTGAGTGGTTAAACTGACAGGTACCATTAGCTGTATTCATATAGAACAAATCACTATCATCACCATTAGTACACAGTCCAGGTACTGCTGTACCGTAAGTTGGATGCGCTAAACGTGAAGATACTGCAGTACTTGTACTTGTACTGAAGTTATTTGAATAAACAGAACCACCAGGAGCAGCATACCAATAATCGCGGTCGCGAGTATAGATAATATCTCTAGAGTTAAATGAAGCACCTGCTAAAACACGGCTCTTAGCACTAGAGGCACCTATTAAGATGCTGCCTTCTTCGGTATCGCCGCCATCATTAGTTGGTTTACCTAAACCATAGGTTAATTGCACACCATCAAAGTCTTTACGAGTGATAATGTTAACAACACCACCTAAAGCGTCTGAACCATAGATTGCAGAAGCGCCCGCTGATAGAACTTCTACACGCTCAACAGCTGCAAGTGGAATAGAGTTTAAGTCTTGTGCAGCACCTACCATTGGTGAAGTTGGCGCACGACGACCATCAACTAAGATTAAGGTACGGCTTTCACCTAAACCACGTAAACTAATACCTGAGAAACCACCCCATGAAGAGCCTGAGGATGATTGGTAAGAACCAAATGAGTTGAAGTTAGTTTCACGAAGGAAATCTGAAACAGAAATATCACCACTTGCTTCAATAGTAGCACGGTCAAAAACTACAACCGGTAATGAGCCTTCCATATCAGCACGACTTAAGCGTGAACCTGTTACTTCAATTCGCTCAACTTTCTTAGCTGCTTCTTCTTCAGCAGCATTAACCGATGTTGCAAATGCGGTAGCAGATGCGGCACCGAAAATTATAGCTAAGCGCACAGCTTTGCTTAATTTATTATTCATATACATGTGTTTCTCCCTGGACCACCATCATTATGTGTAGTGGCTCTATTTTAAACAGTTACCAAACTTTGCGGCGCTTGGCACTCCGTTTACCTCGGAATATCTCCGATGTATCGCATATAGATAATAAACGTAATATTTCAGTAGGGTCAACTGCTTTTATGGAACAATTAAGAATTTACGTTGTCAGCTGATTATTTTGCTTAATTAGTAAGCATAAATATACATGTATTTACACTACAACAAAGTCACAAGCTAAATATAAAACCATTTATTACAACAGCTTACGATAACAGCCTATTTTAAATAGTCAATATTCCAATGGTTTTATTTTATATCACATAAATTATATCTATATAGATATTTATCTTTGGTTTTACCGTTTAAACACTAAAACTACAAAAAATAGCTGCAAAAATAAAATTTTTGTTGTTTTTCCATTGTCCATTTGGTTGCTAACTGGTTAAAGTAGGCCATACTCTACCTGTATATAAACACATAAGTCATGCTAACAGAGCAATTAAAAAGCCAAATTAGGCTAATCCACCAAAACATCAAAATAGGTATGCCTAATTACCAACCTCGGCCTAGTCAGAATAAATTAATAGCTGAAATGGCCAACATTATTGCCGGTCAGTATCACAGGCAACAGCGGATAGGCTTAATAGAAGCTGGTACAGGAACGGGGAAATCTTTAGCTTACTTATTGGCAGCGATCCCTTATGCGTTACAGCAAAAAAAAACAGTTGTTATAGCCACTGCAACCGTTGCCTTACAAGAGCAGTTAATTAGCAAAGACTTGCCCTTTTTCTTGCAGAATAGTAAATTAAATTTTGATTATTCACTGGTAAAAGGTCGGCAGCGCTATGCTTGTATTGAGCGTATAAAGCAACAAATAAAACACCCTGAATTATTCAGCTCAACCCAAAGCGCCAATACGGCGCCAGATTGGTCTGAACTACTACAACAGTGGCAACAAAGGCACTGGCTAGGCGATAAAGACAGTTTAGCTATGTCGGTGCCAGAGCCGCATTGGCAAGCCATTAATGCTGACGCTATGCATTGCAGTAATACTAGCCTGGTTCACATTAATTGCCCTTTTCATTTAGCCAGAGCTGAAGCTGAAACAGCACAGGTTTTAGTGGTAAACCATGCCTTGCTACTAGCTGATTTAGCTAATGGCAATAGCATTTTACCGCCGCCAGCAGATTGCATTTATATTATTGATGAGGGCCATCATTTAGCTGAGACCGCTCGAGACTTTTTTGCTGCCAGCGCGCCCTTAAACCAAAATTCAATCTGGCTAGAAAAAGCCGCTAAAACTATTCAACAATTATTTGCGCTTTTACCTGAAACAGAAACAAGAAGTTTACTACGCTTAGAAGACAGTTGTAATGAGTTAAAGTCTTTACTTAAAGCCATTGAGAATGCGTCAGTTCCTTTTAAAGCCCGTTGGTTTGAACAGAAAACCCAGTTTCGTTTTGCTGATGCAGCTTTGCCAAAATTAATGCAGCAACAAGCTGAAGAAATAGCGCTAGTAAGCAGTAAAACTAAGTCTCAACTAGATAAAGTGCTGCAGTTAGTACAAGAGCATATTAGTTCAAACAAAATCAGTGTTAAGCAGCGCTTGCTGTTACTGCAAGATCTCAACTACCTAGCCCTACAACTTGAACAGCAAAACGCCCTTTGGCAACTTTATGCTGTAGAGCAAAACCAGAACAAAGCAGTAACTCAAGCTAGATGGGTAGAGCTTGCCGAGCCTAATGATAAGTTAATAGCACATGCTTGCCCGCTAGCAGTAGGTAGTAAATTAGCCAAGATGCTATTTGATGAAGCTTTTGCTGTTATTGTTTGTTCTGCTACCTTAACGGCTTTAAATTCATTCAATTATATTAAGTATGATTTGGGCCTGCACGACTTTGAGGGCGTACAAATTGTCCAGGTTGCCTCACCTTTCGCTTATGCGGAAAAAGGCACTATTATTATTCCTAAAATGAAAACAGAGCCTACGGTCTCTGAATTTACTACGGAGTTAATTCAGCAACTACCACATTATTTACCTAAGCAACAAGCTAGCTTAGTGCTGTTTGCCTCTTATTGGCAAATGCAGCAAGTGGCAACCGCCCTGCGAGATAAAGGCTTTTCACTGTTAGTTCAAGGTGAAGCATCGCGCCAAGCCTTATTACAGTTACATAGCATGAACTGTAATAATAAAAAAACCAGTATTTTATTTGGCACCCAAAGCTTTTCTGAGGGCTTAGACTTGCCCGGTAATTTATTAACTAACCTTGTTATAACCAAACTGCCTTTTGCTGTACCCACTTCCCCCTTAGAAGAGGCGTTAGCCGAAGCTATAACCAAAAAAGGCGGCAATGCTTTTACTCAGCTGGCTATACCTGCAACAGCCAAGAAGCTAGTGCAAGCTTGTGGTAGACTTCTTAGACAAGAGCAGGATCAAGGCCGTATAATCATCTTTGACCGCCGCTTGGTTAATAAGTCTTACGGCACCGCTATGCTTAATGCATTACCGCCTTTTCGCCGTCAGATAGAACACTAACAAATATATAGCCTATATTAGGCTACAGGAAAAACCTACAGTGTTACTAGACATTGCCTTAGATCCTTCAGTGCTACTGATATTATGCAGCATTGCTTTTATTGCCGGTTTTATTGACGCCATTGCTGGCGGTGGTGGCTTATTAACTATACCTGCCTTACTTACCGCTGGTTTACCTGCTCACACAGCTTTAGGCACTAATAAGTTAGCGGCAACTTTTGGCTCTTTAACCGCCTCTATTACTTTTTATCGTAAAAAGCTAATTAACCTGCGGTATTGGCGGCAATGCATTATATTTACTGCCATAGGTGCATTAATTGGTACTCTTGTTGTTGACCAAATTAGTACCAAAGCACTAGAAAAGTTTTTACCAATTGTTATTTTATTTGCTGCTATGTACAGCTTGTTTAACCGGATGCAGCCAGACGATAAACTGACACTGCCCAGCCCTTCCACTAAAACCAAAATGCAGCAACGCTTACAAGGCTTAAGTTTAGGTTTTTATGATGGTATTGCCGGCCCAGGTACGGGTGCATTTTGGATGGTATCAACTATGGCCATGTATCGGATAAACCTATTATTAACTAGCGGTGTAGCCCGCACCATGAATTTTGTTAGTAATGGGTTTTCGCTAATTGCCTTTATTGCTTTGGGCCATGTTAACTTTGTAGTTGGTATTGCCATGGGCTTATGCTTAATGCTAGGCGCTTGGCTTGGCGCCCACTCGGCCATACGCTTTGGTAGCCGCTTTATTCGGCCTATATTTGTTACCGTAGTTGTTATGATAGCACTGCGTTTAGCTTGGCAAGCTTGGGGCTGACCTATGTCATTAACAGAAGTATTACAGCAGCAATTAAATCAATTAAAGCAACAAGCTGATAAAACTGATTTAAAGCGGCCCTATGGCAAACCACAAAATTGGTTTGATAGTGAATTATTTAGCTGTCGCTCAGCAAACTTAGCTGAATATGTTGCCGAAGCACAGCGAAACTTAAAGCGACTAACAACATCCACTTCATTATCAGCGCTTGCTAAGCAGCGTTTAGTCCAGCGCCTGAGTGAACAAGTAAATGCGCTGACTCAGGCATTTCGTAATATTGGTTTGCACCAACAATCCTTTAGCCGCCGTGCCACTCAAAAGGTGGTAGAGAATATTACTGCCTCAAGCCAGCAACTGTATCAACAATTAAGTGACTATCAAGGTTTTGAGCGCCGTTTACTCGATATGATAAGCTTAGCTAGCCGTGATAATAGTGCTGAACAAGTCCAACGCACCCTTGCTTTACACCAACGTCTTGGCCGTTGCCGCAAGGCTATTTCTGCGGTTGAGCAGCAAATTCAAGATTATGAACGACAACAAATGTCATGATGCCTAGTAATTTACCTGCTTTAATTTACCACCCCTGTTATAGCGAACTCACTTTACCTGAGCGCCATCGTTATCCTATTGATAAATATCGTCAGCTTTATCAGCAGCTGCTAGCCCTAAATGTGCCAGCAGAAGCCTTTACAAGGCCAAGCAGCGCTAGCATAGAGCAATTAGCGATCTGCCACAGCCCAGATTATATCAATGCCTTACAGGATGGCAGCCTTTGCCCTAAAGCAATGCGCCGTATTGGCTTTCCTTGGTCAACAGCCCTATTTAAACGCTCATTGCAGTCGTTAGGTGGCAGTTTAGCCACTGCCCAGCTTGCTATGCAACAGGGTATAGCTATTCACTTAACTGGCGGTTATCACCATGCCTTTTTCGCTGAAGGCTCAGGCTTTTGTTTATTTAATGATTTAGTTTTTACTGCTAAGTCGATGCTGCAACAAGGCGTAGAAAAAATCCTTATTTTTGATTTAGATGTGCACCAAGGTGACGGCACGGCTCATATGGTAGCAACCGAACCAAGAATAATTAGCAGCTCAATTCATTGTGAGAAAAACTTTCCCGCTAGAAAACAAGTTTCAGATTGGGATATAGGCGTAAGCAAAGATTGCAGCGACACGGAATATCTAGAAACGGTAGAGCAAAGCCTTAGCACCTTAATTCGTTTACACCAGCCAGATCTAGTTATTTACGATGCGGGAGTAGACTGCCACCAAGCAGATGAACTAGGTTTGCTTAACTTATCAACCGAAACACTATATCAGCGAGATTTATTGGTGTTAAATTTTTGTCGCCAGCAACAGATCCCCGTTGCTGCGGTTATAGGTGGCGGCTACCAGCGCAATATTACTGCGCTGGTGCAATTACATCTGCAATTATTTAAAGCTGCCTTTACTGTTACAGGTTCAAGCTTGGCCAGCAAAATAAAAACCTAAATGACGTTTAATGTCTTTTGGTAATGCCGGTAAATCAGACTTAGGTAATAAGAAGGTTGCCATATTAAATAAATCAGTAAAAATTCGATTCTTCTCAGTGGTGCGCTTTAAGTAATCATGACCTGATGAGCCACCAGTGCCAATTTTAGTGCCCAACATTCTTTGCACCATCATGGCATGTTTATAACGCCAAATAGTTAGGTTTTCGTCAATCTCTGTTAAACAAGTTAGCAGCTGAAATGGTAAATTAAACATCGGCTCTTCTTGGTATAAATTAATAAACAATGCTGATAACATAGCTTTTTGGCTTAACCTAAATGCACCGTCTTTTTGTAGTTGCTGATATTTATCGGCATCTAATAGCGCTGAAAATTTTTCAGCCGTGCGCTCAATTTCTTTTAACTGCATTTCACGCTCATGTTCAGCAATTTGCTCTATGCCTTGCACGGTTTTTTTATCATCAGCAAGCATTGTTTCAGTAGCTTGGCCATACATTTGCCAAAAGCTAAAGTTATCTAATTGTAAAAACGGCATCCGCTCTAGCCATTTTTCAATACGCTCGAATAAACTAGGCTCATGCTCTAGTTGTTGCAAGAAATCACGATCTTTATCATTTAAGCGGCTGTAAAATGAGTTTTTATCAAAATCAATCCGATAATCACTCTTTAAACCTAAGCCAATTTCTAGCATTTTAAATTGCACACTTTGAAAGCCTGAAGCTGGTACTAGGTAGTCACGAAACGACATAAAGTCTTGCGGTGTCATGGTTTCTATTACGGCAATTTGGCTGTTAAGTAGCTTTTGAATAGTAATAATGCGCTTTAATTTATGCACTATGCCGGTTAACTGCTCGTCTTTTACTTCTGCCTCGGCAAATACAGACATAACCGCTTTTAATTCATGTAGAATTTGTTTAAACCACAACTCATATGTTTGATGCACAATAATAAATAGGGTTTCATCATGGGCTTCAGCAGCATATTTAGCGCTTTCAGGTGCTTGAGCGGTTAATATTTTTTCTAACTGTAAGTAATCGCCATAGTAACAAGGTGTTGTATTTTTTTGCATTATAGTTGTCCTTTACCTAGTGATAAATCATTGTAACAAGCTAACTGTTGAACTCAATGTTTCAGTGGTGTTTTAAGCCAAAGCTGATTATGCTCTAACTAAGCTTAAATTAGGTTACTAAAACGAGGTTAGTATGAAACTTAACGATGACATTCATAACTATTATGAAAAACTATTACTGCAGCACTTAGTCGATTTAGGCCTTGATAAAAGCAAAAATGCGGAGTATTTGGCTGATTTAATCTGCATAAGTTTAAACTTATTACCCCCACGCTATATTCGCTATGAAGTCGACATGGCTTTTTACCTACCCCAAAGTGAGCGTTTTGAAATGGAAATGAAGGTAAAAGAAGCGGTAGCGCGCGCGCAAGATTTTTTGGATACTAAACGTGACTAAACCGCTAAACCAAGCGCCAGCCCATATTAAGTTGGCGGTTGATTTAATTTTACTGCTAGAGCAAAACGGACTAGAGCCTAAAACAGTGTTAGCTGCTTTAGAGGTTGTAAAACAAGACTATATTAAAAAGAGTCAGGTAGAATCTACTCAGCGATAATGCGTTTTTTATTGCCAGCAGACGTTGCATTGTCTAAATAGACTAGGTCATCTATATAGTTTAGCGGCCCAGTAAGCCGCTAAATGTATTTTAAGTCTATTAGTTGCTGATACAGGCTGATGTTTTAGATAATGCTTTAGTTATCTCTGTATAAATAGCCGCGTGCTTTTTAATTGTCGCTTGCTCTAGCTTTTCTGATGCTAGATGCACTTCTTCTAGGTTAAGCGCTGCTTCTGCTAGTGCTTCTGATAACTTGTTAAGTGCCCCTTCAAGGGTGTAAGTTAACTCGTGTATCTTCACCATATCTTCAGCACTCATGTCTTGTTTTTGGGTTATTTCAGCTAACTTTAGGTTGTAGTTAGTAAGGTTACACAACGCTTTTTCAACAGTAGGGGACTTTTTGGCAGGAAAATGGTTATATCTACCATCATCGCTAGCAAATGCAGTACAACTTAACAAAAGTCCGATAACTAAAAGTTTCTTCATCACACAGTCTCTCTATTTTGATTTATATTCGCCATCATTGATGGCTAGGTTTGAGGATACTCATACTGATTTTTTGTATGCTTAGTTTTTATCATTGCTACAGCTCTAACACTGAAGTAAATAATGATGGCGATGACAATCATGGCTAAATCAAATAAAAGATAATACATTAAATGTTCAATCCAATTTTTTTCATAGCTTGAAGTGTCCATTGAAGCATCCAAATTTATTCAGCAACTTAGTTGCTAAAGTTAGTATAAATCACGCAGATAGCGCCCTTGAGCTAATAATTTTTGGTAACCATCTGCCCCAAGCGTACTTCGCAATAAACTATCTACAGCTGAGCCCATTCCGTTATGACGACCGCAGACATAGATATACGCATTTTCACTTATAAAGTGAGCAATTTGTTGCCATTTGTCTGTTAACACATCTTGAACATAGCTAGGGTTGGCAGGATCACGTGAAAATGCACAATCAAGCTGCGTTAACACACCAGTTTGTTGCCAGTGCTTAAACTCCTCATAGAGCGGCTGTGTGCTGTCGGCTTGTCGTTCGCCATAAATAAGCCAGGTGTCGCCAGGGTTTATTTGATGTGACCGCTCTGCTAAGTGACCACGAATACCTGCCAAACCACTGCCCGCACCAATAAGCAAAAGTGGTACTTGGCTATCATTAATATGGCATAACTTATTTTGCTCTACTTGCAATATAATGGGATCATCGACTGTTAGTTTTGAGGTTAGCCAGTCAGAGCAAAACCCTGAAGTGCCAGTGTCATCTTGATGTTTTCGCACAATTAAACTCATCTCGCCATCATTAGGAACTGACGCCACGGAATAACGCCGCGGATGCGCTGTTAAGTCATTATACGGATAAATGGCAACCACATCGCCCGCTTGCCATTGTAGGTCTTTTTGCTTACTAGATAGGCGAAGATGAAATAAGCCAGTATCTTGTTCATTGGTTAACTTTACTCTGGCATTTAACTGCCATAATTGCACATCCTGTTTAGTCGACGCTGGTTGAAACTGATCTTGCTTTTGTACAGGCGAACTTAATTTAGCCCCTAATTTTGTAAGTTCAGAATTAAGATCGTCAGCAAACTGACAAAATTTTGGATACCGGCTATCACCTAAGGCTAACACCTCATAATTAACACCACTTAACATAGTGCTATGTATATTATTGTCACCTAAGCTTTTGACTCGCTTAGGTTTAGTTAAAGCCTGCAAGTCTTGATAAAAACAGCGCCCATTATCAGGTGGCTCGCCATCACCATAAGTACTGACAACAAAAACCACCTTTTGAAATTTAATGAGCTGGGCGGGCCTCAGGTCTGACAATGCCATTAATGCGACAACCTTGGAGCCACCAAGTATCTGTTGCTGCTTTATGGCTAACGCTTTAGCCGTTCCTGTTTGGCTGGCATAAGCAACCAATGTCGAGGCCAAAAGTTGTTGCTTATTTATTTGCTTGGGTTGGCGATAACGCCACAGCACGCTGAATGTCCAGCTTATCCATATACCACAAAGCAGTATTGCCAGCGTTATCATTACAGGGGCAACACTTCAAAGGTTGCAGAATAGTTACCTTGTCTAATTGTCGCCGGCTTAGCTACTTTATCATCACTATAACTGGCCTCTAAAAAGTACATGCCTGCATGCGGCCAAGTAATATTTATTTCGCCTTGTTCATTAGCTTTAAGTGTTATCATCTGCTGACTATTACGATAACGCATACCGCCTGGCACAACTTCTACTTCTGCCCCGGCTGCCGGCTGGCCATCAATCAATAGTTTAAAGGTAGCCGTTTCGGTGGCATATAAATCGTTCGGATGCGTTACGGGCATTAGCTCTAAACCTTGGTTAGTCGGTTGCAGTCCAGCCTTAGTAGGCGAGCCAACTGTTACAAAGGTTTCAACACGACGCCAACTTCTAGACACACGCAAATCAGCTGCTTGAGCAGGAACAGCGGTTGTAAATTCAGATTCATCGGCTTGTTGCCCTCTTGCTGGCCACATTTTCCGCTTACCTTCAGCATCGCGCCACACCGCTCGAAGCCCCCCATAAGAAGAAGCAATTTTATAACTACCTTGCATGTTAAGCTCTACGTCAAATACACTGCGATAACGCCCTTTTACGGCATGACTCATCGCAACGGGGTCACCCGTTGGCCCAACTATCTGGATCCCTTCTAATGCCATAGCAAAATGATCTGGATGAAATAGTGTGTTAGATATTGCAGCATCAAAGGTAACGATTGCTTGATCGCCCGACAATACCGTTGCACTAGGCTTTATCCATGCGCGATGCGCACTTACTGAGGTTGACATTAAAACTGCCGCAGCGACGGCTATAAACTTTATATCCATTGTTCTAACCCTTATAAAATAGTGTTGATACTAAAAATGTAAACGAATTAATTCAATTTCAGCTTTCCCCGCAACTTCAAGTGGAAACGAGCTTTTAGTTAGTGGTAATTTTATAGGTAACTGTAACAGCTCTCGTCCTCCTACCTCTCGCGCAGCCTCAACCATAATGCGATACTCACCCGCCGGTAGTGTTGCTAAAGCTGCCGATAACTGAGCCTGAATAGTATGTTGGCCAGGTCCTTTGGTTGCACCGCTTAACCCATCTACCGGCATATTTAGCGCACGCCCACCTTTGCGCCACCACTGTCGTAGATCTTTTAGCCATTCTTGCCCTTTGTTATTAGCAAGCTTAGTGTCATACCAAACTGCAATTTGCGTTATTTTGCGTGCATCATCTTCAATCCAAGCAGCGACATAAGGCGAGTGATATTCAGCCACATTTAATCTTGGTAGGCTTACCGTTAACTGTAACTCTGCGCCAACCACTTTATGCGGGTTAAAAATGCTTATTACTACCGCGAGCCCTATTACAAACCAACGCATCTTCTATTCCTTTTTTTAAATAAACACTAACATTATTACGACAGGGACTAATGCTCCCAACGAGATTAAAGGCCATGTCATTGGCCGGTGAGGCCCTTGCCTAAATAGCAGTATTAACCCGCTGCCACAAAAAACCACACAAAACAACGCGAAAATATCTATCAACCAAAACCATACAATCCCGGTGTCACGCCCTTTGTGTAAATCATTAAAATAAGCCACCCAACCACGATCTGTTCGTTCATAACTAAATTGTGCATACTGCGCATCTATGGCCAGCCAAGCATCTGCTCCGGGTTTAGCCATAGCAACATAAAATTCAGCGCCATCCCACTGACCCAAAGTGTCGCCCGCAATTTTCACGCCTTTGCTATTAAGATACTGCCGCAGTCGCTCTGGCAACATAATGTCACCAGCAGGCAAAAGCCGTAAGGTTTCCAGTTCTGTTTCAGGTACCTTGGCTTCAATCGTTATCAGCTGATTATTGCCACTAATAGCAGCGGCATGATTTAAGGTAATACCGGTAATAGCAAACATCAGCATGCCTATTAGTGTTACAGCGGCACTTACCCAGTGCCACTGCCTAATCGAGCCTAACCTAATACGCATTAGAAACTTACCGTCATACCAAGCCAGACATTACGAGATTTATCTTTTACGTTATAATCGTCGGTAAACAGCACTTCACTCACCGCGCCCCTGCCTGTTACATACTCGTACTCGCCATCATTATTTAAATCAGTGTATGTAGTTGAGTAAGTTGTAAAATCACGGTCAAGCAAGTTGTTTATACGAAAGTTAAAACGAATTAACTGGCTATATTCATAGCTGGCACCAAGGTTAAGTAGACTATAATTTTTATAATACAGAGGTTTTTCTATTATGCTGTCGTAACCACGATACCGATCAGAGCGCAATTCGCCTTGTAAGTAGACTGTTACACTGTCGGTCATATCCCAGTTCGCACGAATATTAGCCATGTGCTCGGCAGTATTGGTTAAAGGTAACCCAGCTTGAGCACCACTTTTTTGTTCGCTGTCGGTCCACGTATAATTACCCTGTAAAGACAATTCTGGTGAAAATTGATAACGACCTGCTATTTCTACGCCTTGAATATCCACTTCATCAATATTTATTTTCTGACTGTAACTTTGATAACCTAGCTGATCATAGTCACCTAAATTGACACAAGGACGAACACCTTGAGTTTGGGTGCAACTTTGGATAGTGTCACCAAGGGCAATTTTGTCTTCGAATTGAGTTTTAAAATAGGTGATATTAAAATTGTGACCATTATCTAAAGCATTCCAGTACAAGGCAATTTCAGAGTTGACACTGGTTTCTGGTTGTAATTCAGGGTTACCCGCAAACGGGCTAGTACCTTGGCCACCAAAACCTGTAATACCGTCATATAAATCAGTCGTATTTGGTGTTTTATACCCTGTACTTACGCCTCCTTTTAATGTCCACTGCGCATTAAGGTTATATACAGCGTATAGCCGTGGTGAAACTTGGCTTCCAAAAGTATCGTGCTTGTCGTATCTAACCCCTGCAGTCAGAGTAAAGTCTTCGGTCATCATCCAGTTGTCTTCAACGTACAGCGAATACATTTTTTGCTGCTGCTTTCCTCTTACGCTGCCGCTTTCCATACCAAAAACACCGTCAATTAATTCACCATCTATTAGCTGGCCACCTACGACAAAGTTATGCAGACCCGCGGCTTGCAATGGAATATCTAGGCGAGCGTCAAGTGTATATTGGTTACTTTCCAGAGGTCGTGCTGGGCGGGGTAGAAAAGTTGCTTCTGCTAAACTACGACGAGCGGCTTCCGTTAAACCAGCATACTCACCTGTGCCGTCATACATTTCTTGCAATAATAAACGCTCGGCGACGCTAAGTGGTAAGGTGCGGCCATTATTTTCGGTTTCTACATAAGATAAAGCGATCATACTAGAGCCAAAACGCCAATCTGCATCATGGGCTAACGACCACCAATTACGATTAAACTCTTGATCTGCAGCATAACCTGCCCGCGGATTAACCTTGCCACGGCTATCTTGCCAAAGCTCTTCTATGCTGTCTTTTGTACCTAATGGATAAATAATACTATCGTTTTCAATGTCATAGCTTGGTGTATTATCATAAACTTGATTTGAAGCGTCGTAATCAAACTTTAAGCGCTGGTTGTCAGCCGGTGTCCACGACAACGAAAAGCCAACATGCTTATCACTATTATCAACAGTACGTCCGCCGCTACCAAAACCAAGCTCGCGCACAATCACATTGCCATTTGGATCTATCGCCGGTGTAAATGTCGGTGTTGATGCTTGCTGATCATACAAGCTACCACGTAGTCCCAAGCTTAATACGTTATCTATTAAAGGCCCCATTACGGATACTTCGGTTGTGAAGTCATCACCAAAATTATCATTAGACTGCACACTACGGCCCATACTTACTTCACCCGTCCAGCCCTGTGTATGCCTTTTGGTAATAATATTAATTACCCCGCCCAGGGCATCTGCGCCATACAAGGTTGAAGCTGGGCCACGAATAACTTCAATACGGTCAATACTGGCTAACGGCGGGACATGGTTAAATGCGTTGCCACCAAAATTATTGGGGTAAATATCGCCATGATTATTTTGACGACGACCGTCTATCAATAACAAAGTATACTCACCGGTAAGGCCGCGCATACTTACCGAGCCTTGTCCTGTTTTATCGCGGCTAGTGCCAATATCAACACCTTCTTGATACTTCACTGCATCTAATAAAGTGGTAAACGAATTTTGACGAATTTCTTCTTGAGTAATAATTGAAATACTAGCAGGTGCATCTGTTAATTTTTGTTCAAAGCCCGAGGCTGTAACTACAATGCGCTCAATTCCATCTGGGGTGTATGCTGCATTAACTAATTCTGCGTTAACAGATCCCGCTAACGTTAAAGCTATTAATAAAGACAGCTTTGTTGGCACCGCGTGTTTCATTACTTCTATCCTTTAATCTTAATGGCGAATACTGCTAAAAAGTAGCGGCATACTAACTGATCAAAAACACCAATGTCAATACAAATGATAACTAGTCTCATTAAGATTGGTAGCTGTTGTAATGTGCAGATTTTAAGCAAGCGTTAGAACTTGTTATCGCAGGAAGTATAGAAACACAAATAGAATAAATAGTAACAACAATGAAACCATGACGATTATGTCTAAGCGGTTTCATTGTTTATGCGGTGTACAAAATTAGGATTTATGAGCCAAATACTTTCATACGTTCTTCTAGAGGCTGAAACGCTTTGTCACCTGCAGGCTGCTCGATCGCACCAAATACTATTTGTGCATTTAATTCCCAGTCGGCAGTAAGGTTCCATTCATTAGCAACTTTCTGATCAATGACGGGATTATAATGCTGCAAGTTGGCACCTATATCTAAGCTAGTCAATGCCATCCAGATCGCATACTGATGCATAGCACTGGTTTGATGAGCCCAAATTGGAAACTTATCCGCATACAAAGGCGCAGCTTGTTGCAAATTTCTAATCACGCCTTTGTCTTCAAAAAACAATACCGTACCCGCACCTGCTCTAAAGCCGGCTATTTTATCTTTAGTACCTTGAAACTTTTCGTCATCAGCAACTATAGCTTTTAGTGTTTCTTCAGTGATGTCCCACAGTTTTTTATGATCATCAGCAAACAAAACTACGATACGTGTCGATTGTGAATTAAAAGATGATGGTGTATGCAGGACCGCATGTTCAACAAGTTTAATAATTTCTTCGTTAGAAACTGGCAGCTGATTGCTTAGTGCATAGACAGAACGACGCTTTTCTACTAATTGCTGTAAATTTTTTAGGTTTGACATTATTCTCTCCAGTGATTGTTTAGGAACTTAAGTAATTAAAACTAAGCTATAGTTCTATTATGATTGTTGACTATAAGTAGATAAACTGTCGATACAGCAAATAACTTTTCTTATTTTGAGAACAATTAAAGAGTGGTTTAAATGGGCCAACTAGAAGATATGGCAATGTTTGTGCGCATTGTTGAAGCAGGTAGTATTACTAAAGCCGCAGAGCAATTAAATATCGCAAAATCTGCAGTAAGCCGTCGACTAAAAGAGCTAGAGACTCGCTTGGGCAGTCAGCTAATTAGCCGAAACACGCGTCAATCACACTTAACCCAAGCTGGCGAGCAGTATTATCAAAAGGTGAACAATATACTAAGTGAAGTGGAAGCGCTTAATGAAGAGACCCGTGGGGCTCCGACTCGTATAGAAGGGACGCTAAAGATGACAGCGCCATTATCTTTTGGCTTGATGCATTTAAATAATATCATCGATGAATATGCCAATATGCACCCTGATTTAAAGTTTGAGCTAGATTTTTCTGATCGACATACTGATTTGATTGAAGAAGGGTTTGAGTTAGCAATTCGTATTAAACAGTTAGAAGATTCAAGCTATCAAGCCAAACGCTTAGCACTAATCCGTTATGCGTTATGCGCCAGCCCCGAATATTTAAATAAAATGGGGACACCAAAAACCTTTGAAGATCTGGCAAAGCATAAGTTTTTGCAATATGGCATGGGCAAATCTAGCACTATAGAGTTGATAGATGAGCAAGGTAAAAAGCATCAAGTACCAGTAAACGGTAAAATAAAAGCTAATAATGGTGACTTTTTACTTGAGATGGCAATCAAAGGTCAGGGTATTGTTTTTTTACCCACTTTTATTACATATCAAGCCTTAGCTAGTGGTGAGCTATTGCCAATACTGCAGCAGTATCAGTTGCCAACCTTAAATGCCTATGCGGTTTATCCTAAAAACAGATTTTTATTACAGCGTTGTCGCTATTTAATCGATTTTATTGCCCAACGTTTTGGTGATGAGCCTTATTGGGATAACTTTTAATACACTTTGATGCAACAAGCTAAGCAGAATTTGGGTGGCAACCCCAAGAGCCACATCCCGGCACATACATCATAAACTGTGGCTGCTTCCTTCCGGACCTGACCAGGTTCGCTTACTAGTATTGCGAGAGGACCAATGGGGTTACCATTGACAGTTGAACAATCAACTGGCGCGCATTATGCGCAAAACAGCTGTTGCTTGCAAGTCTAGTAACAGCTCACTGCTGCATTTCTGTACGATATTGACGTAATATTGCTTTTAAGCGCTTTTGATTCTCAGGCCCCATGCGTAACAGCATTTTTTGCGGTGCCGGTAAAGCTTCCAACCTAGGATCGGCAAAGGTATACATTACCGAAGGCCGTTCAAGCGCTATTGGATAATCAACCTCAGGTGTTTGTAATAAAACATCAATAGCACTAATCACTCGCTGCTTAAAAGAAGCATCTGGATAACCTAACTCAGCAAAAGCTTCTTCTGCTAAAGGTTCAAAACGCTGTAAGCTGGCTAGCACTTCTGCTGCCGAAACACTTTCTAGCAAGTCTAAATACGGCTTATAACGGGCAAAGTTTGCTGAGTCTAATTGATAGGGTGGCTTTTTAGCACCAATAAAACGCTGATCTAGCGGTTGTAAAATAGGATGCCCTTTCACTAACTGGCCAAGAGCAATATTATCGACTTGCACCACAAAATTACGCACCATTTGCTCGGTTACAATTAAACTAGCCAAGCCAGGTTGCCAATCTAAATTAAATATCTGCTGCTTAATTTCAGTATCGGATGTATCTAGTGTTGGTAACGGTTGCTCTACTACTGCAATAACTTCTACTGGCTCAATACTTACTTCAGTTATAGACTCAACATCTGGTTCTGGCTCAGCCATTATTTCTGGTTCAGCTAAGTCCACAGATGGACTTGACTCTACTGCAGTAGTAATAGGTTGCTTAATTTCAACAACATCTGGCTTAGGTTTAAACAAAAACCAAAGCGCCAATAATAAAACCACAACAACGGCAGCAATAGCAAAGTAATATTTTTGTTGACCTGTGGCACTAGTCTCTGTTGTCATAATAACCTCATTAATAATCTGCTGTTGCTCAACGAATAGTCATTGCAATCTGTTAAAAATCTAGCAATATACTAACAATGAGCCTGTGATAGGGAAAAAGTTCAACTTGGTGACGCCGAAAAATATACATAATAGCAATACGCAAAATAATGCGTCACAAACTGCCTTACTTTTAACTGGAGGTGGTGCTAGAGCAGCCTATCAGGTCGGCGTATTAAAAGCTATTGCCCAACATTACCCTAGAAATAGCGCCATACCCTTTAAAATTATTAGCGGTACCTCTGCTGGTGCAATAAATGGGGCTGCTATGGCTAGCTATGCTTCATGCTTTCATCTTGGGGTTAAAAAGCTAGAATGGATTTGGCGTAACTTTTCTACTCATCAAGTTTATTATGCCGATTATATTCGAGTATTTCGGCATTTATTTCGCAGTATCTATAGTGGCTTCCAAGCTGACTACGCCAATAAGCCCCCTGTAAGCCTATTTGATAGTAAACCTTTACGATTAATGTTAACTAAAATATTAGACTTACAACGTATAGATCGTAATATTATGGGCGGCTATTTATCTAGTGTATCTGTTACTGCTTCTTGTTATAACAATGGCGACTCTATATCGTTTTTTCAATCAAAACAGGCTCAAGAATGGCGGCGGGCTAAGCGCTCTGGTCAACGAACTTTAATTGGTGTCCATCATTTAATGGCGTCAGCTGCTATTCCGCTGGTTTTCCCCTCGGTGCGTATTCATCAACAGTATTTTGGTGATGGTTCTGTCAACCAATTAGCGCCTTTAAGTGCCCCTATTCATTTAGGCGCCGATAAAATTATGATTATTGGTTTAGCTGATCCCCGCAGTAGTGATGCTGGGCAACGTATGCTACACCATCCTGATCTTGCCAATATTGCAGGTCATTTATTAGATACCGTATTTAGCGACACTCTTAATTCTGATCTGGAGCGCTTGCATAGAATAAACAGTACTATTGCCGTATTACAGCAACATACTATTGCCTCTCCCTTAAAAAAAATTGACACTTTACTGATTAATCCCAGTCAAAATTTTAGCCAAATTGCTAGTGAGCATTATTTAAGCTTGCCTTTAGCGGTTCGAACTATTTTGCGTTTAACCGGTACCCGGCAGCATTCTCAGTCAAGTTTACCCAGTTACTTATTGTTTGAACAAAATTATACCCGACGCTTAATTGAATTAGGTATGGAAGATGCTAATCAACAAATGCCACAAATTTTAAAGTTCCTTCAAGATTAACACTTGGCCTATTAGTTGCTTAATAGATTAAGGATTACTTAATTTATTAAGGATAAAATTATGGAGTATGCTTTGTTGCAGGATAGAGGCTGCAGTTCGGCCCCCTGTTATGCTTCTATAACTAAGCTACAACATTGGCCTGAGCTTCCAGAGCAAGCTGGACTAAGCTTAGTCAGCCAGCTTCAAACTACTTTAGAGTTACAACAGCAACTTGATATTATTTCAATGGCTGCCGGCAAGCTTTTGCCTCTGTCTTGGTTGCAATTACACACGGCTGTCGGTGATTTTACAGCTAGTGGCTCAACCCCAGCTGACTATGAGCACCGCAGCATGTTGGTTTTAAATCAACAATGCTTAGCTGAGCTGGTATATCAAAGTGCTAGCCCTTTTACACCAATGTTACAGCGTGAATTATTGCAATTAGAAACCGAGTGGTTATTTGCCCTTCGCAATGCACTAGTAGTCAGCCGCTTACAACAAATGGCGTTAAAAGACCCCCTTACCTGCCTAGGCAACCGTCGTTTTTTTGACGACAGCTTTACTAAAACAGTCCAGCTGGCTAAACGCTATGATGAAAGCTGCGGCTTATTATTATTAGACTTAGATAACTTTAAGCAAGTTAATGATATTGACGGCCATACGGCAGGTGATGAAATGTTAATTGCTGTGGCTAATGCATTACGCGATACACTGCGGGTGACTGACAGCATATTTCGCTTTGGTGGCGACGAGTTTGCTATTATTTTATCTGCCGCTGATGTTGCAAGTGCTGAATTAATTGCTAGACGCTTGTTAAAAGCAATTAATCAACTAGCGCTTGGTCAGCAGTATCAAGTGACAGTCAGTGTTGGTTTAGCTTTACTTAAAACTGGACAGAGCCAAGCTGAATTATTCGCTGCGGCAGATAAAGCCTTATACCAAGCAAAAAATGCTGGTAAAAGTATGGTCCGCCTAGCACTTTAACTCTTATTGACTGTTTATTTAGCCATTTCAGACCAGTGCAACCAGTATTTTGCTTGTTGCGCTGAGCTGGCAGAAGCATAGCCCGCTACCGCAATAAGTTGCTGCTGCTTATTCAATAGCAAAGGCACTCGCAAGCGTTGCCAAGGCGGTACTTGCCATAATTTAAACCATTGTTTTAGGGGTTTATGCTGTAATGCTGAACTTGGTTTAAATAATAAACTCAACTTGCCAAATACAATAGAGCCGCTGTCATCGGCTACAGGCAGGGCATCAGTTGAGGCTTGATTATTAATATCTATTTGGCCAAGCTTTTCTGGCAGCACAAGCTGCGTTGTCCCTTGCCAGGCTAAATTATAATTTGGCTTGCTGTTATTAGTGGCAGCTACTTTGTACAGCTGTTCGGCATAACGTCTAATATTAAAGCCATCCAGCACTAATAAAGGGCTGCTGTCCTCTCGGGCTAAAATAACCGTTTGGTATAATGTTTCTAACCACTGCACTGATGGGGTTAGTCCAGTATCGGCTAACCAGCGCCGAATAAGTAAATGTTGTTGTAAAGGAATATGCTGGGCTAAGGCCGTTAGTTGTAACCGATCATTAACCACTACCTGCGGATAAAACTGTTCGGTATAATAATCTGCTAACTGCTGCATGTTAGCGATTAACTGCATGCTACGGCTAGCTGTTTTACTAAAGTGGGGCCAACGTTGACGTAATAGCGGCGCTATTTGATGGCGGATAAAGTTACGTTCATACTGGGTATCAATATTACTTTCATCTTCTACCCAAGCTAATTGTTGCTCTGTGGCATAGTGCTGTAACTGAGCTTGGTTAAAACTAAGCAATGGCCTTAATAGTTGACCCGCTGCAAAAGGTTTGCTTGCCGCTATACCACTTAAACCTGCAGGGCCTGAGCCCCGTTTTAATGCTAGCAACAAGGTTTCTATTTGATCATCGGCATGGTGCGCTGTCAGCAATAAATGCTTATTAGTAGTAATAAATGCTGCTAAAGCGTCATATCGCCCTGCTCTAGCACGGGCTTCTAAATTATGCCTACCTTCAAGCTTAAGGCTAACCGAGCTAAATTCAACTTGCCGCACGGCGCATTGTTGCTGACAAAACTCTGCCCAAGCAACTGCATTATTGCTTAAACCATGGTTAATATAGACAGCTTGCAACTTAAAGCCTAGCTGCTGCTGTGCTTTAGCTAGCAAGTCTAGTAACACCATAGAATCTAAGCCACCACTGAGAGCCAGAACCACCTTATGCTCTGCTTGCAGCTTAGCTTGCGCCAATAAACAATGCTGTAAAAAAGTCTCTACCTGTAGTGTGGTCATGCTCAATCTATTTTAAGTGCGCTATAAACTAGACAGCGGTATTATTAAATAAAAAAGCCAGTACTTTAGATACTGGCTTAATATTACAACTGCTAAGGCTATTAGCAATAGCCGTATGACATCAGTCTATTATAGCGCCGCTCTAACAATTCATCGACGCTCATTTTATTTAACAACTCTAAATCCTGTAGTAATACCGCCTTTAAGCTTTGCGCCATTTTCTCAGGAGAACGGTGGGCACCACCTAACGGCTCAGTTACCACTTCATCAATAAGCTTTAACTCTTTAATTCTAGCCGCGGTTATCCCCATTGCATCAGCCGCTAAAGGAGCTTTTTCCGCGCTTTTCCATAAAATTGAAGCACAACCTTCTGGCGAAATAACCGAATAAGTACTATATTGCAACATATTTACTTTATCGCCTACACCTATAGCTAAAGCGCCACCCGAGCCACCTTCACCGACAACAGTACAAACAACTGGCACTTTTAAGCCTGCCATAACTTTTAAGTTGCGAGCTATAGCTTCAGATTGACCGCGCTCTTCTGCGCCTATTCCTGGGTAAGCACCTGGCGTATCAATAAAAGTTACAATTGGCATTTTAAAGCGTTCGGCCATTTCCATTAGACGTAGGGCTTTGCGGTAACCTTCTGGCCTTGGCATACCAAAGTTTCGTTTAATCTTTTCTTTAGTATTCCGACCTTTTTGATGACCTATAACCATTACTGGTTGGCCATCTAAACGTGCTGTACCACCAATAATAGCATGGTCATTGGCAAAGGCTCTATCACCGGCTAAATCATCAAAGTCAGTAAACATATGCTTGATATAATCAAGGGTATAAGGCCTTAATGGATGACGAGCTAATTGCGCAACTTGCCAAGCACCTAGCTCAGCAAACACTCTTTTAGTTAAGGTTAAGCTTTTTTCTTTTAATTTATTTATTTCTTCTTCTAAGCCTAAATCATAATCGCCATTGCGACTTACGTTACGCAATTCGTCTATTTTTGCTTCAAGTTCAGCAATGGGTTGCTCAAACTCTAAATAATTCAGCATCATCGACAGTCACTACCTAATTAATTAAATTCCAGTTCTATTGTCGCCAATTGTTTTAACTGATGCAACAAAGCGTCGGCAGGCGTCACCCACCATGGAGTATCTAGTTGAAGCATTACCTCGCCTTCCTGGCGCTGATACCGGATATTAACCGGAACGGTTCCTGCTTTATACTCACTGAGCACCTGCTGTAATTGTTGCAGGTAATTGTGGTCTATTTGTGTCGATTGTACAGTGATATTCAAACAACGCAGCGATTTTTCTCGCACTTGCGTTATTTCACTGACATCGCGGCCCGTCATTGTAAGGCCACCATTAAAATCATCAAAGCTGACCTGTCCCGTTATAACTAAAATAAGGTCCTTTTGCAGTAATTCTTCAAAATTTTCTAGCATATCGGGGAAAAAACGTACATCTAAGCGGGCAGACTTATCATCTAAAGTCACAATAGCCCAGCGCCGCCCTTTTTTATTAACAATAACCCGAACCGACACCACTAAGCCTACTACTTGTACTGATTGGTCTTTTCGCGTGGGTTGTAGCTCATTTAATCGACAAGAAGCATAACGTGGTAGTTCATTCAAATAACGGTTAATAGGATGGCCAGTTAAGTATAAACCTAAGGCTTCGCGCTCACCTTCTAGCCAAATCTCATCTGGCCAAGGCGCCACTTGAACAAAAGCGCTGCTAGTATCATCAGCTTCTGGGCTGAGTAAGCCAAATAAGTCATCTTGACCAACTGCCTGCGCCTTAGCATGTTGCTCGGCAGCTTTCATTGCTTGCTCTAAGGTTGCAGCTAACGCAGCTCTATGTGGCCCCAGCTTATCTAAAGCACCGGCTAAAATTAGCTTTTCCATCACCCGTTTGCCGACTTTTTTCAGATCGACTTTAGCACAAAAATCAAACAGATCGCTAAAAGCACCATGCTGTTTTCTGGCGGCTATAATGGCTTCAATTGGCCCCTCGCCCACCCCTTTAATGGCGCCAATACCGTATACTATATGGCCTTGCTCATTAACAGTAAACTTGTGCACCCCAGCATTTACATCTGGTGGAATCAGGGTAAGCTTCATCCGCTCACACTCATCTACTAGGGTAACAATTTTGTCAGTATTATCCATATCGGCGGACATTACCGCTGCCATAAACTCAGCTGGAAAGTGCGTTTTCATCCACAAGGTTTGATATGACACTAAGGCATAAGCAGCAGAGTGTGATTTATTAAAGCCATAGCCAGCAAACTTTTCAACTAAATCAAAAATTTTAATGGCTAATTCAGGATCGATACCATTATTGGCTGCGCCTTCTTGAAAGGTTGCTCGCTGCTTAGCCATTTCTTCTGGCTGTTTTTTACCCATAGCTCGGCGTAACAAGTCAGCACCACCCAATGAGTAACCTGATAGCACCTGTGCAATTTGCATAACTTGTTCTTGATACAAAATAATGCCGTATGTGGGCTCTAAAATAGGTTTAAGCGATTCATGCTGCCAGGTTTCATCAGGGTAAGAAATCGCTTCACGGCCACGTTTACGGTCAATAAAGTTATCAACCATACCAGATTGTAGTGGCCCTGGCCGAAACAAGGCGACTAAGGCAATAATATCTTCAAAGCAATCTGGCTTTAGGCGGCGAATTAAATCTTTCATGCCGCGCGATTCTAATTGGAATACAGCTGTAGTATCGGCTTTTTGTAATAAATCAAAGCTGGCCTTATCTACTAGCGGTATATGGTTTATATCAACTAGCGGTTTACCTTCTTTAGTTAAACGGCTATTAACCATATTCACTGCCCATTGCAAAATGGTCAGAGTGCGTAAACCTAAAAAGTCGAACTTAACTAAGCCGGCATACTCAACATCATCTTTATCAAACTGAGTGACAGGGTTATTACCATGCTCATCACAATATAAGGGCGAAAAGTCGGTGATTTTAGTTGGCGCTATAACCACGCCACCGGCATGTTTACCGGCATTTCGGGTTACGCCTTCTAATTGCCTCGCCATATCAATGAGATCTTTAACCTCTTCATCTTGGGCATAGAGTTCAGGTAACCTTGGTTCTTCTTTAAAGGCTTGCTCTAACGTCATACCTGGCGTCATAGGCACTAATTTAGAGATGCGTTCAACAAAGCCATAAGGATGGCCTAGCACCCTTCCTACATCACGAATAACGCCCTTAGCCGCCATAGTGCCAAAAGTAATAATTTGTGACACAGCTTCTCGGCCATACATGTCAGCAACGTGTTCAATTACTTCATCTCGGCGGTCCATACAAAAGTCGACATCAAAGTCCGGCATCGAGACCCGTTCAGGGTTTAAAAATCGCTCAAATAATAAATCATACTCTAACGGGTCAAGATCAGTGATCTTAAGCGCATAAGCTACCAAAGAGCCGGCACCAGAGCCTCGGCCCGGCCCAACTGGAATGCCTTGATCTTTACTCCACTGAATAAACTCCATTACCACTAAAAAATAACCTGGAAAGCCCATTTGGTTAATAACTTTAAGCTCAATTTGCAGCCGCTCGTCGTAGCCGCCACGCCGCTGCTGGCGAATAGTTTCATCTGGAAATAATATCTGTAGCCTTTGCTCTAAGCCTTGTTGTGCTTTCATCACTAAGAAGTCAGCGTCAGACATACCGCCAGTTGGAAATGCTGGTAAAAAATACTCACCCAAACGGATAGTGACATTGCAGCGCTTAGCAATCTCTACTGAGTTTTCCAATGCCTCTGGCAGGTCGGCAAACAACTGCTGCATTTCTTGCTCAGTGCGTAGATACTGTTGTTCTGAATAAAGTTTTGGCCGACGCTTATCATCTAAGGTAAAGCTATCATGAATAGCTACCCTAATTTCATGAGCAGCAAAGTCTTCTCGCTTTAAAAATACCACTTCGTTAGTAGCTACAACGGGTAGTTGATGCTGTTCAGCTAATGCTACCGCTTGCTGGATATAAAGCTCTTCATCCGGCCGACCGGTGCGGCATAGCTCTAGATAAAAACGATTAGGGAACTGCTGCTGATAATAGGCTACTAACTCATTAACTAAAGGCTGATTTTGCTTAATCAATGCCTTGCCTAAAGTGCCATCTTTAGCACCAGACAACACAATAACGCCGCTGGCATATTCAGTTAACCAATCATGATCTATTTGTGGTTTACCTGCAACATGGCCTCTTAAGTATGCTTTTGAAATAAGATCACACAGATTTTGATAGCCAGTGTTATCGGCTGCTAACAAAAGTAAGCGGCTAGTTTCTGTCCCTAGACCAGGGTGCTGCACCCAGCAGTCGACACCTATAATTGGCTTAACACCGGCAGCATGAGCAGCACTATAGAATCGCACTAAGCCACAAAAATTCATTTGGTCGGTTAGCGCTACAGCTGGCATTTTTAATTGATTAATGGCTTTAACTATTGGCTTTACCTTAGCCACCCCGTCAACCAAGGAAAAATCACTGTGCAGCCGTAAATGAATAAAGCTTGGTTCTGCCATTAGTCTTGTTGCTCCAATACTAGCCGCACTGGTTTAAAACTTCGCCTATGCTCAGCTAAGACACCATGCTGCTTAATTGCCGCTAAGTGCGCAGCAGTAGGGTACCCCTTGTGTGCAGCAAAGCCATAATGCGGATAAGCTTGATCTAATGCATACATTTCATTATCTCGTGCCACTTTAGCTAAAATCGAGGCTGCGCTTATTTCTGGCACTAAGCCATCACCTTTGATTATTGCTGAGGCGTTTATGCCAAAGTCTGGTGTCCGGTTACCATCTACCAATACCCAATCAGGTGTAATAGCTAAGGCAGCTACCGCTCGGCGCATTGCAAGCATAGTGGCATGTAATATATTTAAATCATCAATCTCATGCACTTCAGCCCGACCAAGGGCCCAAGCCAAAGCTTGTTGCTTAATTTGCTCAGCTAATTGAGTGCGTTTTTTTTCACTAATTTTTTTGGAATCAGTCAGGCCTGCTATTGGCTTTGCTGGATCGAGGATAACCGCAGCTGTAACCACGGCACCAATTAATGGCCCACGGCCTACTTCATCAACACCACAAATTAAAGCTACATTAGGCCTTTGATATTGCATTAGAATTAATCACCTTAAAAATTGCTTCTGCAGCGCGTTGACTAGCATCACATTTAATTGTTTGATGAATAGCAGTATATTCCGCCAATAATGCTGCACGATCTGTACTTAATAATGGCTGCATTTTGGCAACTAGTGCAGCTGGTGTTACTTGATGCTGCAATAGCTCACTTACCATACCACGACCTGCCAGTAAATTTGGCAAACTAAAATGGGCTAACTTTACTAAACGACTGCCAATTTGATAGGTTAACCAATTGGCTTTATAACTCACTACCATTAAGCATTTAGCTAACATAGCCTCTAGCGTTGCAGTGCCAGATGTAATAAAAGTTGCATCAGCCGCCAATAAAACATCACGCGCTTGACCTATAAATACTTGTAGCGGCAATTCTGGTGCAATCTGCTGTTTAATAGCCGCAAATTGCGCTGCTTTATCTTCAGTAACCATATTACAAATTAACTGTAACGAGGGTTGTTGCTGCTTGAGGGTGGCTGCTGCTTGCAAAAAGTCGGCAGCTAATAATTTTATTTCATTGCTACGACTACCCGGCATAATGGCTAATACATTTTTAGTGCTATCTAAACCTAATACTTGCTTTGTCGCCTCTTTATCAACTATTAACGGCATAGTATCTGCCATGGTATGGCCAACAAAAGTACAAGGCACCTGATATTTATCATAAAAAGCTTTTTCAAAGGGTAACAGCGACAATACCATATCCGTTGCTGCGGCAATTTTAAAAATTCGCTTATGCCGCCAAGCCCAAACCGAGGGGCTAACATAATGCACAGTTTTTATCCCTGCTTGCTTTAACTTCAACTCTACTGGTAAGTTAAAATCTGGCGCATCAATACCAACAAACACATCTGGCTTATCAGCTAATAACGCAGCAATAATTTCTTTTTTAACTTTAAGTAGTCGCGGTAATCGGCCTAGTACTTCAACTATGCCCATTACGGCTAGCTCTTCCATATCAAATAAAGCGGTAAAGCCCAAGGCTTGCATACGTGGGCCACCAATTCCATAAAACCGAGTATTAGGGTTTTGTTGCAAGCAAGCTTTCATTAAATCAGCACCTAAAATATCACCCGAGTGCTCGCCTGCAATAATAGCAATTTTAACTATTTTATCTTTTTCTATAGTCATGTATTAATTAATGCGCCTTAAAAAACGAAATTGGTAGCCTAGTACTAGACGGCTAATGTTACCCGCTTTACTAAATGGTTGGAAATTTAATTACAAATAGAACTGAGCATAAATAGGGTTATGATCTGACACTGCAGGCGTATTAATAGCGGTAGCCATTCGTAACTTGAGATCACGATATAAAATAAAGTCTAAGGGTTGACGGCCAAAACGCTTAATGTGATGTGCATCTGCCATAGTGGTTTTTTTTAAGCCCATAGCGCGGCAAAATTGTACTAAATATAAGCGCCTAGAGCGGCTCCAAATATTAAAGTCACCCGCTACAATAAGGGGCCCTTGGTGCTGCAATAAAATCTGCCTCAAAATCATAATTTCCTGCTGAAACTGGCCATGACTGACAAAGTTAACGGCATGGATATTAACCACTAATAAAACATCACCTGTACTTAGCGGATGCTCGGTCATGATTTGACTCTTATGGGTAGCAAAGCTTAATTCTCGCCCTTGGCTTAGTACCGTATTAATCTTACTAAAGGCACATTCACCTGCTGTCAGCACACCAAACAGATGAGAAGGTGTCTGAATATTTGGCGAAACAGCATAAGACCAGCCGCCTAATTGCAGCTTGTTGCTAAGGGCTAACTTAGCTTCTTGCAATAATAATAGTTGCGTAGGATAGCGCGCTAGCAAGTCTGTTAAACAAAGCTGAAACTTGGTACTCATAGTGGATTTTTGGGTATTCCAACTCATAACACCCAGTAAGTTTGAATCTAGTGCTTTCTCTTGATGTATAAGCTGGTGCGGTGTAACGCTGGGCTTAAGCATAATGATTTATCCTGCCTGATTTTAAAGGCTTATTTAAGACTATACCAAATAATGACAAGCTTTTAATGCCACAATAAATAAATCAAGAATGCCAAGCAGCGGAGTAAGTACATAGCTAGGCTAGTTAAGCTGCTATGTACTCTTATTATTGAAGTGATTTAAGATTTACGGGTTTTAGCGAACTATGCCACGACTACTATTAGCTATAAAGTCAGTAAAGACTTTTAGCTCTGAATATTGTTCAGCTTTGTCGGCTAACACAGCTAGTGCTTCAGCTGTCGTTTGGTTTTTACGGTAAACTTCTTTATAAGCGCGGCGAATTTCTAATAAAGCTTCACTGCTATAGCCACGACGTTTTAACCCTTCGGTATTAATACCACCAGGAACACAAGGCGCACCATGAACCATCACATAAGGGGGAACATCTTTTAATACTATAGAGCCACCGCCACAGAAGCTATGAGCGCCAATATGGACAAACTGATGAACACCTGTCATACCGCCTAAAATAGCCCAATCACCAATATGAACATGGCCAGCAGCCTGGGCACCGCTTGCAAAAATAACATTATTACCAATGACACAGTCATGAGCAATATGAGTGGTATTCATAAATAAATTATGACTACCAATAACTGTTTTACCTTGGTCTTGAACAGTTCCACGATGCACTGAACAGCCTTCGCGAAATACGTTGTAATCCCCCACTAGTAATTCTGTATTTTCACCACGGTATTTCTTATCTTGGCAAGCTTCACCAATACTAGCAAATTGAAAGAAGTGGTTACCTCGGCCAAAAGTACTAGGGCCTTTAATGGCAACATGGGATTCAACAATACAATCATCCCCTAAGGTAACGTTATGGCCAATATAACTAAAAGGCCCTATAGTTACGTTTTTGCCTATAACGGCACTGGATTCAATTACTGCAGATGGATGGATCACGTTATAGCTCTCTTCTAGCACACATTAATTCAGCCGAGCAAACGACTTGACCGTCAACCTTAGCTTCACCATAGAACTTCCAAATATTGCGGCGTTCTTTTAAAAACTTCACTTCTAAAATCATTTGATCACCGGGCACAACAGGCTTTTTAAATCTAGCTTCGTCTATGCCAGCAAATAAATACAGCTCATTTTCGGCCCGTTCAGCCACTGTTTTAAACCCTAAAATACCTGTTGCTTGAGCCATAGCTTCTAAAATTAGCACACCAGGAAAAATCGGCATATTAGGGAAGTGGCCAGTGAATATAGGCTCATTTACTGAAACATTTTTTATCGCCGTTAAACTTTCGCCAGGCGTATAATCGAGCACACGGTCAATTAGCAAGAAAGGATAACGATGTGGCAATAAAGCCATTATTTCCTGAATGTCCAAGCTGTTTAATTGATTAGCCAAGGCTATTCCTCTGTTGTATGATCAGCAGCTACAGTATTTTGCTGAGTTTGCAGTTGTGACTCAAGCGCTTTCACTCGCTGATATAGTTGATCTATCTGACGCAATTTAGCAGTATTTTTGCGCCACTCTCGGTTAGGTGTCGCTGGCAAGCCTGAAGTATAAACCCCTTTCTCTGTAATAGGTTTCATTACCATTGCCATACCTGAGATATGAGCACCATCACAGATATCAATATGGCCATTTATAACAGCAGCGCCACCAATAATACAATAACGGCCAATAGAAGTGCTGCCCGCTACTACTGTAGCACCGGCAATAGCCGTGTGATCCCCAATACTAACGTTATGGGCAATTTGACATAAGTTGTCAATAATAACATTATTACCAATTAAGGTGTTTTCAATTGCACCACGGTCAATAGTTGTGTTGGCGCCGATTTCACAACCATTACCAATTATCACACTACCTACTTGGGGTATTTTTAACCAAGTACCCGCTTCATTAGCAAAACCAAAACCATCAGCACCTATTATAGCACCACTATGAATAGTGCAGTTTTCACCAATTTCAACTCTATGATATAGAGTAACATTAGGCCAGACTATAGTGTTAGCACCTACTTTAGCTTCCTGACCAATAAAGCAGCCTGCACCTATCTGAGCACCTTTAGCCAAAGTAACACCGGCAGCAATCACCGCATTTGCCCCTACAGCAACATCTTCCGCTAAAATAGCTGATTCATGAATAATAGCTGTAGGATCTATACCTTGCGCTGCCTTTGGTGTGTTGTCTAACTTTTGGGCAACTTTGGCAAAGGCAACATAAGGGTCTTTTACTACTAACGCTGAAACACCTGGTGCCACAAAAGCTAAATCATCGGCAGTCACTAATACTGCCGACGCTTCTGTTTCTGCTAAATATTTACGGTATTTAGCATTAGATAAAAAAGTAATCTGGCCAGACTTAGCTTGCTCTAAGGTTGCCAAAGAGTGGATGCGTAAGGTTGCATCGCCCACTAATTTGGCTTCTATAAGTTCAGCTAATTCGGTTAAAGTAAAACTAATCATTATTTTTTCTTGCTCGCAATACTGATTACAGCATCAGAAATATCATATTCAGGTTTAGCATAAACAGCCGCACCCGAACTTAAAATTAAGTCGTACTTATCACGTGTAGCAACTTCATCTATAGCTGTCTGAATTAAGCTTAAGATTTTATTGCGCTCTTCGGTTTGACGATCACGTAATTCTTCTTGCAAAGGACGCGCTAACTGCTCATATTTCTCACGCTGGCTATTTACTGTAGCAGATAATTCTTGTTGTTGTTTCTCACTCATAGTTGGGCCATCGCGACGTAACTTTTCTATATTAAAAGTAATATCTTTTTCTAGCTTATCAACCGCTTCCATTCTAGAAGAAAACTCTGCCCTTAGAGTTTGTTGCATGGTTGCAGCTTGAGGTAATTTACTCGCAACCGCTTGTACATCAACATAGCCAATTTTCATTTCTTTAGCTGCAACCGTCGCAGACATTACTAAGCCTGCTACTAAAACCATTGCTGTTTGTAAAATACGCTTATTTCTCATTATATTTTCCTATTTACACTTTAAGTTTAAAATTTATAACACCTAGTATAATTGTGTTTAAAAAGTCGTACCAATATTGAAGCTAAAGTTTTCTTGTTTATCACCTTCATATTTTTTAACTATTTTTGCCAAGCTAAAGGTTAAGGGACCCATTGGTGAAATCCATTGTAAAGATACACCTGCAGTTACTCTAATCATACCTGGATCTGCATAGTCAGCTAAGGGTGGCTGGTAATAACCAAGTGAATTATTAATAGTTAAATTAGCATACCTGTTGATATCAAACTCGGTATCCCAAACGTTACCAGCGTCCATAAATATGCTAGTTCTAACTGAATTACGATAGTCCTCACTTAAAAATGGCGTTGGGGTAATTAACTCTAAAGTTAAAATTGCTTGCGCATTACCACCAGTAGAACGCTCAGAGACAGCATAAGTATCATTATCAGGATTATTAGTTGTATAGCCTCCTACACCAATATCTGGAATACCTGGCACACTAGATGGAAAACGATATATAGCTCTAGGCCCTATAATTTGAGTTTCAAAGCCACGGATATTATGGCCACCAGCATAAAAATACTCGGTGAAAGGTAAAGTGTGGTCATAGCCATTTTTAGCACCATAACCATTACCATAACCCAACTCTAGTTTACTTAAAAAAGACCAAGCATGGTCATTACTTAAAGGAATATACTTACGGGCTTCAAAGTTAGTTTTATAAAACTGTAAATCTGAATTTGGCGTAGTAACTTTAATATTCCAACCAAAATAATGACCTGCTGTTGGAAATAAACCACGGTTTAATGTGCTTTGTACCCAACCTGCCGATAATTCGTAGTTTGTAAAGTTATAACCGCCATCAGGATTATTCTGTTCTAATAATACAGCACGGAAATGGCGCAATTGATCATATTCAGTAATACGATTAATTTTATTAGCCACATAATTAGCGCCAAAGTTCAAGCGATTATATTCGTTAATCGGATAACCAACATTAACACCAAAACCGTAGCGCTGTTGGTTATGAGCCTCTAAGCTACTAGAGCGCTTGCTGTAATCCATTTCAGAATAAAATACTTGGCCGCCTAAACTAACACCATCTAACGTATAATAAGGATCAGTATAATTTACACTTACCGATTTTTGGTATTTATTTGTGTTTACATTAATGCCTGCTGAGTTACCCGTACCAAAGAAGTTTTCTTGCTGAACGCCAATTTGGAATGATAAGCCCATATAACTACCATAAGATATGCCAGCACTAAAGCTACCCGATGGTTGTTCTTTAATTTTAAAATTTACATCAACTTGATCCTCTATACCTGGTACAGGTGAGGTGTCAAAACTAACAGTTTCTATATAAGGTAAGCGTTGGATCCGGTCTTTTGATAATTCTAACGAATCATTCGATAACCAGGCTCCTTCTATTTGTCGCAGTTCACGGCGTATGACTTCATCTTGAGTACTGTTATTACCAGACACCATAATTCGTCGGACATAAACCCGTTTACCTGGCTCAACGCTAATGGTTAACTCCACTTCTTTAGTGTCGTCATTAATCTTAGGAATAGTGCGCACTTTAGAATTTGCATAACCAAAACGCGCCAGCAGCTTAGCAATAAGCTCTTCAGTATAAGTAACGAGAGCGCCATTATACAGTTGACCATTTTGAATTGGTAGCATGCTTTTAACAAGCTCATCTTTACCAATTAAATCACCAACAAACTTAATACCTTTTACTGTATATTGCTCGCCTTCAGTAACATTTAGAGTGACATAAACTGAGGTTTTATCAGGGCTAACAGCAACTTGCGACGAGTCAACTTTAAATCGTAAGTAGCCGCGATCTAAATAGTAACTAGTTATTTTTTCTATATCGCCTTGTAAAGTTTGTTTTTGGTAGCGATCCGATGACATAAAACGCCACCAAGGTAAATCTTGTTTTGATTCAACAATTTTTAATAATTCGTCATTAGAAAACAGTTTATTACCAACTATATTAATTTGTCGAACAGAGGCAGCATCACCTTCATTAAACTTAACTTTTAAATTTACTCTGTTGCGAGGCAAATACACTGTTTCTATATCAACAGTTGCCTGATACTTACCAACACCGTGATAAAATTCGGTTAAACCTACTTCAATGTTTTTTAAAGTGGTTTTATCTAGTGGCTCGCCTACTTCGACCTTATTCCCAGCTAAGCTTTCTAACAGCTGCTCTTCTTTTAGATCTTTATTACCATCAAACTCTATTGCATTGATGGTTGCTCTTTCACGTAAGCGATAAATAACGGTATTACCATCACGCAACACTTGGATATCATCATAGTTGCCTGCACCGTATAAAGTACGAATACTACGAGATAAGGTGTATTCAGTAATAGTATCGCCTACGGTGAAAGGTAAATTATTTAATGCAGCACCCAGTGCCACACGTTGCAGACCTTCAACTTGAATATCCTGCACCGTAAAGCTTTCTTCTGCGAGCACCGAGCCACTTGCTGTAGCGAGTATCATCGCCGCTACTAATCGTCTAATTGTCATTATGTGAACTACTTATGATTAGTTATTTATAAACGAGAAATATCATTTAACAACGCTATTCCCATCAACATTAATAAGAGTAACGCGCCAAACCTGAAACCTACTTCCTGCGCCTTCTCAGAGACAGGTTTACCCCGGATTAGTTCCACCAACATATACATTAAGTGGCCCCCATCCAGGATAGGTAGCGGTAATAAGTTAATGACGCCTAAATTAACACTTATTAACGCTAAAAACGATAAAAAAGCAACGAAACCTATACTGGCAGTGGTTCCTGCACCTTGTGCAATTGAGATAGGACCACTCAAATGCTTCATAGATACATCACCTGTCACTAGCTTAACTAGCATCGAAAAGCTTAAACGGATTAATTGCCAACTATGGTTAAATCCAGCACCTATAGCCTCTAAAGGGCCGTAACGCTGGGTATAGACTATACCTTCGGGCCAAGGGGTCACTTTAGGGCTCACCCCTAGCATCATACCTTGAGAAAAACCATCCTTAGCTTCGACACTAGCCGGAGTGACTGTTAATTCAAGTTGACGATTATTGCGCTCTATCACCATCAATAATGGCTGCTCGGGGCTATTGCTAACAATCTTGACAACTTGTGGCCAGCTGGTAATAACCTGCTCATCTATTTGCAAAATTTTATCATTTAACTGCAAACCGTCTCTTTGCGCTGCACTATCCTCTGCTATTAACGCCAGCTCGGTTAATGCCTGAGGCCGGTCTAGCTCTAAACCTAAGCTAGCAAAAACACTTTGTTGCTCTGGATTAAATTTCCAGTCAGTGGTGTCTAGCACTATCGTCCTAGCCTGACCTGTAGCGAAATCCTTTAGCCCGAGCTCTATGCGATTACGACCTAACTGCTCAACCAGCAATAAGTTGACATTGTTGGCATCGGTTGCCGTATGGCCATTAACCGAGACAATTTGCGAGTTATTAGGCACTTTAGCTTGAGCAGCAATAGACTGAGGTGTCACAGTCGCAATAACAGGCTTAATTGTCTGCACACCCAGCATATACATTAGCCAAAGAGCAAAAAAAGCAAAAATAAAGTTGGCTGCTGGTCCGGCAGCTATAATAGCCATACGTTGCCAAACTGTTTTGCTATTAAAGGTTAAGTCTTTAAACTGAGGCAGTACCGGATCAACTCTCTCATCTAGCATCCGTACATAGCCGCCTAGCGGAATAGCAGCAATAACAAACTCTGTGCCTTGTCTATCGCGCCATCGTATTAGCGCTTTACCAAAACCAATAGAAAAGCGTTTAACTAAAACACCGTTTTTTCGAGCTACCCAAAAGTGGCCAAACTCATGCACTGTGACTAAAATACCCAGTGCGACCACAAAGGATAATAAGTTCCAAATCGCGCCAGACATTAACAATTATCCTTTATATACTGCTCAGCACAATGCCTTGCAACTTGATCAAGCTGTAAAATTTCTTCCAAGGTACAGACCTTGCTTAATGCGTATTGTTCCAAACAAGAGGCATTTATGCGATGTATATCGGTAAAACGAATCTTTTGCTGCAAAAAAGCCGCCACAGCAACTTCATTAGCGGCATTAATCGCCGTTGTAGCACCTTGACCATATTTACAAGCAGCTATGGCTAGGTATAAGTTTGGATAACGCTCAGGCTCAGGCTCAGTAAAAGTAAAATCGCGCATTTGTTTAAAACTTAAAGGCGATACAGGGCTAGACATACGGTTAGGAAAGGCTAAAGCATGAGCAATAGGGGTACGCATATCCGGCTGGCCAAGCTGAGCTAATACTGAGCCGTCAGTATATTGCACCATAGAGTGAATTATGCTTTGCGGGTGTATTACTACTTCTATATCATCAGGTTGACAGTTAAATAACCATCTTGCCTCAATAAATTCCAAGCCCTTATTCATCATAGTTGCGCTATCTATCGAAATTTTAGCGCCCATGCTCCAGTTTGGATGTGCCACTGCTTGGCTTGGTGTCAACTGAGCAAATTCTGCTAAGTTGGTGGTTAAAAATGGCCCACCGCTACCTGTTAGCAATAATTTACTAATACCATAACTAGCGATTGATTGATTATGACTCTGCTGTTGCAAAGCAGCGGGTAAACATTGAAAGATGGCATTATGCTCACTATCAATGGGTAACAAGGTCGCTTTATGCTGCTGCACCTTGTTAATAAATAGCTCACCACTCATTACTAGCGCTTCTTTATTAGCCAGTAATACTGTCTTACCATGCTCTACAGCCGCTAAGGTTGGCAACAAGCCTGCGGCACCAACAATAGCCGCCATCACTATGTCCGCTTCGCTATCAGCTGCTAATTGACATAAGGCTTCAGCACCAGCCAGTACCTCTGTTTTACTGCCTGCTTGCTGTAGCAACTGTTTTAACTGCTGCGCGGCCTTAGTATCTACCATAGCCGCATAGCGCGGTTTAAACTGTAAGCATTGTTGAAGTAATGCCTCGGTTTGGGTGGCAGCAGTAAGCGCTAACACCTGATACTGCTCTGGATGCTGTTCTAGTACCGATAAAGTACTGACGCCAATAGAGCCTGTTGAGCCGAGTATAACCACTTTACGCATTAATAAAGACCGCTAAGAATAGCAATAATTAAAGCAAATAGTGGCGCGGTCGCGGTAAGACTATCAATGCGATCTAAAATACCACCATGACCAGGCAAAAATACCCCACTGTCTTTTACCCCAGCTACGCGTTTAAACATACTTTCGCTTAAATCACCAAATACTGAAAGTACAGTTAAGGTTAACGCAGCGGCATACCACATTGCAGTTTGCTCAGGCCAATCTTGCCACACAGCTACCACTGTTACTAACAGCGCCACAAAACCTAAGCCTCCTAACATACCTTCTACGGTTTTACCGGGGCTTACTCGAGGCAATAGTTTATGTTTACCAAAAGGTTTACCAATAATATAACCGCCAATATCTGCTGCCCAAACTAATCCAAGCAATGCACAAATTAACCAAGCGCCTGTAAACTCAGATTCTGCATAGCCTGTATGGCGAATATATAGCACAGCTGCCCAAGCGGGTATTAAGGTAAACCAGCCCATTAAAGCTTTAAGCCAATCCCGCTTAGCCCAGATCGATTTACTTCTAGGAAAAGTAAGCACTAACACCGCTGCCATTAACCACCAAGCCACACCGGCTAACAATAAACTATGCAGTAACAATTGGCTTGCCAGAGGTTGGTCTAGATCGGCGGGTAAACTTAAATATAACAGCAGTAAAACAACTGTAGTTAAAACAACATAAACAGCACGCATACTGTTATTTGCTAAACCACAAAAGCCACTCCACTCCCAAGCAGCTAACAAAAATGCTGCAGAAATAAACACAACAAAACCTGGCAAGGATAAATAAAACACAGCCAGTAACGCTAAAGGCGCTAATAATAATGCGGTTATGACGCGTTGTTTAAACAATATTGTTATCCTTTACTACTTTTTGCTAATTGCCTAACTTGCTCTCCAGTACAGCCAAAACGGCGCTCTCGGTTAACAAAGCTAGCAATAGCGTCAGAAAATACTTGCTGATTAAAGTCTGGCCACAAGGTATCAGTAAACCATAACTCAGCATAAGCGGCTTGCCATAATAAAAAGTTGCTAATTCTAACATCGCCGCCAGTACGAATAAGTAAATCTAATTCTGGCTGATCATACATTTGTATTTGTTTAGCAAACAAAGCTTCCGTAATATCATCGCTGGCTAAACTACCTTGTTCCACTTGCTGTGCCAAGGACTTTGCAGCATTAACGATATCCCAGCGGCCACCATAATTAGCGGCTATATTTAAAGTCATAGCCGTATTATTTGCCGTTAACTGCTCTGCTTTAGCAATATTTGCCCTTAACTTATCGCTAAATGCACTTAAGTCACCAACAATTTTTAACCTAACATTATGCTTGTGTAAGGTTTTAACTTCGCTTTGTAACACCATCAAAAACAATTGCATTAAGCTGCTAACTTCATCTTCAGGCCGGCGCCAATTTTCACTACTAAAGGCAAATAGAGTTAAAGACTTAATACCTAACTCGCGACAAAAGCTAACACTACGCCGCACCGACTCCACACCTTTCTTATGGCCCCAAACTCTAGGTTTGCCTTGCTGCTGAGCCCAACGCCCATTACCATCCATGATTATAGCCACATGTTGTGGCAAACTTTTTGGGTTTAGCTGCGTAGCTGCAGTCATAAGCTTAGACCTATCCCTGTTATTGCCTTCAATCAGTCAGACACTTAATATTAAATATATATAAAAAAGCGTTGCGTCACCTAAGCGTCGCAACGCTTTTGTTGTAGCATTAAATTTAATTAAACTTCCATTAAATCTTTTTCTTTGTCTGATAAGACTTCATCAATTTTCTTGATATAAACATCAGTTACTTTTTGAATTTCATCAGCTGCACGACGCTCATCATCTTCACTGATCTCTTTGTCTTTTAATAAGGCTTTTAAGTCATTATTGGCATCACGACGAATATTTCTTACCGCCACTCGGCCATTTTCAGCTTCGCCACGGACAATTTTTACTAAATCTTTACGGCGCTCTTCAGTTAAAGCAGGCAGTGGCACACGAATAACAGTACCAGCAGACATAGGGTTTAAGCCCAAATCTGACCCCATAATAGCTTTTTCTACTGCTGCAGTTAAGCTCTTATCAAATACGGTAATAGCTAGTGTGCGTGCGTCTTCAATTGACACGTTTCCTACCTGGTTTAACGGCGTATCTGCTCCGTAATATGGCACCATAATACCATCTAATAAGCTTGGATGGGCGCGGCCTGTTCGCACTTTACTTAATTGTGACTTTAGTGCATCAACACTTTTATCCATACGAACGTTAATATCTTTAATTATGTCGTTAATCACGATTTTATCCTTTTCTGGCCAATGCACTTAGGCATAGGGCTCTAGTTTACTGTAAATTTTCTGCGTGGTCGATCACTGTACCTTCAGGATCGCCCATTACTACTCGTTTTAATGCGCCAGGCTTGTTCATATTAAAGACGCGAATTTTTAAACTATGATCTCTAGCTAGTGTAAATGCGGCTAAATCCATCACTTTTAATTCTTTTTCTAATACTTCGGTATAGCTTAATGTAGAATATAAGGTTGCTGTAGGATCTTTTACTGGATCAGCTGAATAAACGCCATCAACTTTAGTGGCTTTTAATACTGCATCTGCACCAATTTCAATACCACGTAAACAGGCAGCTGAATCTGTAGTAAAAAACGGATTACCGGTACCTGCGGCAAAAATAACAATCCGCCCTGACTTTAATAAGCTAATAGCTTCTGCCCAGCTGTAATTGTCACAAACACCATTAAGTGGGATAGCACTCATTAAACGGGCATTAACATAGGCACGATGTAAAGCATCACGCATGGCTAAGCCATTCATTACGGTTGCTAACATGCCCATATGATCGCCCACTACGCGGTTCATCCCTGCTTTGGCTAAGCCTTCACCACGAAATATATTGCCCCCGCCGATAACTATACCTACCTGCACGCCGAGTTCGACTAATTCTTTAATTTCTTGTGCCATGCGATCCAACACTTTGGGATCAATACCAAAGCCTTCATCGCCCATTAGGGCCTCGCCACTAAGTTTTAATAAAATCCTACGGTATCTTGGTTTTGGATTTGTGCTCATGACAACCTCATAATGCAGAGTGAATTGACTAAATTATAGATAAAAAAAACCGCGGCTTAGGTAAAAACCTGAAGTCGCGGTTATTCTAGCGGGTTTTGCCATTAGGCTGAAGTGATAATTACTTCTTAGCAGCCGCTATTTGTGCAGCAACTTCCGCTGCAAAGTCTTCTTCTTTCTTTTCGATACCTTCGCCAACTTCTAAGCGAGTGAAAGAAACAGCTTTAGCATCGTGTTGTTTTAAGAAATCACCAACTGACATTGATGGATCTTTAACAAACGGCTGACCGGTTAAGCTTACTTCACCAGTAAACTTACTCATACGGCCTGCAACCATTTTTTCAGCAATTTCTTTTGGCTTACCAGAGTTAACAGCGATATCTAATTGAATTTCGTGTTCACGTTGTACTACTTCTGCAGGTACGTCATCTGGGGTTAAGAAACCTGGGTTATTAGCAGCAACATGCATTGCTACGTCTTTTGCCACGTCTTCGTTACCACCTTCAAGCACAGCTAATACACCGATACGGCCTGAGTGAACGTATTGACCAATAGTTGCGCCTTCTACAACAGCAGCACGACGAACATTGATGTTTTCACCAATTTTCGCGACTAAGGCTGCACGAGTTTCCTCGACAGAAGTACCGTTTAAGTCAGCAGCTAAAATAGCTTCTGCAGTAAATAAATTGTTAGCATGAGCTAAATCAGCAACAGCATTAGCAAAGCTTAAAAAGTTAGCATCACGGGCAACAAAGTCAGTTTCGCAGTTAAATTCAACAGCTAAACCAATACCATTACCAACGCGAGTAATAATAGCGCCTTCTGCAGCTATACGGCCTGCTTTCTTAGCAGCTTTAGCCAAACCACTTTTACGCATAGCGTCAATTGCGGCTTCAACATCACCACCGGTTTCTTCCAGTGCTTTTTTACAATCCATCATGCCAGCGCCTGTGCGCTCGCGAAGTTCTTTTACTAAAGCGGCAGTTACAGCCATGAGAGCTTCCTCGTATTAATTCAGGTTGAACAAACAGGGGCTACACAAAGCCCCTGTCAAAATTTTACTCTGTAATCGCGTTTATCTAATGCGATAAAACAGGAAAATTACTCGGCTTCAACGAAAGCTTCGGCTTCAGCCTGTACTTCGATATTTTTTTCACGACCATCAGCGATCGCTTGACCAGCAGCTGCTAGGTATAATTGAATAGCGCGAATAGCGTCATCATTACCAGGAACAACATAGTCAACACCTACTGGGTCAGAGTTAGTATCAACGATTGAAACAACTGGAATACCTAAGTTGTTAGCTTCTTTGATAGCAATATGCTCGTGATCAGCATCAATTACGAATAGAACGTCTGGTAAACCGCCCATATTCTTAATACCGCCTAAGCTTTTTTCTAACTTTTCCATTTCACGTGTACGATCTAAAGCTTCTTTTTTAGTAAGCTTGTCGAAAGTACCGTCTTGGCTTTGTGCTTCAAGATCTTTTAAACGCTTGATTGATTGACGCACAGTTTTCCAGTTTGTCAGCATGCCACCTAACCAACGGTGATTTACATAGAACTGATCAACTTTAGTTGCTGCTTCTTTAATTGCTTCAGATGCTGCACGCTTAGTACCAACAAATAAAATTTTACCTTTCTTTGCTGCTACTTGTTGAATAAATGCCAATGCATCATTCATCATTGGAACTGTTTTTTCCAAGTTGATGATATGTACTTTGTTACGCGCACCAAAAATGAAAGGCTTCATTTTTGGATTCCAATAACGAGTTTGGTGACCGAAATGGACGCCCGCTTGGAGCATGTCGCGCATTGAAACTTTTGCCATGATTTTATTTTCCTGTATTTAGGGGTTAAGCCTCCATACATCCCATATGCCGACTTTGATTAGGCTTTGGTTAAGCGCCAAGCAAAGCACCCCGGTACATGTGTCGATGTATGTGTGTTTTGTTTAAGTTACGCCAATTTACAATGCATATGTGATGTCAGCAGCAAAAATGCTACTATAACCGCACCAGTGCAATTTGCTTATTAGCGGCGCGCTTTATACCATAGGCGCGTGGTAAACACAATAAAATGTGTATTTTTACAGCAAATCGTTAGTAACTAAAACCTGACGATATTAAAGAGAGACTATGCATGACTGCAATTATTAAAACTGCGGCAGAAATTGAAAAAATGCGCGTGGCCGGGCGCTTAGCGGCTGAAGTGTTAGAAATGATTAAGCCTCATGTTCAGGCTGGCATAACCACAGACGAGCTAAATACCTTGTGTCATGACTATATAGTTAATGTACAGCAAGCTATACCAGCGCCACTAAATTACCATGGCTTTCCTAAGTCAGTTTGTACCTCAGTTAACCATGTTATTTGTCATGGCATACCAAATGATAAAAAGTTAAAAGATGGTGATATTATTAATATTGATGTCACGGTAATTAAAGACGGTTATCACGGTGACACCTCAGAAATGTTTGTAGTGGGTAAGCCCAGCATTATGGCTGAGCGGTTAATTCGTGTTACCCAAGAGTGTTTATACTTAGCCTTAAAGAAAGTAAAAAATGGCGTTCGTTTAGGCGACATTGGCCATATTATTCAACAGCACGCTGAAAAGCATAGCTACTCGGTTGTCCGCGAGTATTGCGGTCATGGCATAGGTGCAGTGTTTCATGAAGAGCCGCAAGTGCTGCATTATGGTCGCCCAGGCACGGGTGAAGTATTACACACCGGTATGTGCCTTACGATAGAGCCGATGATTAATGCTGGTGCACGGCACAGCAAAATGCTTAAAGATGGCTGGACAGTCGTCACTAAAGATCGCAGCTTATCCGCCCAGTTTGAACACACTATTTTAATTACCGATACTGGTTGTGAAATTTTAACCCTGCGTAGCAATGAAGATTTAGAGCGCATTCTTACCGCTGAGTAAAATAAGCCAACGTAATCGACAGATAGTGAGGTTAGCACAATGAATCAGGCAGTCTCTTTTAATAAACCACTGCCTGAGCATTATAGTTTAAGTGGCTATAAAGCACATTTTGCTGACTTTCATGACTGGTTAAGCCGCAGCTTTTCTCAGCAACCCGTTACTAATTTAGTAAAGGCTAAAGCGAGCTTTATTGATAGCGTATTAGTGCAACTTTGGCATAAGCTTGATCTGCACAAAGGCAAGCAATTAAGCCTGATTGCTGTTGGGGGGTATGGTCGTGGTGAACTGCATCCTTGCTCTGATGTTGATTTACTTATTTTAACCCAAGGTGCACTTACCGATAGCCAACAAGAGGCCATTAGCCAGTTTATTGCTTTGTTGTGGGATCTGCGTTTAGAAGTTGGTCATAGTGTTCGTACTCTTGAAGAATCTCTTAATTTAGGTAAAGACGATATTACTATCGCCACTAACCTGCTAGAAATGCGTTTACTAACCGGTAATAGCTCTAAATTTCAGCAATTGCAGCAAGACGTTTATGCTGATAGCTTTTGGACTAGCCAAGATTTTTTTCAAGCTAAACGCCACGAGCAACAACAGCGTCATGCCCAATTTCATGGTACTGCCTATAATTTAGAGCCTAATTTAAAGGCTAACCCCGGTGGCTTACGCGATATTCAAACTATTGGCTGGGTAGCTAAACGGCACTTTCAAACTCGTACCATGCGAGAACTCGTCGCTTATCACTACCTTACCGAAGATGAGTATCAGGAACTAATGGAATGTGAAGCGTATTTATGGCAAATGCGTTTTGCGTTGCACCTAGAAGCAGGCCGTAATGAAAATAGAATTTTATTTGATTACCAACCGGCTATAGCCCAGCGCCTAGGCTTTGGTGCCGATGGCAAAGCTTCTGTTGAACGAATGATGAAACGCTTCTTTCGTACAGTCCAGCGAGTCAGTGAGCTTAACGAAATGCTACTGCAGCACTTTGATGGCAGCATTCTAAACCCTGATGCTAAAGTAAAAATACAACCATTAGATGATTATTTTGAACTACAAGGCCATTTAATCGCTGCGCGTGATAATGCGATTTTTGCTAGACGTGATAATTTGCTGCGGTTATTTTGGCATATTGCCAATAACTCCAATATTACCGGCATTCACTCCTCAACAATGCGCTTAATCCGTCAAGTTAGGCGACGTTTAATGGGCGACCTACAAGACTATGAAGGCTGTCGTCAGCTATTTCTATCTATTATCCGTCACCCCGGCGGCATGGATAATGCTATTACGCTAATGCATCGTTATGGCATCTTAGCTGCTTATTTACCGCAGTGGCGCAATATAGTAGGTCAGATGCAATTTGATTTATTTCATGCTTATACCGTAGATGAACACACTCATCGCTTATTAAAGTTTTTATATAAATACACCCTTGCCGAACATGAGAATGAATTTCCGCTATGTAGCGACATTGTGCGCCGGATGGAGAAACCAGAGCTACTATATTTAGCCGGTATTTTTCATGATATCGCTAAAGGTCGCGGCGGTGATCACTCTGAGCTAGGCGCTATGGACGCCCGCGAATTTGCTAAGTTACATCAACTAAGTGATTTTGATAGTAAGTTAATTGTCTGGTTAGTTGAAAATCACTTATTAATGTCAGTAACAGCACAGCGACGAGATATTTATGATCCTGCGGTGATCACAGAGTTTGCAGAAAAAGTAAGAGATGAAACGCGGCTAAATTATCTGTACTGTTTTACCTTAGCTGACATTCGCGCCACTAATGATAACTTATGGAATGATTGGAAAAACTCATTACTGCGCGAACTGTTTCTTGCCGCCCAAAAAGCCTTCCGCCGCGGCTTAGAAAAACCTATGGATTTACGCGACTTAATTCGTGAAAATCAAGCTGGAGCTATGGCATTACTGTTAAAGCAAAAGTTTAGCGAGGCAGAAGTAGCAGCGCTTTGGACTAGAATAAAAGCTGACTATTTTGCCCGTTATAGCCCAGCGCAAATTGCTTGGCATTGTGAGCACATTCTACGCCATAAAAACCCGCAGCAACCATTAATCTTATTAAGTAAAACCGCTATTCGCGGTGGCAGCCATGTTTTTATCTATACCAAAGACCAACCTGGTTTATTTGCTCGGCTAGTTGCTGCTTTAGATAGCAAAAAAGTGAATATTTTTGATGCCCAAATCATGACCAATAAAGATGGCTATGCCATGGATACCTTTGTTATTTTAGAGCAAAATGGCCAGCCGGTTATTTCACCTTCTCGCCAGCAAAGCATTAAACGCGCTTTAGAATTACATATTCAGGGTAAACCAGATTTATCACGGCAAAAAAACCGTTTATCACGTAAAATGCGCCAGTTTAATGTACCGCCCAAAGTGGCCTTTTTACCCGGCAATACCAGCAAACGCACTATGATGGAGTTAGCCGCCTTAGACACACCAGGCTTGCTGGCCAATATTGGCGAAGTGTTTCAACGCTGCAATATTAATATTCATGCAGCAAAAATTACGACTATAGGTGAGCGTGCAGAAGACTTTTTTATGCTCTCTAATAATGATGAACAAGCACTAAGTTATGAGCAACAGGCGGAACTGAAAGCAGCTTTAATTGAACAACTATCAGAGCAGTCAGAAGGCTTTTAAATTACAAGGTTAATTTAATTACCTTAGATAATTAAAGCCTTGAATTGACTACAGTAATAAGTTATTAATGCTTAGCTAATAAATAACATAACAATAAATAAAATTAACCCAGCACCGCCCATGACACCGTACTCTAGGCGTTTTTCAAAACGCTTTTCGGCATTGGCTTGTGCAGGTACTAGCGCAGCTGAAACACAAAAAGTCAGCCCCATAACTAAACATAAAACAGTTGCGGCAAACACCAGCGCAGTAACTAACATTGTCATATCTCACCCTTCATCTAAAAAATATTATTTTGCAATAATACATGCTACAGCATAATAAAGCAGCCGCTATTCTAGCATAAAACTTTTCTCTAGATAGCAGTACTATAGTTAGCAAATATCACTTTTGCGCCTTAATTATATTCTGTTACTAAAAACATCCCAACAATAACAGTAATTTTATCCTAACACTTTATACTTAGTGCTATAGCATCACTGTTACTGTTTTTAGCGAGGCATTAATGTATTATTTTTTTCGCGGTCTAAGTTTAATTCGCACTAAAGGATTAAAACGTTTTGTCTTAGTGCCTCTGTCTATCAATTTGCTATTATTTTCTTTAGCATTTTATATTCTGTTACAGCAACTTAATTCTTTTATTATCGCCATCCAGCAATACTTACCCGCTTGGCTAAACTGGTTAGAATATTTGCTTATCCCGCTAGGCGTTATGTCATTAGTGATAGGGCTAGCTTTTAGCTTTACCCTAGTAGCAAATTGGATTGCTGCACCTTTTAATGGCTTATTAAGCGAAAAGGTAGAAGCCTATTTAACTGGCAATACTATTGGCAAAATGGATACAGCGGCATTTATTAAAGATATACCGCGATTATTAAGCCGAGAATGGCAAAAATTACTCTATGCCATACCCAGAGCCATAATATTTTTAATTCTGTTTTTTTTGTTACCGGTAGGCGGTCAAATACTCTGGTTTTTATTTACTAGCTGGCTGCTAGCTATCCAGTACTGTGATTATCCGTTTGATAATCACAAAATTTCTTTTCACACTATGCGCAGTCAATTAAGACAACGCTGGCCTGACAGCTTTAGCTTTGGCATTACTGTTGCAGTTGCTTGTATGATCCCACTATTTAATTTATTAGTGATGCCCATAGCAATTTGTGGCGCCACTGCTATGTGGGTAGATAAATTTGCCATGCAAAATGACCCCACATTAAAAGCTCCAGGCGCAAAAGCTTATAATAAGCTAGATAAATATTGTTAACCGGCTACTATATTTAGCCGGTAAAGTGTTGCTGTAACCAAGGTAAGGCTATTAGCTCAGGTTCTAAAGTTTCAATTGCATCTATCCGCAGCATAGGGGCAACTTCTGTCCCTTGCAGCTCAGCCAATAACTCTGCAAACTTTTCACCACCACCACAAAAGTTTTCATAACTACTATCACCTAAACCGATTACGGCGTAGTGCTTGTTTGTTAACAAAGGGAACTGTTCTTTTAGCTGCAAATAAAATGGAAACACATTATCAGGCACATCGCCCTCACCTGTAGTGGAGCAAATAACTAGCCAAATATCAGCATTATAAGCTAATACTTCATCTAAGACGGCATCTTCAAATAGTTGGCAATCATAATTACGCTCGCTCAGTGCTGCCACAGCTTGCTCTGCTACATACTGGGCCGCACCGTATACAGTGCCTACTATTACTGCAATTTTTGTCATTCTTCCTCCACACTCTGACTATTAGCAAAAAGCTGGGCAAATTGCTGTTGATAATACTGCTTGTTTATCGGCCAATTAAACTGTTGAAATATGTTTTCAAGCTGGTTAAGTCCAGCACTAAATAATAAAGGTTCAGCCGTTACTGGGTGTGGCAACTGTAACTGTTTAGCAATCAACATCAACCGCCGACAATTAAAATGCTGTAAAAAAAACTTATTATGTTTACCATCACCATGGCTAGTATCACCCACTATTGGGTGGCGTAAATGTGCAAGATGGCGTCTTAACTGGTGTTTACGCCCTGTTAGTGGTTGCAGTGCTAACAAAGAGTATCTTGCCACTGGGTATCGGCTAACAGGCATGGGTAATTCAATTTTTTGCAACGGCTGATAGCGGGTTATAGCTGACTGTGCTGCTTTATCATCACGACTATATTTATCAGCAATTTTGTCTTGTTGCTCTTTTAGCGCATAGTCTAACTCGCCACCCTGAGATACATAGCCACGTACTACAGCTAAATAGTATTTATGCCATAAATTCTGCTGTTGTTGCTCAGATAAAATGCGGGCTACTTCACTTGAAAGCGCGAAAACTAAAACACCTGAAGTTGGCCGATCTAAACGATGCACGGGGAAAACATGTTGGCCAATTTGATCGCGCAAGGTTTGCATGACAAACACTGTTTCATGTTTATCGAGAAATGAGCGGTGAACTAGCATACCGCTAGGTTTATCAATCACCACTAAGTAATCATCTTGATACAAAATTTTTAAAGGCAACCTAAGTTCAGAAGGCTCTGTGCTTAGCACAACTTCTGGATCTGTCATGCCTCACCTGTTAACTGATTATCAAGGCTTTTAATAATACTTAGTAATGGTTGCGCTGTTATGGCATGGCTTTTAAAGGCTTCCTCAGCAATTGGGTGAACACTAATTTTATTAGGTAAGGCTGCTTTTGCTGCAATAAGTGCTGTCATACGTGGAATAAAAATATACTGCAGCCAATTCTCTAAAGGCATAGTGTCACAACAAAAAGGGGCTGAGCTTGCCATGGCTGCTACATTTGGCGGTGAAGCACTCCATAAATTAAGCTGTTTTAACTCGCGCTCTAACTCCGCTAATAACAATTCAATATTACTATTCATAAGGTCCTCATGGTTTAATGCTAGTTTACCATAAGCGGCTTACATCGCTAGACTTGTAAAAACAATAAAACACCAGCATGATCAAGTCTTAATTGCAGGAGAAAGCAATGGGTCCAGTTATATTGTTATTAGTGTTAACCGGTATTTGTTATGGTTTTTGGCTACAGCGCAAACAAGATGAGCGAGCAAGCTTATTAGCAAAACAGCTATGTCAACAGCAAGAATTACAGTTATTAGACTGTGCACGAAGCCGCCATAGTATTCGCAAGCATAATGGCAGCATACGCTGGCTAACTTTTTATCAAGTAGATTTTAGCGGTGATGGCGAAAGCCGCTATCAAGCAGAGCTAATTTTATCAGGTATGCGCTTAGCTGCTTTTGAGTTACCGGCTTATCGGGTATAGTGTTTAGTGTTTAGTTTTAAGTGCTTAGCGCTGATTGTTTTGGTCTAAACATTAAATAGCCACTGACATTATTAAAGCTCAGTTGGGTAACGGTTTTATAACTATTATCTGCAAACAGTGATTTATATTTATCTAAAGTAACAAAAACACCCACGCCTGCTGAGTCTGCATTTTTATCAACTATTGAGTTAACAGCGTGCAATAAATAATGGCCTAAGCCTAATGATTGATGCTTAGGCGATACAGCTAAAAATACCAGCATATGATAATGCTCTACCGGCATGGCAGAGTGGATACTTTGTTCTTTTTCTAGTAACTGCTTGGTTGATACATAACCTGCAGTAAGTAACATTTTTAACCGCCAATGCCACAAGCGCTCGCCATTATCTGTATTGGGTTCGGTTAGGCAAGCAACGCCCAATAATTGCTGCTGATTAAATACACCTATCATTGGTTGCTGCGCCTGCCAAAAAGTCGTTAACTCTTCCCGAATTGCCGCTCGCAAGCGCAGTTCATAATCAGACTCATTAGCCCGAAAAATTTTCATAAACAAAGGGTCATCATAATAAGCTAAGTACAACAAAGAAGCGGCAGACTTAATATCTTCTGCCGTTAACATAGCCGCAGTAATTTTATCCAAGGTTAATGAATTTAAATCTGAGCTCATATCAATCCTAGTTTACAAAGTTTAGGTGTATTGACTTTAGCAGCAAGCTAAAATATTGCCAAGTCAGGCTAAAAAATAAACAGCCTACTCTGCTGTAACTTATAAATATTGATAGGCTTTATCGCCCCAGCCAACCAGCTTATTTTGTTTAAATATAAGCGGAGTACATTCATCTTTAGTGGTTTTACCATCACTTTTGACGTGATGAGTTCGATAGAATAATACCTGTATGGCGACATCTTCTTTAGTAAATAACTCACTAAAATCAGGCTTACCCATCAAGCCTCTAACACTGTCAATCGGCATATCTAGCTGCAGATTATTTACCTGTTCTTGGTTATATTGCTGCGTTTTTTCCCAAGCACTGTTACCATCAGTAAGCCCATGCTTACCACCAACAGAAACGACACAGCCGGATAAAGTAGCGGCCAAAGTTGTAGCAACTAAAAGTTTAACTAACATATTTATCTTCCCTATATTTTTATAAAATAACTTGCTAGCACTAAGTTCACTCACCAGCATGCTACTTTTGATTTAGCAAAAGCCATGCCTAACCTTAATTTATATTAAAATCAACAATTTAAAAATTAACTGCTACTTTTAGTTGTCTATTAATGGTAAGTTTCACTACTTGTTAGTCAAATAGGCAATTAACAGTGACAGATCCAATACTATTACTGCAACAAGTTGCAGCTCAGTTGCAGCAAGAGGGAAAAACACCTAGTTTGGCTTTATTTCGCGCCCGTTTAGCCGGACAACTAGCCCCGGCTCAACTTTTTACGGCTTACCAACAGTGGCGGGCTAATCCCATTGTTGCTAATTCTATTAAAACTAATAATACAGAGCAGGATACTGCGGCTAATACCACAGCAGTCAGCCTAAATGAGCTTTGGCAAACTCAGCAAGCTATCTTAACTCGAGTAGAGCAGATTGAAGCTAAACTAGATGAGATATTAAAAAAATTGGAGCCAATTTAATGTATGTTGCAGAGTTAAGCTTTAGCGTTATTGCCGATACAGATTTTACCCGCGCTGAAATCGCTATCCGCCACTACATAGAAGCCTTAATTTTTAATGGCCAAGTGCTAGGTCGTGAGTTTCCAACTGCTTGGCAAGAAGAGCGTTTTAATTGTCGTATAGTTGTGCCTAATACCGATGCTTTGTTGCCTAAACACCATAGCAGCAAAGCCTCTATTGCCTTAAATAAGTTAGCTGCTGCAGGCCTTGGTTATCCAAAGCTAAAGATAATGGGCATGGATTTAATGTCGCAACATACCGATCCTTGTGCCGCACCAGAAGGATATATTCTGTACTCTCGTTTTAGCGATACTTGTTCACCACTTCGCTGCGCGGAACACATGGCGCCCATACCGCTGTATCAGCTAAAAACTAGCACTGACGATTTTGAAGCTCTTATTCGTTGGCAGTTGCAATACCAAGCTTTAGATGAAATTCAAATGCAGCAAACTCGCGTCTTAACCAAAACAGCTGAGCGCAGCCTGCAACAACTTAATAGCCAACTTAATCGCCAAGGCCGAGCTTTAGCCAAGCAACTTGAGCGTAGTACCCAAGTACCCGTTTATTATGCGTTATATAGTGGCACAAGCACAGACTGTGAGAGTGAACCTAGTAAGTGCTGCCCTAGCTGCCACAGTGCATGGAAACTAGCTGAGCCTTTAGCCGAGCTATTTGATTTTCAGTGCCAAGGCTGCCGTTTAGTCAGCAATATTGCCTGGGAGTGTCAAAGCCCCTCGTAAGCACATGGCTGCAATTGACTAAGAAACTGCGCTAAGTTAGCCGCCAGCTTTTCCGTCACTTCTTGGCCTACTCGCTCTAAAAACACTTCACCCGTGCTATTTAATACACTAAGCAAAATATCATCATCTTCAGTAGTGGCAAAAAATACTGTTTCTTGCTGCTTTAAGCGGCGCTTCATTAAAATATGACCAATAATATTTTCTTGTAAGCGGTTTAAATCATCGCTATTCCAAACCATTAATAAGGCCAGTTTACCCCGCTGATGCTCAGCCGCTAGACCAGCACCATAATAGGTTTGATAAAACGTAATAATGTCTGGATGTAAAACCAGTTCTAAGGCTTGTTCAACATTCGTAAAATCGGCAGCGGGTTGCTGTAGCACAGGCTGCCATTGCACGCTATCATTGACAACCTGACCGATTTGACAAGGTGATATGCTTGTTGGATCGACCCAAGTAGTTAATTTAAGCTGCTGCTGTTGATGCCAAAGCAGTGACTGTTGAATAAAATCAGCATAATTACGACTTAAGGCCACAGGATTTTCCATTCTAATTTATGATAAACTTAACCTATTGTACCCTTAACCTGTAAGTGATGACAAAAGCAGATATGAATAATGACTTCTCTGAAGCGCTAGCTGGTTTAAGCTTAGGTAAAGCAACCGATTATATTGATCAATATGATCCTAAGTTACTGCAAGCCGTACCGCGCAGCTTAGGCCGACATGCGCTTAGTTTAGACAATGATAACTTACCTTTTGTCGGTCACGATATATGGCACGGCTATGAGCTATCTTGGCTCAACCGTAAAGGTAAACCGCAAGTTGCTTTAGCCACATTCACAGTGCCCTTTGATTCTTGTAACTTGATAGAATCTAAATCATTTAAATTATACTTAAATAGCTTCAATCAAAGCCGATTTACGGACTTAAGCCAAGTCTATAAAAACTTACAGCGAGATTTATCTGCCTGCGCCGGTAAAGCCGTCACGGTAAACTTACATCATGTAAATGAAATTACTACCTTTCAGCCGACGTGGATCCCTGGGCTTTGTATCGATGATCTGGATATTGAAGTTGATCAATACCAATATGATGCCAGCTTACTTAAAACGCTGCAAAATGCTGATATAGTGACAGAAAAGCTACATTCACATTTATTAAAATCAAATTGTTTAATTACTTCTCAACCCGATTGGGCTAGTGTTTATATAGAATATAGTGGTGTGCAAATTGACCACGAGTCTTTACTTCGATATTTAATTAGTTTTCGTAATCATAACGAATTTCATGAACAATGTGTTGAACGTATTTTTCTTGATATCTGGACCCGCTGTCAGCCGCACTATTTAGCGGTATATGCCCGCTATACGCGTCGAGGTGGTTTAGACATTAATCCATGGCGTTGTAGCCAACAGGCAACTCCACCAGCAATTCGTTTAAGCAGACAGTAAATATCGCTTTTATGCTATTTGTCGATATACTCAATTTATTAGGCTAATTAATTGCTAATTTAGGGAATTACTTTGCAGAACGATCGCCAACAACTTGATAAGGCCTTAAAAGCTCGTAAGCTGCTAGAAGACACTTATGAAGCTCAGTTCAAAATTTTGGCACAATTTGTGGTAAGGCTTTCTTTAGCATGTAAAGGTATTGATACCGAATTAGATAATAAACTAGCCAAGCTACGCACAGAGTTAAATCGTGGTACCGATCTAGAAAAACTAATTCCTTTTATTGAAAGCACTAGCACTAGCTTACAGCAGCTTGAAGTTAGGCATCAGCTTGAGTTACAAAAGGTGCAGCAGGGCCTAACTAATGCGGGTAAGTACTTACAGTTGCAAAAAGGCTTACCCGATCAATTACGTCGTGATTTACGATCCTTATTAGTTAGTGTAGAACTACCCTCTTCTACTGTGCATGCTTTTTTACCTCACTTAACTAAACTATCAGAGCTGTATCAAACCGCATTACAGGCTAAAGCTAACATACAACAGAGCAAGACTAACGATAATCGCTATCAAACTATCTGTCGGCAGATTAGTAATGAATTAAGTAGTTTACTAAGTGAATTAGCTTTTACAGATACTGCAGCGGTTGAGATTAATCAAATTCGTAGCAGCTTACTAACTGAATTATCCATTGAAAGCTTATTACAAGCTTGCCTTAAAACTATTAACATCATTATTGTAAGTGTTAATAACGAACGCCAACTAGCAGAGCGTTTCTTATTAAAATTAAATGATGCTTTATCTAGTGTGCAAAAAGCGGTTACCACTTCAGTTAGCAGCTCTAACGAACTGCAAACACAACTTAGTAATCTTGACCAACAAATAAGTTCGCAAATAAACAATTTATCTCAAAGTAGCCGCAGTGCTACTTCGCTAGAGCAACTTAAAAATTTAGTTGCCGATAAGCTAACCACTATTACTGTATCACTGCAGAAAAAACAACAATTTGAGCAACAGCATCGACAAAAAGTGAATCAAACGCTTACTGATATGACCCAGCGTTTGCAAGAGTTAGAGCAAGATGCTGTAACTTTTCAACAGCGCATAGCTGAACAAAATCTGCGCAGCTTACAAGATGCCTTAACCCAAATTCCGAATAGAGCGGCTTTTGATGAGCGTTATCAATTTGAACTAAAGCGGGCCAAACGCTACAACACTCCCTTATGCGTTGTCATTGCTGATATTGACCGCTTTAAAAGTATTAATGATAATTATGGCCATAGTGCGGGTGATAAAACCTTAAAGATTATTGCCCAAACGCTGTATACAAATCTTCGTGAGACTGATTTTATCGCTCGTTATGGTGGTGAAGAGTTTATACTTTTATTTCCAAAAACCACATTAAGTGAGCTTGAACAACCACTAAATAGCCTTAGAGAAAAAGTGGCAAAGATCCCATTTAAGTTTAAAAACATTAAAGTCCCTATTACTATCTCAATAGGGGCAACTCAACTAATAAACAATGATACACCACTAAGTGCTATTGACCGTGCAGATAAGGCCTTATATGAAGCTAAGCATACTGGTCGTAATAAGGTAGTTTTAAAGCCAGCAACAAGCAAAGTAACCAATTAAGTTATCACAAGGAAACGCTATGCACGTGCAGTTAAATCCATTAGGCTCTATGGACTTATTATCCCAATTAGAAGTTGATAAATTACAACAAAACGCTGAAAAAGCTACCTTTCAAATATTTAGAAATTGTTGCTTAGCTGTGTTAAACGTTGGCAGCCACACTGACTGCTCAGCAGAAATTTATGAACAATATCAAGATTTTAAAGTTAATTTACTTAGCCGCGAACGCGGTATAAAAATTGAACTATTTAACCCACCCAAAGATGCGTTTGTTGACGGTAATATTATTAAAGGTATCCACGAGCATTTGTTTGCCGTATTAAGAGATATTTTATTTTATCACTCACGGCTGCAAAATCAAAAAAGCTGGTTAGATTTAAGTAATAGTAGCCACGTTACCCATGCCGTATTCGATATTATGCGAAACGCCAGAGTTATAGATGGCACTAATGAGCCAAATTTAATTGTTTGCTGGGGAGGGCACTCCATTAGTGATATTGAATATAAATATACCAAAGAAGTTGGCTACCAACTTGGTTTACGTGGTTTAGATATTTGTACCGGTTGCGGCCCAGGCGCCATGAAAGGACCCATGAAAGGCGCCACTATTGGTCATAATAAACAACGGATCCGTAATGGCCGTTATTTAGGCATCACCGAACCCAGCATTATTGCAGCAGAGCCCCCTAACCCAATCGTTAATCAACTGGTTATTTTACCTGATATCGAAAAACGCTTAGAAGCCTTTATTCGCACTGCTCACGGCATTATTATTTTCCCAGGTGGCGCTGGTACAGCAGAAGAGTTGTTGTATTTATTGGGTATAATGCTCCATCCAGATAATAAGCAACAACAGTTACCTATTATTTTAACTGGCCCTAAAGACAGCGCAGAATACTTTAATCATATCGCCAGTTTTATTGAACAAACCTTGGGCGCTGAAGCTTTAGCTTTAATGGATATTATTATTGATGATCCTATTGCTGTTGCTCGTAAAGTGAAAGCGGCTAATACAGCGGTGCGCGATTATCGCTTAGCAGTAGGTGATGCTTATCATTTTAACTGGACCTTAAAAATAGAACCTGACTTTCAGCAACCTTTTATACCCAGCCACGCCAATATTGCCACTTTAGATCTACACTTAGAACAAAGTAAGGCTAGCTTAGCCGCAAATTTACGCCGCGCCTTTTCGGCTGTAGTTGCCGGTAACGTTAAAGAGGAAGGCATTAAAGCGATTCGCGAGCATGGACCATTTTTAATTAGTGGCGAACCTAAATTAATGCAGTTAATGGATACGCTCTTGCAATCGTTTGTCGAGCAAGGCCGAATGAAGCTACCTGGCTCAACCTACACTCCCTGTTATCGGGTAATAAAATAAATGGCTCATTTGTTATTGATAGATGCGATGAACTTAATCCGGCGTATATACGCGGTACAGGAACGGCCGTATTTACCCTTAGCTGATGAAGTTGCTGCTACGACTAAAGCACAAATTATTACCAATACAGAGCAAACACTGCGCCAGTCATTATTAAGATTGCAGCAAGACTTACAACCTAGTCATGCTGCTCTGGTATTTGATGGTGATAATAGCTATTGGCGGCGCCAGCTATTTACGGATTACAAGGCTAACCGTAAACCTATGCCTAGCATGCTTGCTGACGCCTTACCGGCATTACAGCAAGCAGCTAAGCAACTTGGCTTTCACTCTTTACGCCAGCCCGATTATGAAGCTGATGATATTATTGCTTCGATTGCCAGTCGGATGGCGCAGCATCAACAGCAAGTCACTATCGTCTCAACCGATAAAGGCTTTTTACCGTTAATGTCACAGCAAATCCATGTTTATGACCACTTTAATCGCCAATTTCATAGTGATGAAACTGTACAAGAGAAGTTTGGCGTGCCACCTCAGCAACTAGTTCGCTATTGGAGTTTAGTAGGTGATAACACCAACAATATCCCCGGCGTTCCGGGTATAGGGCCTAAAACTGCACTCGACTTGCTAGCTTTAGCTGATACATTAAACTTAGCGACTCAGCATGAAGGTTGCCATAAAAAAGTTCGTGATAAAATTTTAGAACATAAAGCTGACATTCAAATGTTTATGCAAATATTAAGTTTAAAAACTGACGTAGAACTTGGCGTTAACTTACAGGAGCTTCGTCTTGAACCCAGCACCCTCTAGTCAGAATAGTCCTTTGCATTTCTTTGCTAGCTTTAAAGCCAAGCTATTATTGTTTTGCTTAGTTGGTATTGGCAGCTACTTGCTATTAACGCTACTTATAGTAGTTTTTTATCAAGATAATACTGAACAAATGAACTGGGTTGATCGTGAGGCTTTTAATAATAAGATTATCAAAAAGTATAAGCCGCATACTGGTTTAAGCCAAACTGAAATTCTGCATACTCTAGGTAGCCCTGATATTACCGAAGCAGTAATAATAAATGCCGATATATATCAAGTACTGTATTTTCGCACTCACCGTAATACGCCAGACGGTATTACCACCGCGGATGAGTGTACTGCCCTATTATTAAAAAACCGCCAGTTAATCGCCATTGGTGATGCAGCTGTTAACCAATTTAGTCAAATAAAGCCCTATGGTTAATACCCAAGCTTCGTCATGGCAAGGCTATACTCAGCTATATCAGCAACAGCTAATTTTATTTAAAGCTAATAGCTCAGCAATGCAGCTTTATACGGTATCTGAACATTTAGTTGCAGCTAGGTTAAGCTTAACCGAACAACCAAGTGCGATATTAAGGCAACAAACAGCTCTAACAGCTGCTCTGGCTAGAGTAGAAATACTTTATCACTTTTGTTTAGATTACCAATGGCCTAGCGCAATCACTAACTTATTGCTGGTTAGTAGTTTTTGTAGCAGCATCGATGCTGAATTGGCAACTAATACCGCCGACAAGCTAACTAAGTACCCAGCGCTAGCTTGCGCTAAACGCAACCTGCAAGGGCTTCCTAGTAATATCTTTACCATACTAAGCCATTGCTATGCTAATCAACGTAAAATTAGCTATCATCAACAGTATCCTCTTAGCAGCCTACTTACGCTAGCTGAGCAATTGACTGCTACACAACAAAGCATTGATCTTGCTAGTTTGAGACAAAAAGTTGCTTCTCAGCTTATGTATAGCCGCTGTGAGCTTGAGTTAAAGCTGTTGGCTGTACTGGCCAAAATAGTTACTCTAAGCTTAAACCTAACAGAACAGTCATTGGCTGCAAGTAAACTACTTAGTAGTGACTCTGCCGTTAGCCATTTACCTTTAGAGGATTACGCTCGTTTAGAAACCTATATAGAACAACAGCCGGTGATGGCTGGCCATTTAATGCAACGGGCTTCACAGCTTAATCGGCAACGACAAAAAATTAGCCAAGTAAAATTGGCTATTTCACTACTTGGCATTAATGCATTGCCCCTATTATTAGCCAGTGCTGAGCTGCAACAACAGTTAGCTGATCTTAAGCTGCCCAATCATCTAATATTACAACAATTTACTCAGTGCTTTGCATCCGCTTTACATCTTCTACTCCCCACTGAGTTAACTAAAGATAAAGCAACCTTAATTGCCTATTGCCTTTGCGCCCCTTTATGGCTTAGCCATAAAAATTATTGCCAGCCTATAGTTCAAGTAAAGCCAGCACCGAATCAGCTTAACTTACCCTTAGCGACACTGCTTACTCAAACTGATTACTTAACTAATATCAATATTTTATTGCAACGTTATCAGTTAAGCTCTTGGCTAAAGCCTAGCGCTGAACTCTTGCTCTACCTTAATCGTAAACCAAGTAAACTTAGCGCCATTAGCCTAGCTTTATTAACAGCTTGGCACGCCGCGGCTGCGACACTAACTTACGCAGGCCCTGGGACGACAAATTTACCTTTTTTACAGCAACTGTTACTTCGCCTGCAAAAGCTAGCTGCAGCTAACTTTAGTTATCAAGCTGAAGAATTATGCCTCAACCTAGCAACATCTAATACCAGCTTTTGCCCGCTGCAATTAAACTTATAGTTATATCACTCTAGCGCGTTTAAGCCCGCCAACTGGCGTATTGAGGCAGAAAATGTTATATTTAACAACATTCCCAGAGGCTCATCCGTGGCCCGAGGCTCTCTTTTGCACACTGGCATTTAAGCTAAGGTTCCTATGAATAATCAGACAATTACCGTCATCAAAGGTGATGGCATTGGCCCAAGCATTGTTGAGGCTGCAATTCAAATATTAGATAAGGCTGGCTGTAACTTTTGCTATGAATATGTTGAGGCTGGATTAACGGCATTAGAAAATAGCGGTGAATTATTACCTCAAGCCACGCTAGATGCTATTGCTCGCAATAAGATCACCTTAAAAGGCCCTTTAACCACCCCTGTTGGTGATGGTTTTACTTCTATCAATGTTACCTTACGTAAAAAGTTTGGCTTGTACTCAAATGTACGGCCAGTAATTTCTTTTAAAGGCACTAAAGCCCGTTATGACAACATTGATATTATTACAATCCGTGAAAATACTGAAGGCATGTATTCAGGGCATGGCCAAGTGGTTTCTGCAGATGGTATGGTAGCAGAGGCCACCAGTATTGTTACTCGTGCTGGGGCAGAGCGCATTGCTATCTTTGCTTTTGAAACTGCGCGCCGCGAAAATCGTAAAAAAGTGACTATAGTGCATAAAGCCAATATCTTAAAATCTACCTCAGGCTTGTTCTTAAAAATAGCGCGTGAAGTTGCCAGTCGTTACCCTGATATTGAAGCACAAGAAATGATTGTTGATAATGCCTGTATGCAACTAGTCATGAACCCACAGCAGTTTGACATCATAGTTACAACTAACCTATTTGGTGATATTTTATCAGATTTATGTGCTGGTTTAGTCGGTGGTTTGGGCATGGCGCCTGGTGCTAATATTGGCACTGATTGTGCTATTTTTGAAGCTGTTCACGGCAGTGCACCAGATATTGCGGGTAAAAATTTAGCTAACCCTAGCTCGGTTATTCTAGCCTCAATTCAAATGCTAGATTATTTAGGTATGAATGACAAATCTTTAAAAATTCGTTCAGCCTTAGCAGATGTTATTGCAACTGGAGATCGCACAACCCGTGATCTAGGTGGCAACTACGGTACGACTGACTTTACTGCTGCCATGTTAGAACGTTTATAAGCTCTACCAAAATAAATAAGGCGCAAGCCGCCTTATTTCAATATAATTTCTAGTACAACCACTCATACTTATGGAGTTTAGATGCCAGCCCACCAAGCCAATAATCCTCTGCATGGCGTGACCTTAGAGCAAGTAGTAACAGCTTTAGTTAGCTACTACGGTTGGCCAGCATTAGCTCATAAAGTAGATATTAACTGCTTTAAAGTTGACCCTTCTATAAAAAGCAGTCTTAAGTTTTTGCGTCGAACGCCATGGGCTAGAGCCAAAGTAGAGCAACTCTATATTCAAACAAAGTGGCCTAACTAATATGCCTTCTTTGCTAAAGGTTGGCTGTAGGATAGCGCCATATCCCAAGGTAATTGAATCCAAGTATCTTGTTCAATGTCAACAACATACTTATCCACAAATGCTTTGCCTTGCGGTTTAGCATAGATAGTGACAAAGTAAGCTTGTGGAAACAGTTTACGTAAAGATTTTGCTGTTTCACCGGTATCTACTAAATCATCAACTATTAATAATTTACTACTATCCTTAATACTGGCCTGCTTTAAAATCTGTAAACTACCTTGCTTATTATGGTCATAACTTGCTATACAGATACTGTCTACTACTCTAAGATTTAATTCCCGAGCTAAAATTGCAGCCGGCACTAAACCGCCGCGACTAACGGCTAAAATGCTAGTGTAACCACCAGCTAACAATTGTACAGCTAAGGCTTTGCTCGCCTGATGAAATGCTTCCCAAGAGACAAGAAACTGTTTATTTTCAGCTAAAGACATACTCTTCTCATTAATTAATCTGTTACTACTTATTTAAATACAGCCTAATGCCACTTCGACCATTTCATTAAAGCTGGTCTGGCGCAGCTCAGCGCTTAAGGCTTCTCCGGTTCTAATATGATCACTTACCGTTAAAATCGTTAAAGCATTAATACCGTATTCGGCAGCAACAGCATATAAACCTGCTGCTTCCATCTCAACCGCTAATACGCCATATTTCTCTAAGCGTTCAAATACCGTAGGATCAGGGTTGTAAAATAAATCTGCGGTAAACACATTGCCTACTTTTATTGCAATGTTGTTAGCTCGCGCTGCAGCCACAGCTTTTTCTAACAAAGGATAACTGGCAATAGCCGCAAAATCTATCCCGCCTAAACGTTGCCGATTAACCGCAGAGTCGGTACTGGCTCCCATCGCTATCACCACATCGCGAACTTTAACTGCAAGCGGTAAAGCGCCACAAGAGCCGACACGAATAATATTCTTTACACCATAAAATTTTGCTAATTCAGTAGCATAAATAGAGATTGATGGTATCCCCATCCCCGAACCTAAAACACTAACGGCTTTGCCATGATAATTACCGGTATAGCCAAGCATATTTCTAACTGTATTAACACAAACCACATCAGTTAGAAATGTTTCAGCTATATGTTTAGCCCGTAATGGATCGCCTGGCATAAGGACAGTGTCAGCAAAAGCATCAGCAGCGGCAGAAATATGAGGAGTCGCCATAAAGTTCTCTTATAAGTTTATATTCAGGTTAAGTATTCTAGTTTTAGGCCAAGCGGATCTGCGCTAAAAACGACTCACCATATTGCATAGGCTCTAATTTAAAATAATCAGCCAAAGTTTGGCCTATATCCGCAAAGCTATTACGCTTACCTAAGTTAACCCCTTGCATACCCGGCTGATATACCAATACAGGAATATACTCACGAGTATGCTCAGTACCTGGCCAAGTAGGATCACAACCATGATCAGCCGTTAAAATAAGTAACGTATCAGCATCACAAGCAGCGAAAATTTCAGCTAATCGGCCATCAAAGTATTCTAGAGCCTCACCATAGCCAATAGGGTCGCGCCTATGACCATAATTTTGATCAAAATCTACTAAGTTAGTAAACACTAAGCTGTTATCGGGCTGAGTTGCCATTTGTGCTAGGCTAGTGTCGATTAAAGCCGTTAACCCTGTTGCTTTAATATTTTTGGTTATTCCTTGGTGAGCATAAATATCGGCAATTTTGCCAATAGCTATTACCTGACCGCCGGCTTGAGTTAGCTTATCTAAAACTGTTGGCGCAGGTGGTAATACCGAAAAGTCGCGACGATTACCTGTCCGTGCATAATTAGTTGCGGCATCACCTAAGAATGGCCGAGCTATCACCCGACCTATATTATATTTATCTAATAATTCACGAGCAATTAAACAAAAATCTAATAACCGCTGCAATCCAAAATGGGTTTCATGGGCTGCAACCTGAAATACACTATCAGCAGAGGTATAACATATTGGCTGGCCTGTTTTAACATGCTCATCACCTAGCTTAACTAAGATATCTGTACCCGAGGCATGACAATTACCTAAAATTCCACTAACGCCAGTTCGCTGGCATAGTTCAGCAATAAACTCTGCCGGAAAACTATTGGTTTTGTTTTGAAAATAGCCCCATTCATACAGTACTGGCACTCCCGCTATTTCCCAGTGACCACTAGGGGTGTCTTTACCGCTACTTAGCTCTTGAGCAAAGCCATAGCCCCCTATTAGCTTGGTTGCCTTAGGAACCTCAGCTTGGTGCCCCGAACTTGCTGCTGTTGCCGCATCAACTAAACCTAATGAAGTTAAATTAGGTAACACTAGCTGCCGCCCCTTTTGTTTTACAAAGGCCGAGGCAATGCTAGCAAAGGTATTAGCACCTACATCATTAAATTTATCAGCATCTGGCGCATAACCGATACCAAAACTGTCTAGCACCAGTATTACTGCTTTAGTAGCCATACCTGTTACTCCAGTGATGTTATAGTTTAGATTTACAGCTTAACACAAGAGCTGTAAAAAGCTGCTTCAGCAGCTGCAGCTATTGCATAACGGACTTTATATTTTAAAATGAAAAAGCCCGCTAACCAAGAGCGGGCTTTAATTCACTTAAGGCACTTTATTTTGGCAAAGTTTGATAGCCCATATTATATAAAGTAAAACTAAAAATATCTGCTGTTTGCTCTATTTGCTTAGACACTGGCGTACCTGCACCATGGCCGGCGTTAGTTTCAATCCTAATCAATTGCGGATTTATACCTCCAGCTTTAGCCTGTAATTCTGCAGCAAATTTGAATGAGTGCGCAGGTACTACCCTATCATCATGATCAGCAGTAGTAACTAAAGTGGCAGGATAAGCCACCCCTTGCTGCACATTATGTACTGGAGAATAGCCTAGCAAATACTTAAACATCTCACTACTTTGCTCACTAGTACCATAATCATAAGCCCAGCCCGCACCAGCCGTAAAGGTGTGGTAACGCAACATATCCATTACACCAACAGCCGGCAATGCCACTTTAACTAGCTCTGGCTGCTGAGTCATAACGGCACCTACCAATAAGCCACCGTTAGAGCCACCACGAATAGCGAGTTTCTCTGCTGACGTATAGCCTTTATTTTGTAAATATTTAGCAGCAGCAATAAAGTCATCAAATACATTTTGTTTTTGCATTAAAGTGCCGGCTTTATGCCAGGCTTTACCATATTCTCCACCACCACGAAGGTTAGGCACAGCATAAATACCGCCTAACTCCATCCATACCGCATTAGATACACTAAAGCCTGGGGTTAAACTGACATTAAAACCACCATAACCATATAAAATAGTCGGGTTAGAGCCATCAAGCTTTAAGCCTTTTTTATAGTTAATCATCATCGGCACTTTAGTACCGTCTTTTGAGGTATAAAAGACTTGCTCTGAGACATATTGCTGACTATCAAACTTAGCTGCCGATTGATAATAAACTTCAGACTCACCACTGCTTGGTGCAAAGCTATAAATAGTAGGTGCGGTAGTGTAATTGCTAAAAGAATAATACAGAGTATCGTCTTGTTTCTTGCCACCAAAACCAGACACAGTACCTAAGTTTGGCAGTTGAATATCACGAACTAGCTTACCGTTATAATCATACTGTTGGACTTTAGATAATGCATCTACCATATAGTTAGCAAAAATATAGCCTGCACCAATATTGGCACTTAATACATGCTCGGTGTGGGGAATAACATCTTGCCAATGCTCTGCTGTTGGGTTAGATACATCAACTTTTACCACTTTTTTATTGGGAGCATTTAAATTTGTCACTAAAAATAAAGTGCTACCTTGGCTATCCAATAGATTAGTATCAGAATTAGTATGATCTAAAATTGTCACTAGCTCACTATTTGGCTTTGTTAAATCTTTAACAAACAACTTATTGCCTGAGGTAGAAACGGCTGCAGAAATTAATAAATAACGAGCATCATCAGTAACAGTAGCACCAACATAGCGATGTTTTTGATCCGCCTTAGCACCAAATACCACTTTATCTTGCTGCTGAGAAGTGCCTAATTGATGATAATATAATTTATGCTGATCAGTTTTAGCAGATAACTCACTACCATCTGGTTTATCGTAACTTGAATAGTAAAAACCTTCGTTACCCACCCAACTAATACCACTAAATTTTATATCAACTAATACTGGCTCAAGTTGTTGTTTAGTCTCGGCATCAATAATAATCACTTTGCGCCAGTCGCTGCCACCTTCTGAAATAGCATAAGCTGCCTTAGAACCGTCTTTAGAAAACGTGACACCGGCTAAAGAAGTAGTGCCATCACTGCTAAAACTATTAGGATCTAAAAACACTTCACTACTACCGTCTTCCAGCAAGCGATATAATACGTACTGATTTTGTAAACCATCATTTTTATAATAATAGGTATAGTTACCTTCCTTAAAAGGCGCGCCTACTTTTTCATAGTTCCACGATTCAGTCAGTTTTTGTTTAATAGTGTCACGATAAGCGATACCGTCTAAATAATTAAATGTCACCTTATTTTGAGCTTTAACCCAAGCTTCTGTTTCAGCACTGCGATCATCTTCTAACCAACGATAAGGATCGGCTACTTTTTGGCCAAAATAACTATCTACCACTGCACCTTTGGCTGTTGTCGGATAATGTATTGCTGTAGTGGTATTTGGCATAGTTGCTGTAGTTTGGCTTAAAGTAGGGTTTATGTTATCGGCACTGCTACAAGCAGTTATTAACGATACGGCTAAAATACTAAGGGCATACTTCATAAATATGGGTCCAATCTAAGGTTGAAATAATATCGCCTCAGCTTAGCAAAGAAGTTTAAGTTTGCCTATTACCATTTGCCTTACACTAGTGGCTATTCGCAGTATAAAAAGGGGGGTTAATCGGCTAAAACAACAAAACCAGCCTAAGCTGGTTTTGTTGTTTATAGATGGTGCCTCGACCCGGAATCGAACCAGGGACACGAGGATTTTCAATCCTCTGCTCTACCGACTGAGCTATCGAGGCACATAAACTGTGCTAATTACAACTAATTTAGTAGTAATTATAAATAATGGTGCCGCTTATCCGAGTCGAACGGATGACCTACTGATTACAAGTCAGTTGCTCTACCAACTGAGCTAAAGCGGCTATGACTATTACATCATTTTGTATAATGCTGTATTATTTAAACAGATTAAACTGTTTAAATAAAGCAGGCACCACATAAATTAATGGTGCCCAGACCCGGAATCGAACCAGGGACACGAGGATTTTCAATCCTCTGCTCTACCGACTGAGCTATCTGGGCAGCGCGGGTCGTATTAAACGGATTTTAGACAGTTAAGTCAACAGATATTTTCTTAAGACGATACTGTTAGCTTATTAGTTGAACAAAAACCGCTATTAAGTTAGTTTCTGTACAATCAACTATGCAACTTTTTAAAAGTTGTTAAAATACGCCTATTCGAACAAGACTGCTTTAATTAAGCTGCATAAATTGGAACTATAATGAAAAACCCTTCATTTAGTCGACCTATTTTTAAATGGTTGGCCTTACTGTCAGTGATTACTTTATGTGTACAAGCCGGTTTATTTTACTTTTTGAATATGCCAGATCCAGAGCAAAATAATAACAGCTTAGTCCGGCTCGAAGCTGAAAGTAAAATGCTGACTAAAGTGTTACAACCGCTATTAATACAAAAAGATAGCCAACAAACAGAGCAAATATTGCTACAAACCCGTAATGGCGATCGAAATCGTGCTTTGTATTTATACCAGCGCACTAAAGCAGCTAACGCAGAACTAATACATAATACCAGTAATGTTCAAGGCTACACCCCGCAACCAGAGTGGAAGAATCAAGTTCAGCAATATGACAACTATCTAATCTCCAACCAAATAATAAATCTGGATCCAGAACGTCAGGCTTTACTGATTTATGTCCTGCAGACTACAGCACCTTCGCAATTACCAGTGTTCATAATGTTTGCTGTATCAATATTACTAGCCTTAACCTTAAGCTTTTTTATAGCGCGCCGTATTGCTAACTTTTTTAAACGTCGTTTATCGCCCTTAGTTACTGGGACACGTCAAGCATTAGACAAAGAGCAGTTTCAAGGAAGTGTAGAAAGTGGCGTTGAAGATGACTATGGTATTTTGGGTGGTTATATTAATAAGTTATTTCGTAAGATTGAATTAGCTCATTTAGAACTAGCCGAATCTGAAGCCAACATAGCTAACTTACAACAAGAAGTAGAACAACAAATTAAACAGCGCACAGAAGCCTTAGAAACTGCTAAATTAGCTGCAGAAAAAGCCAATGAAGCTAAATCTACCTTCTTAGCCACCATGAGCCATGAAATTCGCACGCCAATGAATGGCATTATTGGCACTGTAGATTTACTACGAAAAACCCAGTTAACTACCTCACAGTTTCGCATGTCTGATACGGTAAGAGAGTCGTCTTTTTCACTACTGCGTATTTTAGATGACATTCTTGATTTCTCTAAAATAGAGGCCGGTAAATTAGAACTTGAAACCATACCGCTATCTTTAGTAGAAACCATTGAAGCTGTAGGGCGTATCCTAGTGTCAGTGGCGCATCAACGTCAAATTGATTTAAAGCTATTTATTGATCCCAAGATCCCTGATGGGTTAATTGGTGATCCCGTCCGGTTAAGGCAAATACTGTATAACCTAGCCGGTAATGCCATTAAATTTACTAACACTACTAGTGAAAAAACCGGCTTAGTATTAATTAAAGTCCAGTTACTAGAAGAAAATCTCGATTTTAGCCAAATTCAATTTAGTATTATTGATAATGGCCGCGGCATGACACAGCGCCAGCTAAACTATGTGTTTCAACCCTTTAGCCAAGCAGAAGGCTCCATCACCCGTAAATTCGGCGGCACTGGCTTAGGCTTATCAATCTGTCAGCGTTTAGTCACCTTAATGTATGGTGATATTAATGCCACTAGTGAAGTAGATAAAGGTACTGAATTCCGAGTCCGCATTCCGATGCGCCGTTCAGATGAATTACAATATGTGAATAAAAACTTACTAGCAGATATCCATATTTGTTTCTTTACAACAGATAGCAATAACCGCCAACATATCGAACAATATTTAAGCTATGCTGGTGCAGAGCTGGATTGTGTTGATAATGTTAATGCATTAAAAAAACGGACAACAACCCAGAAATTGCTACCACCCAAGCAAGCGGCTGTGTGGGTGTTAGATGCCACCTACGAGCAAATTTCACAAGAAGAAGTTGAATTACTGCAACAATCTTCAACTATGAATCAAGTACAGTTTGTTGTCATCACAAACCAAGTTGAGCTATCTGAGCAAAGCAATGACCGTGTGTATTATTTACATAGTGCGCCCATTTGCCGCAGCCATTTATATGACGCCATTTTAATTGCCGCAAAACGTAAAGCTAAACCTATTTATCATAATACTAATTTAGAAACTGTTAAAAAAGTACCATCAATAAGCGAGGCTAAAAAGCAACGGCGTTTAATATTATTAGCTGAAGACAACTTAATGAACCAACGCGTTATCGTGGAACAGCTTAATGCTTTAGGCTACGCCGTAGAAGTTGCCGATGATGGCGCTATAGCATTAGAAATGTGGCGACGCTATCAATATCCTCTCATTTTAACCGACCTACATATGCCTAATATGAGTGGTTATGATTTAGTCACAGCTATTAGAAAAGAAAGCTTAAACCTAAGTGAGAGCGCGGAGTTTACTCGAGTAATAGCGGTTACTGCTAATGCCCTTAAAGGGGAAGAGCAAAAATGTTTAAGCATAGGTATGGATGGCTACATTACCAAGCCATTAGAGCTAGCCACCTTAGAAACTATGATGGCACGCTGGCTACCACACAGTGATGAAAGTACAATCGCAGCTATTAATAAAGCTAAAGATACAACTCCATCGCCTATTTGCTTTACTACAATAGCCAATTATTTAGGCAATGACCCACAAAAGCATGAAGAACATTTAAACTTTTTTGTCAAAAATACAGCAGAGTTATTTCAGCAGTTAGAACAAAGCTCCCAGCAACAAGACAGAAGCTTAGTGCGCTCTGTTGCCCATCAGTTAAAATCATCAGCAAAAAGCATGGGCGCTTTAAGTCTCACCGACCAAGCTTTAAAGTTAGAAAAAGCCGCTGAACAAAGTGATTGGGTTGTTATAAATGAATACATTCGTATTTTAGAGCAGAAATATCAAGAGGTAGTCAGCTACGTGCAACAGCGCTATTAACGCTAACAAGCTTATATATTTTTTGAGAACAAAAAAGCAGCTTTACGCTGCTTTTTTTCAGTTTGTTAAGCTCCTAAAACTGGTTCATAGTGTTGTCTTTGCCACCTGCTTTAAGCGCAGCCTCACCGGAGAAGTACTCTTTATGGTCATCACCTACGTCTGAACCTGACATATTTTGATGTTTTACACAGGCTATGTTTTGCCGGATCTCTTTACGCTGAACCCCCTCCACATAGCCCAGCATACCGGCATCACCAAAGTAGTCTTTAGCTAGATTGTCAGTCGATAACGCTGCAGTGTGGTAAGTAGGTAAAGTAATTAAATGATGGAAGATACCGGCTTCTCTTGCCGCGTCGGCTTGGAAAGATTGAATACGCGCATCTGCCTCTTTACCCAAAGCGGTATCGTCATACTCTACATTCATTAGTTTAGCACGATCATAAGCAGAAACATCTTGACCAGCCTGCTGCCAAGTATCAAATACTTGTTGACGGAAATTTAAGGTCCAGTTAAAAGAAGGGCTATTGTTATAAACTAATTTGGCATTTGGCACCACTTGACGAATACGGTTAACCATATCAGCAATTTGGCCAACATGGGGCTTTTCTGTTTCTATCCATAATAAATCGGCACCATGCTGTAATGAGGTAATACAATCTAGCACCACACGGTCAACGCCAGTATTAGGTTTAAACTGAAATAAACCACTAGCTAGGCGTTTGGGTTTTAATAATTTACCCTTGGCTTTAACCACTACATCGCCATTAGCAATATCGTCAGCACCGCTAATTACATCACCATCTAAAAAGCTATTATACAAATCACCTAAATCACCAGGCTGTTTAGTTACGGCAATTTGTTTAGTTAAACCTGCGCCTAACGAATCGGTTCTAGCCACTATAATGCCATTATCAACCCCTAATTCTAAGAAGGCATAACGTACAGCATTAATTTTGGCGATAAAATCAGCATGAGGCACTGTTACTTTACCGTCTTGGTGGCCACATTGTTTTTCATCTGATACTTGGTTTTCAATTTGAATAGCACAAGCGCCGGCTTCAATCATTTTTTTGGCTAATAAGTAAGTTGCTTCTTCATTACCAAAGCCAGCATCTATATCGGCAATAATAGGCACTACATGGCTTTCAAAATGATCAATTTGATGCTGTATAGCTGCTATTTTTTGATTGTTATTAGCAGAACGCGCATCATCTAACTGGCGGAATAAACCAGCTAATTCTCGCGCATCTGCTTGTTTTAAAAAAGTATATAACTCTGCAATTAGTGCTGGCACAGCGGTTTTTTCATGCATGGATTGATCGGGTAAAGGCCCAAAGTCTGAGCGTAAAGCGGCTATCATCCAGCCTGACAAGTACAAATATTTCTTTTTAGTACTGCCAAAATGTTTTTTGATAGCAATCAACTTCTGCTGGCCAATAAAACCATGCCAGCAACCTAATGATTGGGTATAAGCGCTAGTATCTGTATCATAAGCCGCCATATCAGCACGCATTATGTCTGCAGTATAACGAGCAATATCTAACCCAGTATGAAATCGGTTTTGGGTCTGCATTCTTGCAGCAGACTCAGGATTAATAGCTGACCAAGCGGCGCCACTCTGCTGACGTAACTCGGTTAGTTTTAGTATGGCATCTTGGTATGCTGACATGCTTGCTTCCTCTTATTGCTGTTATATGGCAGGCAACCCTTTACCTGTTGTTTAATACTATAGGTGGCTAAGCTTAAATTCATAAAGCTAATTACAATGATGCTTAACATTCATAAAACTTATGATAAAAGTTTCTTGACGCTGTATAGGCCTTCTAGCCTATAATTCATTACAGTTATATTGTGATAGTGAGTCATAGATAAAATGAATATTAAGAAAATGGATCTAAACCTATTAGTCTATTTAGATGTATTGTTGCGTGAAAAGAATGTGACCCGAGCAGCAGGACAGCTTAATATTACTCAACCGGCCATGAGTAATGGTTTAAAAAGATTACGTGACTTATTAAACGACCCTATATTAGTTCGAACATCTGAAGGTATGGTACCAACAGAACGGGCACGAGAATTAGCCCCTGTTATTCGTGGCGTTTTGTTAACTTTAGAAGAAACCCTACAACCTAATAAAGACTTTGAACCTGAACTAAGCCAACGGGTATTTAGGATCATGGCGAGTGATTATGCTGCTTCTACACTGATCCCAGCATTATTAAAAAAAATGCGAGTGCTTGCGCCTAATACCAGTCTAGATATTATGACGCCCTCTGATGTTAACTTTCATGATGTTGAAAACGGTAAAGTAGATATGGCAATTAATCGCTTTGATCAACTGCCACAATCTTTTCATCAAAAAACTGTTTGGCGAGATAGCTTTTCCTGTCTTATTAGTGCCAAAAATCCCATTCTAGCCCACTTTAATCTAGACACTTACTTAAAAGCACAACACATTTGGGTAAGTAAAACTGGCTTTGGCGTTGGTGTGGGGATGGATCCTAAAGATGTGCAAAAGCTTGGCTGGGTTGATGAAGCTTTAACCCATTTAGGTAAGCAACGGAAAATATCTGTATTTACTCGTAATTATCATGTCGCTATGCATTTATCGGTAGGTATGGATTTAATAGCTACTTTACCAACAAGAGCAGCCCGCTTATATGAAAATGATAGTACTATGGCAATTATGGACCCACCTTTTGCTATTCCAGCTATTGAACTAAAAATGATTTGGAGTCCGTTATTACACCAAGATGCGAGCCATATATGGTTTAGACGATTAATAACTGAAGTAGCAGATGAATTAAAAAATTAACTAGACGTAAATAAGCCACTACCCCTCTCTACTTTAGCGCAGTTAGAGATAGCGGCTTACGCTAGTTGAGTCGACTTATAGTTAATTAAGTAACTCGTAAGCTGGTAAGGTTAAAAACTCTACTAGCTGATCTGAAGTCGTTATTTCCAGTAATAACTGTTTGGCTTGGCTAAAGTTTTGCTCTGCCCACTGGCTGTCCCCTACTTCTTGGCGCACTACTACAGACTCTTGCTCTAACATAGTGCTAAATAGTTGCTTAGTAATTAATTGGCCATTACTTAGTTGTTTTTTATGTTGGATCCACTGCCAAATAGAGGCTCGAGAAATTTCCGCGGTGGCAGCATCTTCCATCAAGCCATAAATAGGTACGCAGCCTTTGCCGCTAATCCAAGCCGCAATATATTGCAAGGCAACACGAATATTAGTACGCATGCCTTGTTCGGTTCGATCGCCTGAACATGGCTCAAGTAGCTCGGCAGCAGTAATAGGTGTATCTTGCTCTCGCAGCATATCCAACTGATTAACTTTAGTCTCACTTAGATAATTATCTAGCACTGAATTGACTGTTTCTGCTAACCCAGGATGCGCTATCCAAGTGCCATCATGGCCATTTTTGGCTTCTAACTCTTTATCTGCTCTAACTTTGGCCAGTATAGTGTTATTTTCAGCTAGATCTTTTGATGGAATTAATGCCGCCATGCCACCCATAGCTAAGGCGCCACGCTTATGACAGGTTTTGACTAATAAACGAGAGTAAGCATTAAGAAAAGGCTGTTGCATAGTAACTACTTGTCTATCAGGCAAAACACGATTTGGGTGATTTTTAAGGGTTTTAATATAGCTAAAAATATAGTCCCAGCGGCCACAATTAAGCGCCACTATATGATCTTTTAACATATATAAAATTTCGTCCATCTCAAACACGGCTGGTAAGGTTTCAATTAGAACTGTCGCTCTAATACAGCCAATTTGTTGCTTAAACTTCAACTCGGTATAACGAAATAGATCACCCCACCATTTAGCTTCTTGGTGAGTTTGCAATTTTGGTAGGTAATAATATACACCAGTCCCCTTAGCTAAGCGTGTTTGATAGTTATGCAAAAAGTACAAGGCAAAATCAACTATACAGCCAGGCACTTGCTCACCATCAACAAATAAATGCTTTTCCCATAAATGTAAACCTCGCACCCGAGCAATTAATAATGCGGGATCAGGCTTAAGGGTATAATATTTCCCTGTATTGTCATCGGTATAACTAATAGTTCCAAGATTAGCATCACGTAAGTTTATCTGGCCATCTATTAAGCCTTGCCAAGTTGGCGCTTGCGAGTCTTCAAAGTCTGCCATAAATACTTTAACATCAGCATTTAAAGCATTAATAATCATTTTACGATCTACAGGACCGGTGATTTCCACTCTGCGATCCCGAAGATCAGTAGGAATGGCAGCAACTTGCCAATCAGACTGGCGTATATTGATAGTTTCAGGTAAAAAATCTGGCAAACCGCCGTTATCGTAGTATTGCTGTGTTTGTTGTCTTTGTGTCAGCAATTGCTGCAGTCGAGAACGAAACTCTCGGGTTAACTCAACTAATAAAGCACAAGCTGTCTCTGTCAAAATTTGTTCATATTCCGCAGTTAAATCAGCGTTAATACTTAATCCAGCTCTAATAGTATTAGTGGTCATAATCTAGTTCCTTTTCGGCTGCTTAGGCTTAATTAAGCAGCTAAGCTGCGCTTACCATTAACTCATAATGACTTTTACTATAAGCGGATACTGCCATAACACATATTAATATAAACAATCTTTACCATTCATTAAAAACATAGTTAATTACAGTAGCACTAAAAAACATGGCACGGCTTATGCTTAATTAATACTAAGTACGGTTAAGCGTCTCACAGTGTCAAATTAATGTCAGAGGTGGTTATGGAATTTGTTTTATTATTAATTCTACTATTAGTTATAGTAGTAGCGCTGGTTGCAAACCGCTTTGCGCATAATGGTAATCCGTTTCCAGTGCAAAAGCGTAATAGTATTTTCAGCCCCGTTGAACGCTCTTTTCTGCAATTATTAGAGCAAGCAGTAAGTACCGAATATAAAATACTAAATAGAGTAAAACTGGCTGATATTGTTGAAGTTAAACAGGGCGTTGCTGATAAAGCTCGCAATAGCACCTTACAAAAATTAAATGCAAAATATTTAGATTTTGTATTATGTGATCCAGCAGATATGCGAATAATCGCTGTTATCGATTTAGTTAACAATAGCACTAAAGAAGGCCATAAAGCGATACCTGATTGGTTTGTTAATGGCGCTTTAGATGCGGCAACTGTGCCTTATTTACGAATGAAGATAAAAACAGGTTATACTGCCAATGATATTCAAAATGCTATTGCTAACCGCTTAGGTAAACCAATAACTAAACCAGAGCCAACCTTTAAAGGCTTAGTTAAAAAAGGACCAACCCGTCCGGTACGCTCTTTAAAACCTGCTAGTAACGGCAATATATTGCCGACACCGGTTTTATCACGCTCACAAATTAAAGCGCAACAAACTGCGCTAATACAGGCTTCTTAACGCTTTGGAGAAATGAGTCACTCCGCGCTAAGTTGGAATGCCGCCCGCTGCAACGGGCGGCATTTTTTTATACCTTCAACTTATTTTAAATTTTTTAATAAAAAGCTTAAGCTTTTAGCCTATTTGCCGATACACTGGTACAGAGTATTGTCATAGGAGGTAGCTATGAGTCAATCTGTAGGTGCGACAGCATCAGCACAGGCTTTTGAGGTTCTTGGTGCAGTTATGGCCAATAAGCAACAAAATCAAGAGGCTAAAATGGCGACTATGTTAGTTCAAAGCGCCATGCAAAGTGTTGAACAAGTGCAATCTTCTGCACCAGTAGGCAACTTAGGCCAAAATATTAATATTAGTGTTTAATTTGTCTTAAACTAAAAAGCCAGCATTATGCTGGCTTTTCTTTTTCTAATGCGTTTTTCTCTAGAGGCTAGCTGTTATCTTGTTGTTCTAAAAAGCTTTTAAACTCTATAGCATAAAGCTTTAATAACACTATAGTTAACGCAAAAATAATAGGCCCATAAATCACACCTATTAAGCCAAATAACTGAATACCACCTATTAATGATAAAAAAATCATTAATGTATTCATATTAGAACTGCCTTGCATCAAGATAGGGCGTAAGAAGTTATCTATAGAACCCACAACAATAACACCCCAAGCAGCTAAGAATGCAGCCCAGCCCCATTCGCCAGTCAAACCTAAGTATAATGCAGCAGGTAACCAAATAAGTGCCGTCCCTACCAAGGGTATAAAAGATGCAAAAGCCATCATAGTCCCCCAAAACAATCCAGGTAAGCCAACAATAGCCATAGCAATGCCACCAACTATACCCTGTGCAATACCGGTTAAAAATGAGCCCATAACAGCAGAGCGTGCAACAGATTTAGCTTCCACTAATAAGGCATTTTCTTGACTACGTGATAAGGGGATCAGCCAGTGAATAGCATCAACGACTTTATCGTGATCGCGTAATAAAAAAAACAGCACAAACAACATTAAAAATAAGCCAAATAGTACTCCGGTAATATCACCTACTAGCTTAGTTCCCATATCTAACAAGACTTTACCAAAACTTGAAGCAAACTCCGTTAATCGTTGCACTATATCTTGAGTGTCAATGCTATCTATAGGTAAGTAATACTCAACTTTCTGTTTAGTATTAACAATAAAGGCGTTTTGTAATAGTTGCTCAGCGCCCCCTTTACTTAACCATTGATAACTCTGCTTAGTAAATTGCGCTGCTTGCTGCACTATGGCAAAAAACACTAACCCTGCGGGTATAACAATCACTAAAACTAAAGCGATACAAGATAAAGCGGCGGCTAAGTTCGGTTTACCAGGTAATCTAGCTTCTAATCGCTTATGCAAAGAAATACACAATAACGACAACACAAAAGCTAAGACTAATGCCCCTACATAAGGCGCTATAAGTAAATAACTGGCATAAAGTGCTAATAACAGAGCACCTATTAATAACCAATGTCTTGGTTCTGCTTTAAACTCCGCCATTACCAATCAATCCTTGTTTAAAATTCACTGTTAATTAAGGCGCAACTTGTTGCAGTAATAAGCCACAAATATAAGCACCATAAGTCCCTAAGCCATAACCAAGTACAGCCAACAATACCCCAACCGGCGCTAATGATGGATGAAACGCAGCTGCAACTACTGGTGCCGAGGCTGCCCCACCTACGTTAGCTTGGCTACCAACAGCCATATAAAACATGGGAGCTTTTATCAATTTAGCCACTATAAGCAATAGGCCAGCATGCACCGCCATCCAAACTATACCCACTAAAAACATATGTGGATAATCAAAGATCGCAGTAATATCCATATGCATACCGATAGTGGCTACTAGAATGTATAAAAATGCACTACCCATTTTCGATGCGCCAGCTGCCTCTAAGTTGCGCGCCTTAGTTAATGACAAACCTAAACCTACAGTTGTAGCTATTACTACCAACCAGAAAAAATTACTGGTTAAACTATACATTGCTAACTGTGGAGCAACTTGTGCTATCCAGGCAGAAATAATATCGGCAAAAGCATGCGATAAACCTACTACCCCAAAAGCCACAGCAACAATTAGCATAATGTCTGTTAAACTAGGAATACGCGAGTTTTCGGCTTGATACTTTTCAATTTTTTCACGTAAGTATTTAATACCCGTAGTATCAGCGCCATTTGCCTTATCAAAGATTTCCGCTCGGCTGGCAACCCATAATAAAACTGCCATCCAAATATTGGCGACAATAACATCTACCGTTATCATGACCGAAAATATACTACCTTGAACCTCAAACACCTCTTTCATCGCTGCTTGGTTAGCACCACCACCAATCCAACTACCGGCAACGGTTGTCATACCGCGCCAAACATCACCGCCAAGTTCTTGTGGAAAGAGTATTCCCATTAGCGCTAATGCTATAGGACCACCGATTATAATACCTAAAGTGCCGGTTAAAAACATAATTAACGCTTTAGGTCCAAGACCTAAAATAGCTTTAAAATCAACACTTAAGGTTAATAAAACTAAACTAGCAGGTAATAAGTACCGAGAAGCCACTTTGTATAAAGCCGAACCTTCACCATCAATAATGCCAAAACTATTGAATAAAGATGGAATGAAATAACACAAAAGTAATGCTGGAACATATTTATAAAATGCTTTGCAATAGCGGTTTTCACTCTGGTTGGTATAAAACACTAGCCCTAGAATTGTAGCCAGTATCCCTAATACAACCGCATCATTAGTAATTAAAGCAGTGCTTTCTTGCATAGTAGACCCTGATCGAATTGACGGTTTATTATAATTATTTGCGACAACATAGCATAGGCCCCTCTAAGCTCAAAGCAGCCCCGCTATATTACTACTAATTTAACATGCTAAACTTATTAGCACTTAGTGATAATTTGCTAGGTTGTAATATTGATTTACACTTGAGGTCTAGTATGTACCGTCAATATATCGACACCCCACTTGGGTTAATGCGCATTTCCGCATCAGAGCTTGGCATAACAGAAGCGAACTTTATTTTAGCTTCAGAACAAAAATCCGCACAAGCATCGGCGATAACCCAACAGGCAGCACAACAACTCACTGCTTATTTTGCCGGTAAATTGCAACAGTTTACTTTACCGTTAGCCGCAACAGGAACAGAGTTTCAGCAACAAGTATGGCAACAACTAACCCGTATTCCCTTTGCAACAACCTGTAGCTATGCTGCCATAGCACAGCAAATAGGCCGACCTAAAGCTATGCGCGCTGTGGGCGCAGCTAATGGCAGAAACCCTATCGCTATCATAGTGCCTTGTCATAGGGTTATTGGTGCCAGCGGTAAACTAACAGGCTATGCGGGAGGACTTGATAAAAAAGCTTGGCTGCTAAAACACGAACAGCACCTTTAAGGTGCTGTTCGATTATGGCTAACTAAGATTTGCTTAGTGATTAGAATTGATAAGAAACCCCAAAGCGGAATTCATTTTTTACATCATTACTATTTAAAGCAATATTACTACGTACTGCCCAATCAGGGCTAAAGTAAAATGCAATACCGCCCGCTAAACTAGCATGATTATCATTAATTGTATGGTAACTAGCTTCTGAATATAGCTCTACTTGCGGCGTTAAAGGATGACGTACACCTAGGCCAGCATAACCGCCTGTTTTATCGGCATCTCTAAATTGTGTTTCAAAGCCGGCTAATACATAGGTTTGAGTTTTAGGCGAAAAGTCTAAACGAAATCCGGTTAAATACTTCACACCTGCTTGTAATACATTTACATCATAATGATGCTTTGATAATGCCGAAAAACTAGCATCAACTACCCAATTGTTATCTAAACGCATAGAGCCCTCTATGTAAGGGCCATCCAAGTTCGCATCGGTATAACCTGCACCTACGTAGTCCCAACGGATATCAGCCGTGGCCGCAGCGGTAAAGAGGCTAGCACAAGCAGCGGCAAGTATAATTGATTTCTTCATCGTTAAAACTCCTCAGATTAACTGTTAGATTAATTTTGTTGTGGAGAAAATTAATTCTATTTTGTTTTCAATAATCTAAGAATAACGGATGCAGATTAATGCCACCTGAACTTTGCCAATGCAAAAGTTGGGACTTTATAACTTGGCCGCATTATACTATTGGCTTTTAATATAGAGGCAGCAAGATGCAATTAATTGGTATTATTGGCGCTATGGAGCAAGAGGTTGCAACACTACGTCAGCAACTACTCCATCTAGAAACCACCCAGCTAGGTAACTGTATATTTTACACTGGTGAGTTAAATAATTGCCGAGTTGTATTAGTACAATCAGGTATAGGTAAAGTTGCTAGTGCCGTTGCCACCACATTAATGATCCAACACTTTGCACCTAATGCAGTTATTAATACCGGTTCAGCAGGCGGTTTTGATCCTGAGCTCAATGTTGGTGATATAGTTATCAGTAGTGAGGTTCGCCACCATGACGTTGATGTTACTGCTTTTGGCTATGAGCTAGGCCAAGTGCCACAAATGCCTGCAGCATTTATACCTCATGCTTCTTTAGTAAATGCAGCTGAGCAAAGTATTGCTAGCTTAGGTTTTTGTAAAACCAAAAAAGGTTTAATCACAACCGGTGATAGCTTTATTTGTGCTCCAGAACGGATCGCTCTAATGCGTCAGCAGTTTCCAACTATGCTAGCGGTAGAAATGGAAGGGGCCGCTATTGCCCAAAGTTGTTATATGCTCAACACTCCTTTTGTTGTTATACGCAGTCTAAGTGACATTGCTGGCAAAGAATCACCGCAGTCTTTTGAAGCTTACTTAGAAGTAGCAGCCAAAAACAGCTCAGCTATGGTCAAACAACTCCTTATCCATTTAGCAACGCTAAGCTTATAAATGGCTACTTTAATAAGATGAGCTGGTTAACTACAGTTCCTACATATCCACTAATACTTATTGCCGTGATGATAGTGTCACGGCTAATTCCCCTACCTGACGCTTACCATCCACTAACTTTCTTTCGCTTTTTTGCCCAGCAATTGGCCAAAAAAGTGAACCCAGATTTACAGCGCAGTAAACAGCAGCAACTATTATCAGGTAGTTTGGCTATAGCCGTAGCCTTATTGCCCTGTATAATCCTGTTTTATGCTTTATATCAGTTTTCTGAGCTGCCCTTAATTTTAGATGCACTACTACTATACTGCAGTCTAGACTGGCATGCTCAATCAAAAGTGGCCGTAGATACCAGCTTACTATTGCAAAAAAAACAACTGTCTTTAGCGCGACAACAAGCTGCAAAAATACTGTTACGTGATACTGATAAAGTAAATGTGATGGGGTTAAGTAAAGCTATTATCGAAAGTGTCTTACTGCAAAGTAGTAAGCTATTTATTGCTACTCTAGGTTATTTTTTACTCGGCGGCGGCTTAGCGGCATTAAGCTATAGGCTATTACAAGAGTTACAACGGCAATGGAACCCAAAGCTTAAGCAATTTCACTTTTTTGGCCGCCCGGCCTCATTACTAGCCAATCTATTAGCTTTTCCTGCTTTATTACTAAGCAGTATTATTATTGCTATCCAATATGGCATAGTAAGTTGCTTTAAAAGTTGCCAACAAAAACCAGTGTTTTTTAATAAGGGGAGCTTTTACTTATTAAGTTGTAGCAGTATTGCGTTGAAGCGGGATCTTGGTGGCCCAGCATTTTATAGTCAGAAAAAAATACTACGGCAAAGATTTAATACTAAAGATGCACCTTCAGCTGCCGATATAATAATAGCATTACGTATGGTTAACTTTTTACATCTGTATCTTTTACTGCTCGTTATCGCAGCTAATTTACTTATATATTTACGCTGATCGACCTATTTAATAGGCTAAGTTGTTTATAAGGAATAACTAGACAAGCTAATATTAAGCAAGGTATGTTTAGACGCACTGATTATTTAATACAGAGAAAGTAAACTAAGCTACTCACCATAGAGGTTCTAGTGAAATATTGGCATAACATTATCTTTACTTTTTTCTGTTTCTGCGTAGCTTTTTCCGCTGTAAATTCTTCTGCGGCACCATTATTAAGAGCGCTGACACCAGATCAAGGCTTATCTCAAGGCTCAATTAGAGATTTATTAATTGATAAAGAAGGCTATCTTTGGTTAGCGACCGATGCCGGTATTAACCGTTATGATAGTAACCAAGTTTTACAAATTAGTACTGCCCAATATCCTCTTAATGAAATGGCATTTTCAGCAGTACTGCAAGACTCTGAGCAGCGTATTTGGGCTGCTTCAGCAACTAACGGCATTTATTTATTTAAACCAGAACTTGGCCAACTTGAACTTGCCATCCCTATGTCTGCATTTACTGGCATAGAGCAGCTACCTCTTATAATCTCATTATCAGAATATGATAAAGATCATCTACTGGTCAGTGTTAGTGATAGTTTATTTCTTGTATCGACTAACCTAACTGACCTAGTGGTTAAGCCACTATTTAGTTTAACAAAACTTGGCATGCCTAATGGTTGGTTAAGAACAGCCTTAGTGCTTGATAACAATGTTTTTATCGCCACCTTTAATGGCTTATATTACCTTGATCTCAATACCGGTTTAGCTACCCATTTACCTCATTTAACACCTGATATGCTGCATGACACCCCAAACAGACAGCTAGATCAAAAACATATTAAATATCTGCAGCTACATCAACAAAGATTGTGGTTAGGGGCTGTGGATGGACTATATAGCATTAGTGTACAAGACATAAAAAGCTATATTGAAACAAAGCAAACTTATACGCCAATCCATCATATAAATGACTACAATATTTGGCAGATTATATGGCAAGATGATTTTGCTTTAATCGCAACAGATCGCGGATTACTTACTTTTAATCCAGTAAAAAATACCTATAAAAAGATACTACGTTTAACTGATAGTCCTCTTGGCTTATTTGATGACAATATTCTTGATATTGCTGCAGACGAATATGGCGGTTACTGGCTAGCTACTAGAAATGATGGCGCTTATTACTGGCATCATCGTGGTCAAGCTTTTAGTCATGTTTCTAAACAAGCAAATAATGGCTACAGTTTATCCAATGAAAAAGTCTATTCTCTGGCTCCGGCTTCAGATAATGCAGTATGGGTAGGAACCAGTAATGGGCTTAACCATGTTGAACTAAAAAGTAAAATAGTCACTCAGTATTTAATTAATGATGATGTAAAAACAATATTTCATAGCAGTACTATTGGCAAAATCATTCCTATTGATAAGGAAAAAATGTGGATAGTAACAAGTGAAGGTCTAAATGTTTTTAATTTGCCTTTAAATCAGGTGTCAGCTGCACCGAGTAATAGCCCAGAAGATAGCAAAATATTAAGCCAAGCGAGACGATTTTTTTATTCTTATAAGAATTTTATCTACTTTGCTACCTCAGATAATTTTTATCGCTATAACCAAACCACTAATGAGCTACTAGCACAACCAGAACTAACCGCTGCTATCAACCCAGCAAACTTCGGAGCTATTTTAGGCGAGATTAAAAATGGTCAACAATTACTGTTGTCAGATGCCGATCAACTTTGGACTTATGATCTTAAACAACAAAAATTAGATTTAGTTTATCAACATCAGCCTTATCAGCCGCAATTAGGCCGAACAGCAACCACTATGCAACTAGATGATAATAATGTGCTATGGATTGGCTTTATTGGCTTAGGTATTTTAGGTTTTGATGGCAATAACTTAGATTTACTGCATAGCCCAACTAAGCTTTCTGACAGCAAAATTGCTTACGACTTACATAAAGATAACTTAGGCTATATATGGTATTCATCCCATCAGGGTCTTTCTCGGCTAAACCCAAAAACCTTGCATATTGAAAACTTTACTAAAGAAGATGGCTTAATATCACACGAATATAATGGCGGTGCTTCAACCACCATGAAAGATGGTCGCTTAATCTATGGCAGTATGCGAGGCATTACTATTGTTGAACCAACAGCGCTAATAACAGAAGAACAGCAACCTAAAGTAGTTATTACTAAATTATCAACCCAAACAGGCGATGAGCTCAATATTGAAGGTAACTTAAACCAAAAACAAATAGATCTCTCCTATAAAGACTTAGGCATTGAGCTGCACTTTAGTAGTATGAACTTTCGTGATGCCCATAAAATGCAATATCGATATTGGCTAGAAGGTAAACAAAATATTGAATTTCCAGCACAAAGCCAAAACAAGGTAAACTTTCCACAGTTAAGCCCTGGTAACTATATATTCAATGTTGCTGCTATCTCTCCACTCAATGGCAGAGAAAGTAAACCGGCTCAGCTATATATCCATATAAAGCCGGCCCCCTGGTTAGCAAGTTGGGCTTTAACTAGCTACGGCTTATTGGTACTACTTATAATTTACATCGTTATTAGCGTTAGATTAAGGCAACAAAAAGTTGTTAAGCAAGCCCACTTAAACGTAGCAAAAAGTGAGCAAAGGTTGCAGCAAGCATTAGCCTCAGTTGATAGTGGGGTATGGGAATGGCAAGCTAGTAACAACGAAGTTTATGCCTCTAAAGTACAATCTGTCCTTGGCTATAGCTTAATCCAACCACAGCTTAGCCAAGACCAACACCTTGGATTGATTCACCCAGATGACCTAGAGGACTTTAAATCAGCTTGGCAACGCTTTTTACAACATCCAGATGCTGGCTTTGATTTTACTTACCGCTTACGCCATAAAAACGGTGACTGGCTTTGGTTTAGAGTCATGGGTAAAGCCGAAATAATAGCCCACAATAATAAAATACAACGGGTATTAGGAACCTTTACTAATATCACTGAAACCCGTGCCACTTCAGAAAAAGCCCGTTTATTTGGCGAAGCTTTTCAGCAAACTCGAGACTGGGTTGTTATTATGGATAATCAGCAGCGCTTAGTTGCTGCCAACCAATCTTTCACTACTGCTTTTGGCAGTATTGAACAATATATTACAACACCACGAATTCACCACTTAGGCATTAGCTTAAGTCGGCGACGTTATTATACTAAGCTGTTAAAGCAACTTTCCATTGGTCAGCATTGGCAAGGTGAAGAAGTCGTAATAACCCCTGATGGCTGCAAGCGGCCCACTTTAATTAATGTCAGTGTGGTAGGTGAACAAGAAAACAAAGCATTTTATGTCTTAGTTTTTACCGATATTACTGAGCAAAAACTAGCAGAAGAAGAACTACGATACTTAGCAAATTATGATTCATTAACCGGTTTACCTAACCGAGCTTTATTAATGGATCGCATTTACCACGGCATAGACCACGCTAAACGAGCCAATAAATCATTAGCACTTTGCTTTATTGACTTAGATCGCTTTAAACAAATTAATGACTCCTTAGGCCATGACATTGGTGACTTACTGTTAAAGAAAGTGGCTCAACGTTTAACCCAAGCTTTACGTGAAACTGACAGCGTTGCCAGATTAGGCGGTGATGAGTTTGTTGTCTTATTAGAAGGCTATAAATCAGATGATAATATCAGCCATATAGCACGTAAAATGTTAATGATTATTAGTGAACCTATGTTATTAGGTACACACAGCGTTGGCGTTTCACCCAGTATTGGCATAGCGGTTTATCCTCAAGATGCCATAACCGGCACTGAACTATTAAAGCATGCTGACGTTGCCATGTATCATGCTAAGGCCGCTGGCCGTAATAACTTTCAGTTTTTTACAGCGGAAATGAACGAAAAAGCCCATTTGCAACTAGCTCGTGAAACCCAACTACGACAAGCTATACAACAAAATGAGTTCTTTAACGTCTATCAGCCTATTATTGATATTAATACCCGTAAAGCTGTTGGTGCTGAGGTGCTATTACGCTGGCAAACAGCAGATGGCATGATCTCTCCTGCTGATTTTATCCCTTTAGCTGAAGAGTTACGCTTAATTATTGATATGACAAAAAAACTGTTAGATCGTGCTTTAGCTGATTTAAAATCTTGGCATGATCAAGGGCATAGGGTTTATTTATCGGTCAATTTATCTACCCAACATTTAGAGCAACCCGCACTAGCTGAACATACCCGTTTATTACTAGATAAACATCAACTTTCTGCTAAATATCTTTGTTATGAAGTCACAGAAAGCGCACTAATGCGGGACCATGCTAGTGCCATTAAAACTATGCAAGCTTTAAGTGATCTGGGGATAAAAATGGCTCTAGATGACTTTGGCACGGGCTATTCTTCTTTAAAATACTTAAAAGAGCTACCTATTGATGGCATTAAAATTGACCGTAGTTTTGTCAAAGATATTGGCATCGACGTGAATGATGAAACTATTATTGATGCAATTTTAAGTATGGCCACTAGCTTAGGCATGTATTGTATTGCTGAAGGTGTTGAAACTGAGCAGCAACTGGCATTTTTTAATAAGCGTAACTGTGCATTAATTCAAGGTTTTTACTTTGCTAAACCTATGCCTTGCGCTGAGCTACTACAGTTTTTAAATGACGAGCATAATGACTGAATAGCAGCCGTTGTCACGCCTACACTCAGTTAATAATGCCGAATATATCTAAGCTCTGTTATACTGGTTATTGCTTTATATATTTGGAGTTCAGCTGTGCCGCCATTAGTCAGTGGAGCCTTGTTATTATTATTAGCAGAGGCCTGCTTTGCCGGTATTGGCGCTTTAGTTAAGTTTACTAGCGGTACGGCTTCAGAAGCGCAAGTGGTCTTTTTTCGTAATTTTTTTGCCTTGTTGTTAATGTTGCCTTTTTTATATCGGCATGGTTTTAAATTATTAAAAACCCAGCGCTGGTACTTACATTTGGCTCGCTCAATAACGGGCATTATCTCCATGTATTGCTTTTTTTATGTTTTGGCTAGAATGCCGCTAGCCCAAGGCATGCTGGTATTATTAATTTCGCCATTTATTGTGCCATTAATTGCTTACTTTTGGCTTAAGGAGCGCCCCACTAAATTAACCTTATTTAGCATTGGTTTAGGTTTTATTGGTGTGGTATTTGCGCTACCTGTAGTAGAAAGTGATGTTTCTGTTATTGTTTTTGTCGCCTTAGCGTCTGCTTTTTTGGTCGCTATTACTAAAACCACCATTCGTTATATGTCAGATACTGAGCCAGCGGTTAGAATTGTGTTTTATTTTTCATTTTTAACCGCCGTTATTTCCGTTATACCGCTACCATTTTATTGGCAACCGCTTAGTGCAACAGTCTGGTATGCTTTTGCTGCTATGGGAGTTTTGGCCGCTATAGGGCAATTAGCTATGACTAAAGCTTATGCCCTAGCCCCTGCTAGTGATATAGGTATTTGGACCTATAGCAGTGTTATTTTTGCCGGTTTTTTTGGCTACATATTTTGGCAAGAGCCCGTGACGATGAGCTGGTTATTAGGGGTCTTAATTATTTTTTATGCCGGTTATATTAGTACTCGGCAAAGATTACTTTAAATACAGTCTGTGCAAGCGCTGGTAACACTGCGCCGAACAAGATAAAATATGTTCCATTTTTACAGTAATAATATAGGTAACAACGCACAATGGGCAAAAAGCTGCACATTAAAACTTGGGGCTGTCAGATGAACGAATATGATTCATCTAAAATGGCAGATCTCTTAGACGCAACACACGGCTTTATTCTGACTGAAGAAGCAGAAGATGCAGATGTTATATTACTCAACACTTGCTCTATTCGTGAAAAAGCGCAGGAGAAAGTATTCCACCAGTTAGGACGTTGGCGGCCGCTTAAAGAAAAAAATCCAAACCTAATCATTGGTGTCGGTGGCTGTGTCGCTTCACAAGAGGGGACTGCAATTCGTGAGCGGGCGCCTTATGTAGACATTGTCTTTGGCCCGCAAACCTTACACCGCTTGCCAGAAATGATTAATATGGTAAGAGGCGCTAAATCTCCTGTGGTTGATGTTTCTTTTCCTGAAATTGAGAAGTTTGACCGCCTACCAGAGCCTAAGGCTAATGGCGCTACAGCTTTTGTTTCCATTATGGAAGGCTGCTCTAAATACTGTACTTTTTGTGTCGTACCTTACACCCGTGGCGAAGAAGTTAGTCGCCCTTTAGATGACGTTTTATTTGAAATTGCTCAGCTAGCTGAGCAAGGTGTACGAGAGGTTAACTTATTAGGCCAAAACGTTAACGGCTATCGTGGTGCCACCCATGACGGCCAAATCTGTCACTTTTCTGAATTATTACGTTTAGTCGCTGCTATAGATGGTATAGACCGAATTCGTTATACGACCTCACACCCAGTTGAGTTTACTGATGACATTATCGAAGTATATCGCGATGTGCCAGAGTTAGTTGACCACTTGCACTTGCCAGTACAATCGGGTTCAGATCGTATTTTAAACTTAATGAAACGCGGCCATACCGCTTTAGAATATAAATCGCAAATTCGTAAGCTTAAAAAAATACGGCCCAATTTAAGTATGTCTTCTGACTTTATTATTGGCTTCCCAGGTGAAGATGATGCCGATTTTGAAGCGACTATGGATCTAATTAAAGCTATTGATTTTGATATGAGCTTTAGCTTTATTTATAGCGCAAGGCCTGGCACACCTGCGGCAGATTTACCTGATGATGTAACAGAAGCGGCAAAAAAACAGCGTTTATATATTTTACAAGATCGTATTAACCAGCAAGCCTTAAAGATTGCCCGTAATATGTTAGGTTCTGAACAACGGATCTTAGTTGAAGGACCATCGAAAAAGAATATTATGGAACTGACTGGTCGTACAGAAAACAATCGAGTAGTCAATTTTGAAGGCTCACCCGATATGATAGGCCAATTGGTTGACGTTAAAATTACTGACGTCTTTAGCAATTCATTACGTGGTGATTTAATTCGTACTGAAGCTGAAATGGGCTTACGCCGTCATACACCGCCACAGCAAATCTTAGCCAAGCAACAAGCTATGAAAGATGCAACTAATGAGCTTGGTGTCGCTACTTTTATTCCTTAACTTAAAAAGGAACAGCTAAAACTGTTCCTTTATTGTTTGAGAGCCAACATTGACTTTAACTACCCATAGCGCTGAATTAACTTTAACCCCTGCAGATAATCAGAGATTAACTTCTTTATGCGGCCCTTTTGATGATAATTTAAAGCATATTGAACGCCGTTTACAGGTACAAATTAGTTATCGCGATAATCAAATAAAAGTAACAGGGCCTGAAGATAATACGGCTGCTGCCCTTGATATTATACAACAACTGTATACACAAACGGCACTACAGCCAAATACAGCCTTAACTCCTGAACAGGTGCATTTAACTATCAACGAGAATTACGATATCAGCTATCAATCCGATATATCCGAACTACGCCCTTTTAGTTTAAAAACTAAAAAAGGTTTAATAAAACCCCGAAATCCAAACCAAGCACATTACGTTAGCAATATTTTAAGCCACGATGTTTGCTTTGGCATTGGCCCTGCAGGTACCGGTAAAACTTACTTAGCCGTAGCTTGTGCAGTCGATGCTTTAGAGCGCGATATGGTAAAGCGGATAGTGTTAACCCGACCGGCTGTCGAAGCCGGTGAAAAATTAGGCTTTTTACCAGGTGATTTAGCGCAAAAAGTCGATCCTTACTTACGGCCTTTATATGATGCTCTTTTTGACATGCTAGGCTTTGAGAAAGTTGAGAAGCTGTTAGAGCGGGGTATTATTGAAATTGCCCCGCTAGCTTATATGCGCGGCCGTACTTTAAGTGATGCTTTTATTATTTTGGACGAAAGCCAAAATACCACTATGGAACAGATGAAAATGTTTCTCACCCGTATTGGTTTTAGCTCTAAAGCTATAATCACTGGCGACATTACCCAAGTAGACTTGCCGCGTGGCCAATATTCTGGTTTAAAACATGCTATTGATGTTTTAGCCGACGTTAAAGAAATTAGTTTAAATTACTTTAATGCTAAAGATGTTGTTCGCCATCCCGTAGTGCAAAGTATTGTTATGGCTTATGAAGCCCATGAAGCGGCTAAATTAGCAGCTAATGAAGGTGAGCAACGTTAATGGCTATAACCTTAGACTTACAGTTGGCGAGTGCGGAAGCAAATCTGCCCACAGTTAGCGAAATTCAATTATGGTTAGAAACAGCAATACTGCCATTTCAGGCTGAAGCAGAGGTAACAGTACGCATTGTTGATAATACTGAAAGTCAGCAACTAAATATGCAGTACCGTGGTAAAGATAAGCCCACTAACGTATTAAGCTTTCCATTTCAATGTCCGCCTGGTCTTGAACTCGCCTTATTAGGGGATTTAGTGATCAGTGCACCTGTTGTCGCAGCTGAAGCTAAACAACAAGGAAAAAGCTTAACTGCGCATTGGGCGCATATGATCATTCACGGTAGCTTGCATTTACTTGGTTTTGACCATATAAATGATGATGATGCAGAAGAAATGGAATCAGAAGAGATTTTACTTCTGCAGCAGCTTGGCTTTACCAACCCCTATTTGTTGGATAACGAATAGTTTCTTTTATTTATTTGGAGCACCAGTTCACTGATGAGTGACGACAACCCCCACTCTAGTCGCGGTTCTAACGGGAAATCTTGGCTAGAGCGCATTGCTAGTGTTTTTTCCGCAGAACCTCAGGATATTTCAGACTTACAAGATATTATTGCTGAAGCAGAAGTACGCAATTTAATTGATAACGATACTAAAGGTATGCTTGATGGTGTACTTGATGTGTCCAGTATGCGGGCCCGTGATATTATGATCCCACGCTCACAAATGGCCACCGTCGATATTGATCACAGCATAGAGCAATTATTGCCCATTTTAAATGAGAACAATCACAGCCGCTACCCTATCGTCAATGAAGATAAAGATCACATTGAAGGTATTTTACTGGTAAAAGATATTCTGCAATACACCTTAGACCCTAATAAGTCCGAGTGGAATTTACGTGATCTACTGCGCCCTGCTGTTATTATCCCTGAAAGTAAACGAGTAGATGCGCTGTTAAAAGAATTCCGACAGAAACGCTATCATATGGCTATTGTAGTCGATGAGTATGGCGGTGTATCAGGCTTAGTCACCATTGAAGATATATTAGAGCAAATTGTTGGTGAGATTGAAGACGAGCACGATTTAGAGGAAGAGCATGACATTAAACGTATGGCCACCCATGTATTTAAAGTTAGTGCTTTAACCCCAGTAGATGAGTTTAACGAGTCATTCCAAACCAACTTTGACGAAGAAGATGCCGACACTATAGGGGGTATAGTGCTACATGCTTTTGGCCATATGCCAGAAAAAGGTGAGAGCATAGAGCTACAAGGTTTGACTTTTAAAGTTACCAAATCTAACAGTAGGCGTTTAGTTCAGTTACAAGTTAACTGTGCAAAAGATAATAACGCTGAAGATGAGGACTAAGCTTGTTTAACGTTAACACTAGCCTTAGCCGTTATTTGCTGCTGATTATAAGTGGCGGTGTTAACACCCTAGCTTTTGCCCCTTATACCCTATGGTGGCTGCCCATATTTAGCTTAGCAGTACTGGCTTACTGTATTCAGCAGGCTAGTACTGCTCGCCAAGCTGCCTTATATGGCTTTAGTTATGGTTTAGGCTGGTTTGGCTTAGGTGTTAGCTGGGTCCATGTCAGCATTGCCGACTTTGGCGGTATACCGCTTATCGCCAGTTTAGCCTTAATGTTGTTATTGGTGAGTTATTTAGCTTTATTTCCCGCCTTTGCTGCTTGGTTAACACAACGCTTAAAGCTAGCTAAATATATGCCGCTATTATTTGCTGCCAGCTGGACCTTAGCTGAATGGTTACGTAGCTGGTTGTTAACTGGCTTCCCTTGGTTATCTCTGGGTTACAGCCAAACCAGTGCTGGCTTAATCTATTATGCACCGCTTATTGGTGAAACAGGTATTAGCTTTTTATTAGCTTTTTCGGCCGCTTCGCTCGCTCAATCACTCACGCAACAAGCAGTAATTTCTCGCTATAGCTATATTCTAGTTGCTGGATTCTTGTTTGTTATTAGCCCATTATTGCAACCTTTTAAAGGCTGGCAAAATACTGCTGAATCCCTATCAGTCCTGTTAGTACAAGGTAATATAAAACAAGAGTTACGTTGGAACTCAGAGCAAGAGTGGCCAACTATGGTGAAATATCTAGAGCTAACTCGACCGCACTTCCAAGCTGACCTTATTATTTGGCCAGAAGCCGCTATCCCAAAGCTTGAGCATTTAGCTAATGCCTATTTAGACAATCTAAATCATGCTGCCTTCTATCAAAATACGGCTGTTATAAGCGGTATACTCGATTATCACCCTAGTAGTGGTGAAGCTTGGAATAATCTAATAGTACTAGGTAAACGTAGTAAGGAAGCTACAACAGGTGATTATCACTATGGACACGCCAATAGATATAGTAAGCATCACTTATTGCCTATAGGTGAGTTTGTACCTTTTGAGAACTGGCTGCGCACTTTAGCTCCTATTTTTAATTTGCCTATGAGCTCATTTAGCCGTGGCGCCTATATCCAACCTAATTTACAAGCAAATGGTTATTTTTTATTACCGGCAATATGTTTTGAAATTGCTTTTCCGCACCAAATTGCTGCTAATTTTACTCCGGAAACCCAAATTCTATTAACCGTTAGCAATGATGCTTGGTTTGGTGACAGCATTGGCCCGCAGCAGCATTTACAAATAGCGCAAATGCGTGCTTTAGAATTTGGTCGGCCACTGGTACGCGCAACCAATACTGGTGTCACAGCTACTATAAATGCTAGTGGCCAAGTGCAACAACGTGCTGCGCAATTTACCGATACTGTGCTAGAAGACCGCATCCAATTAACAACAGGCAGCACACCTTACCTAGTTTGGCGCGACTGGCCACTGCGAATTAGCTGTTTGGCTATTTTTATATTTATTCTAGCTAGCCGTAGGCAACAAAGAAACTTGTTAACAAGCCAGACTAAGGTAAACTAAGTTATATTAAGCTAAGCTATTAGTCCGTTGGGATTTCTAATGACGCTACTACATAACATTAGTAAAACGCTGCAACGCCGCCGAAATATTACTTGGCATTCTCTTGGTTATGATACCCACGTAAGACCAGAAACAGCACAAGATTGGCCTGATGTAGCGGCCTTAACTAAAGCTGTATTTAACGCTGACGAGGAAGCTAAGCTTAATGATAAATTACGGCAGCAAGCTGCCAATTATATTTCATTAGTTGCTGAACAGCATGGCAAAATTGTTGGCCATATCATGTTCTCTCCGGTGCAATTAGCTAACGCTAAACAGATAAAAATGATGGCATTAGCTCCTATGGTGGTATCCAAGGTATTGCAACAACATGGTATAGGCTCTGCTTTGGTTCGCGCCGGCTTAGAAGCCTGTTATCAGCAAGGCGTAGCGGCAGTTGTTGTCTTAGGTCATGCTGACTATTACCCTAAGTTCGGCTTTACCCCCGCAAGTAATTTTGCAATTAGTTGCCCTTGGCAAGTTGCCGATGAGGTTTTTATGTTATTAGAACTTAAAGCCAATGCAATGAAAAATGCCAGCGGTACAGTGCAATACCTACCGGCATTTGAACAAGTTTAATCGTCTAGGCTACCATTAACAATTTCGGCTATTTGTTCTAGCCTAGCTAGTACTTTACTGTTCACCGATCTCTTTGGATATTGGCCACGACGATTAACCACACCCACATCAAGACCAGTTAATAATGCTAAGGCTTCGTCTACGGTTTTTACCGCATAAATATGAAACTGCTGCTGCTGAACCGCATTTATTACTTCATCGTTAAGCACCAAATTAATTTGATTACTTGCCGGAATAATAACACCTTGTTCACCCGTTAAACCGCGACTTTGGCATAAGCGAAAATAACCTTCGATTTTTTCATTTACACCACCAATAGCCTGCACTTGACCATGTTGGTTGATCGAGCCAGTAATAGCTAAGCTTTGTTTTAAAGGAATATCAGTAATAGCAGACAGTAATACACATATTTCAGCTAAAGCCGCACTGTCACCATCGATATGGCCATAAGATTGCTCCATAGCGATATTAGCCGATAAAGTAAGCGGGAAGTTCCGCGCATACTTAGCGCCTAAATAACCGGTTAATAGTAATACTCCTTTGGAGTGAATCGCCTTACCTAGCTCAACTTCACGTTCAATATCTACTATGCCACTAGAGCCAGCAAATACCGTTGCACTAATCCGAGCTGGTGTACCAAAAGCCGTATCGCCTATCTCTAACACTGTTAAACCATTCACTTTACCCACAGCCATGCCCGAGGTATCAATTAAGATATGGCCTTCTTGAATATCTTCTAAAAAACCTTCACTAATACGACCTGTACGATATTGCTTGCCCCGCAATGCTTGTAATACATGCTCTGCTGTTAAGGTTTTTTGTTGTTGCTGATTAGCATAAAAACAGGCTTCTCGAACAAGCTCTAATACATCAGCAAAACGAGCCGATAATTTTTGCTGATGTTCGGCTTGGCGAAAGCTAAAGTGCAATAACTGGGTTAAACCGCCACTACTTAGGTCATTAATATGTAACTGCCGCATTTGCTCTATAATTTGTAGCGCCATATTACTAACAGTGTGTTCGGTAAAAGGTAGATAATATTCAAAATCTGCTAGTACCCGAAATAACTCATTAAACTCTTCATCAACATCTTGAATTAAATAATACAAATCACGCGAGCCTAGCAGTACCACTTTCACATTTAATGGGATTGCTTTAGGAGTAATAATAGTCGAGTTAGTTACAGCATGATCACTCAGCGTATCTATAAGGAGCTCACCTGACTTTAACGCCTGCTTTAAGGCGTCCCATACCGCTGGCTGGGTTAATAAGCGATCAGCATCCAAAATAAGATAACCACCATTAGCTCTATGTAAAGCACCCGGTCGGATCATCCTTGAGTTGGTATATAACGAGTTTCCAGCAGAATTATATTCAACTCGACCAAATAAGTTACCATAACTAGGGTTTGGCTCAAAAATAATAGGTGCACCTGACATTTGCTCAAAATGCACTAAAACATTGGGCACAAACTCTTCAATAAAAAACTCTCTATTGTCACTTTCTTCTTGTTTTTCAGCATCAGATTCATCTGGTAAAAACTCTAAAACAGCCTTAATTAAATGACTACGCATTTCCCTAATATAGCGCTGTACACCAAGTTGAGAACTGTAATCATGCTCTAATTGCTTTAGCATGGGTTTAATAGCTTGCTCTATGGTATCTTTACGTAAATCGCGCTGTTGTTCAGACAGCTCTCTTTTCCATTTTGGTAGCTCTAATAACTGCTCATGTAATGTTGTTTCTAATTCTGTAACTGCGTCATAAAACTGCTGCCGTTGTTGTTCGGTTAAATTGGCTGATTCCTGATCATTAACCGGCTTGCCATCGATAATAGGTGAAAAACCTACGCCACCATTATCTTCAACCAATAATACCTGCTTAGCTAAGGCTTCTTTTTCAACCTTTGCTATAGCTTTATCATATTTTTGATCAAAATCTCTGGCGATGGTCTTTTTCTTGCGCTGAAATCCTGGGTTATCAAAAGCTGCCGGAAAAGTCCCTAGTAAGTCATCAATCAACGCTTCAAGTTTTTTAACTAAGGTCTTACCCTCACCAGGCGACAAACGTAACACACTGGGCACACGCTCATCGTCAAAATTATTTAAGTAACACCACTCATCTGGAGTTGGCTTTTGCGCAGCAGCCTGTTTTAAAATGTCTTGCACTAAGGTAAAGCGACCTAGTGCTGGTTCACCCATCACATAAAGATTATAGCCAGGCATATCCATGCCAATGGCAAAGTCTAACGCCGTTTTAGCTCGCTCCTGACCAATAAAACCAGCTTTTAGCTGCTGATGGCTTAACGCCTGGGTAATAAGCGCTTGCGAAAAATGTGGCGCCAGCTGCTCGGCTGACAGTGATAAAGGATGAACAGTGTTGGTCATGTAGTGCCTTAGTATTAACTGCGTTTCTAATGGCTATACTAACAAAAACCCTGAGCCCTGTGCTGAGCTATTTTAAGAAATGATTAAAGAATTTAGAATAAAAGTCGATATAGTTAGTATCTAGCCTAACTAAAAGTGAACTGCCATGAGTGAAACTAACCGTTTACAAAAAATACGTAATCTTGGCGTTCGTTTGCACGAGTTAGATTTAGTTGCCATGGCGCCCAATAAGTCTTACGCCTCTACTGCCTTAAACTTCTTATTTGCAGCCCACAAATTACAGCGCCCCACAGGTGTTCCGCTAGAACATACACTGTATACCTTAGGCCAAGCTATTATTGCTAATAAAAAAGTCCGTTTTAGTAACTTAGATGCTGATGCAGTGATTGACTTCTTTTGTCGCCAATATCGAGTTCACTAACTTTCTTTTCTAAAGCCCGAAATATTTTCTGCTTTAAACCTTTCTTATCATCTTGAAGCTTAACTTTATTAACTAGGATAATAATGTCTGCATATAGGTGGCTAAACAAAGCATGAGTAATAGCAAAGCATGTTCTTTGAACCTAAATACCGCTAAGCTACAAGGTATTGAAAACTCTTCGCAAAAAAGTAGTATGACCGTTTCAAAATATATAGCAGCGAAAAAGGCTAAATTAGCCACAGTCTTAGGCTTTAAAAAATCTAAGCAACAACGCTATGAGTTACTAGTGAAACACTATCATGCCGACTTGTATCGCTATGCGCTTTGGCTATGCAAAGATCCTGATACTACTAAAGATATAGTACAAGAAACTTATCTACGCGCTTGGAAAAGCTTAGATAGTTTATTAGATCCTAAAGCTACTAAAGCTTGGTTATTTACTATCTTAAGGCGAGAAAATGCACGGCGGTTTGAACGTAAGCAGTTCGACTATGACGATACTGAACAAGACTCGCTAATAGATAGCTCGGCTCTCAGTGCTGGCCAAGTCTACGATAATGAAAAACTAAGAAGTAAAATAAGCCAGTTACCCCTAGATTATCGTGAGCCATTAATCTTACAAGTATTAGCAGGTTTTAGTAGTAATGAAATTGCTAAATTACTCGATCTCAATGTTAACACCGTTAATACTCGGTTATTTCGTGCCCGCAATAAATTGCGCAGCCTACTATCAAACACTAACTCTGTGGAGGATAGTTTTGAATAATTTTAAACTACGCCAGCAACTAGAGCAGGAAGTTCTGCAAAATCCAAATAGCACTCATCCGCAAGTTATTAATTTAATGCAGCAAGATGCTGAATTTAAAAGCTTTGTATCAAACATTCGCCTACAAGACCAGGCGCTGCAACAAGCTCTTAAGTTGCCGTTACCTGCAGAGGTAAGTACCGAGTTACTCCAAATCCCTAATCAACCAATAGCAAAAACAACTTGGCTTACTCACTTAGCTATAGCCGCATCTTTTGTCGCACTCTCACTTATTAGCGCTGTTATCTATAAGCACTATACGCCAAGCAGTATGGCCGAGCATGCCTTAGCCCATATCCATAACGAGGTCGATTTTGTTAATAGTCATTTGGCGCAACAATCATTAAGTGATGTTAATAGCAAACTGGCTAGTTTTAATGCCAGCTTAGAGAATTGGTCTGATGATATTATTTATGCCCGCTTTTGCCACTTTAAAGGCGTGCGCTCATTGCACTTGGCAATTAGAACTAGTACAGGCTACGCCACCGTTTTTATTGTACCTAAAGAAACTAAGCTCAATAATAATCAGCACTTTTCTGATGCTGATTATCAAGGCATTGAGCTTGCTATGGCACAGGCTAATCTCGTTATTGTCAGCCGTGAAGCAGCAGATTTAAATTTGTTATCGCAAAAACTGTTAGCGAATTTACGTTTTAGTACTTAATACAGAATATTCTATCTGCTTTAGCTAAAATCTAACTTAAAGCATTAGCTTTGGTGCATCATAGTTTTCAGGCTCATCAGTATAAATACAGACATTCCAATCTGCAGCTAAACCGTCTTCAGCAGTGCAGTACTTAGCAAAAAACTGCTTAATTTCTTCACGCTGGCAATGAGCTTCAAAGCTAGCCATGTCGGCCCATATTTCATTAAAAGCGATTGGAAAGCTGTTCCCAGGTGCAAAAGGGCTGCTAATGTGCCGCGTAACACGATATTGTAAACAACCGTCTTCGCGCACAGTATTAGGCTCTAAAGCTTGTAGTACCTTAAACAGAGCAGCCTCTTGACCGGGCTTTGGCAAAAACTGTGCAATGCAATATACTTTTTTCGACATAATCTTCTCCCTATTACTAGTCAGCTATTTAAATCAGCTGACTAGTAATACTATTTTGATAATTTGGGTATTAATTATTTAGTCCCGCTAACAATATGAAACAAATCAGCATTTAACCACAAATGCGTTGCCACACTAGCTGCATAACCTAATAAAATAACCGGTGTCCATTTTAAATGGCCCATAAAGGTATAGTAACCACGCGCTTGCCCCATAAGTGCCACGCCAGCAGCTGATCCAATCGATAACAAGCTACCGCCTACACCTGCGGTTAAAGTAATTAGTAGCCACTGACCATGCGACATTACCGGTTCCATAGTTAACACCGCAAACATTACTGGAATATTATCTACTACTGATGACATTAAGCCCAAAACCACGTTGGCTAAAGTGGCATTACCACTGCCATAAAGAGTGGTGGATAACAGCTCTAAATAGCCAATATAGCCCAAGCCTCCAACACACATTACTACACCATAGAAAAATAATAAGGTATCCCACTCGGCACGTGCTACACGGCTAAACACATCAAAGGGCACAACTTGACCTAAAGAGCGCAACCGCTCTTCATCACCAACCCGCTCCGCCATAGCTTTTTTACGGGCTAAAGAGCCAGGTAAGCTGACCCGCAAAAAATAACCAAAAAATTGTAAATAACCTAAACCTGTCATCATGCCCAGTACTGGTGGCAAATCTAACCAAGAATGACAAATTACTGCCGAGGCAATAGTGAATAAAAACAAGGTAAGAATACGCAAAGCTCCCCGCTTTAATTCCACGTCTTCTTTTTGTGCAGCTGGGAAACGATTTTCAACAAAGAAACTCATAATGATGGCTGGCACCAAGTAGTTAACTACCGACGGCACAAATAAGCTTAAAAACTCTGTAAAGGTAACGATACCAGCTTGCCATACCATTAAAGTGGTAATATCACCAAAAGGAATAAAAGCGCCACCAGCATTAGCTGCAATAACAATATTGACACAGGTTAGGTTGATAAAGCGCTTATCACCTTCGGCCACTTTCATTACTACTGCACACATTAACATGGCTGTTGTCATGTTATTAGCAAAAGATGAAATTACAAAAGCCAGCACACCACTGATCCAAAATAAACTGCGATAACTAAAACCTCGGCGGATCATCCAAGCTCGCAAAGCATCAAATAAGCGGCGCTCTTCAAGGGCATTGATGTAAGTCATCGCTACTAATAAAAATAGCATTAACTCAGAGAACTCTAATAAAGTATGGCGAAAAGCTTCTGCAGCAACACCAGGCAAACCTGCTTGCATATATTTCCAGGCAATTAATACCCAGGTAATACCTGCTGCGACTAGTACCGGCTTAGATTTTCGTAAGTGAATTTTTTCTTCAGCCATTACCAACATATAGGCTAAAAAAAACAAGACTAAAGATGAAATACCAATAAAGGAGGTGGTTAGATTTAATGTTCCCGTTGCAGCGAACGCTGCTGGAGAAAATAAGCTACACAGCAGCAGATACAGCCAAGACTGTTTCACAAAGTTACCCTCAGTTTAAAAAAAGACGGCCAACAAATTCGGCAGCCTATTATAAAACATCTGGCCGAGAATACCCGGACTAGATAAGTAAATTAGTTAAAAATATGCACTATTTAACCAAAGGTGGGTATAAATGCTGGCAACATAACCTAAAAAGATAACCGGTGCCCATTTTAAGTGGCCCATAAAAGTATAATAACCCCGAGCCTGTCCCATTAGTGCCACGCCCGCAGCCGAACCAATAGACAACAAGCTGCCCCCACACCTGCTGTTAGGGTAATAAGTAACCACTGACCGTGAGCCATCTCAGGATGCATAGTTAACACCGCAAACATTACTGGAATATTATCCACAACCGCTGAAATCATGCCTAAAGCTACGTTAGCAGAAGTCGCATCCCATTGGGTATAAAGTAGATCTGACATCATGCTTAAATAGCCCATGAAGCCTAAGCCGCCGACACACATAACTACACCATAGAAAAACAGTAAAGTATCCCACTCAGCGCGTGCCACACGGTTAAAGACATCAAAAGGCACAACTTGGCCTAAAGAACGCAAACGCTGCTCATCGCCAACACGCTCGGCCATGGCTCTTTTTCGGGCTAAAGAGCCAGGTAAACTTACCCGTAAAAAATAACCAAAAAATTGCAAATAACCTAAACCTGTCATCATACCCAGCACTGGTGGTAAATCTAAAACAGTATGGTAGGCAACAGCAGTAGCAATAGTAAATAAAAACAAAGTCACTATTCTTAAGGCACCACGTTTTAATTCAATATTATCTTCAGCACCAGTTGGTTTACGGTTTTCAATAAAGTAACTCATAACAAGGGCAGGAATTAAATAGTTAACTGCAGCTGGCACAAATAACACTAAAAATTCAGCAAAATTTAATACTCCGGCTTGCCAAACCATCAAAGTGGTTATGTCACCAAAAGGACTAAAAGCACCACCCGCGTTGGCAGCAATAACAATATTAATACAACACAAGTTAATAAAGCGCTTATCACCTTCGGCAACTTTCATTACCACTGCACACATTAACAAGGCTGTCGTTAAGTTATCTGCGATAGGTGATATAAAAAAGGCTAAGCCACCCGTCAACCAAAATAATTGGCGATAACTAAAGCCTTTACGTACCATCCAACTACGTAACACATCAAATAAGCGGCGCTCTTCTAAGGCATTGATATAGGTCATAGCAACCAGCAAGAACAGCATTAGCTCAGCAAATTCTAGCAAAGTATGGCGAAAAGCGGCGGTAGATTGTTCAGAAAAGCCTACTTGAACATATTGCCAACCAATCATTGCCCAAATTAAACCTGCAGCTACTAGCACAGGCTTAGATTTACGCAGATGGATTTTTTCTTCTACCATGACTAAAGCTTAAGCAACAACAAATATTACTAAGGCCGTTATGCCGGTTAAACTAGCGGTTAAATTTAAACTGCCTACGCTGGCATAAGCCTCAGGGGTATAGCAACAGAATAATCCAACTAGTATCAGTAAATATTTTTGTATGTTCATGATAAAATCTGCACCTTAGCGCTTTAGTAAAAACTGTAAAATACCAGCAAAGAACACTCGAAATATTAACGTAGAATAAGTAAAGAGCACTTAGCATTACAAATCATGCCGGTAGTTGTGCTGCCAACGATAAATTGCCTAATCCTAGAGTGGCCATAAGCCCCCATCACCATCATGTCAATATTATGTCGTTGCTGATATTCATTTAGCACCGTTTCAGGATCACCTTCAACTATGGCACTTTGGGTTGTAAAGCCGGCCTGCTCTAACTGCAATATAGCCGCGGCTAAGCAATGCTTGTTTTCTTCATTTTTATCACCAGCCATCACTATATGCACAGGTAAGCCTTTAGCAAAAGAGCCATTGGCTAAAATTGTTAAACATTTTTCAGCAGTAGCACTACCATCAAAAGCCAGCATAATACGTTTTGGCTCTACATAACGCTGCTGAGTAAGTAAAATTGGGGAACTAATACTGCGGATAACGCGCTCAACATGTAAACCAATATGGCCATGTTCTTCAGCACTGCTAAAGCCACGTTTACCCATTACAACTAACCGCGTCTCATCTTGCATAGCCACTAAAGTTTCCACTAGCTGACCATGACGCAAGCGTTGATCAACATCAGCCACACCAGCCTGCTCAGCCCGTTCAGCCGCTGCATCTAAGATATGCCGGCCCCGCTCCATAGCTAATTTGCCATGCTTTTCATCTAATTCGGCCAGCTGTTGTAATAACAACTCTTGCGAACCTAAGCCAATGCTGCCACTTAAATCTGGAGTCTGTGTATGTAGGGCTTTATCTAATACATGAATAACCGACATAGGGGCTTGTAATTTATTGGCAGCCCAAACCGCATATTCACATATTGCTTCTGCATAAGGTGAAGCATCGATACATGCCATAATTCTTTTTTTCATAACTTGCTCCTGCCAACCCATTAATGATTAATTATTTTAGCCATCTCATCTTGATTAAGCGCTGAGAACTTATCCACTAAAGTGGCACTGGCTTCATTCAAGCCTAACAACTCAACTTCTGTGCCTTCGCGACGAAATTTAGTCACCACTTTATCTAAAGAACTAATAGCAGTAATATCCCAAAAGTGAGCTTGGCTTAGATCTATAGTGACTTTTTCTAGCGCCTCTTTAAAATCAAAGCCAGCAACAAACTGTTCGGCAGAAGTAAAGAACACTTGGCCAACAACTTGGTAACTACGCTGTTGCTTGTCTGCTGACAAGTTAGAACTGATAAACATAATTTGGCCAACTTTACTGGCAAAAAATAGCGCACTCAGTAAAACGCCGACAAAAACGCCATAGGCTAGATTATGAGTAAATACTGTCACAACAACGGTGGCTAACATCACAACGCTAGAGCTTTTGGGATTAGTTTTAATATCTTTTATGGATGACCAGCTAAAAGTACCTATAGATACCATAATCATAATAGCGACTAGGGCAGCCATAGGGATCATGCCGACCCAAGCATCCAGAAAAACCACCATAATTAACAAAAATATACCGGCTAATAGTGTTGATAGCCGAGTACGGCCACCTGACTTCACGTTGATAACCGATTGGCCTATCATGGCACAACCAGCCATACCTCCTATTAAACCAGAGCCTATATTGGCTACACCTTGGCCAACACATTCACGGTTTTTGTTACTGCTAGTGTCAGTTAAGTCGTCAATAATAGTCGCCGTCATTAACGATTCTAAAATACCTACCACGGCTAAAGCTAAAGCGTAAGGCAAGATAATCATTAAAGTATCTAAATTAAGAGGAACATCTGGCCATAAGAATATTGGCAGAGTGTCAGGTAACTCGCCCATATCCGCTACAGTGCGGATATCGATGCCAAAATACAAAGCAATAGAGGTTAAAACGATAATGCAGACTAAAGGTGATGGAATTTTTTTGGTTATATAAGGAAATAAATAAATAATGAATAGACCTAAAGCTGTCATGCCATACACCATAGTGCTGCCATGCTGGCCAACTAATTCTGGCATTTGCGCCATAAAAATTAAAATAGCTAACGCATTAACAAAACCTGTCACCACTGAACGGGAAACAAAGCGCATTAGATCGCCAAGTTTAAAAATACCAAACACTACTTGCAGCACACCTGTTAGCAAGGTCGCCGCTAGCAAGTATTGCAAACCATGCTCACGAACTAAGGTCACCATTACTAACGCCATAGCGCCAGTAGCTGCAGAAATCATAGCAGGCCGACCGCCAGCAAATGCTGTTATAACAGCAATACAAAAAGAAGCATATAAACCCACTTTAGGGTCAACGCCAGCAATAATCGAAAAAGCAATCGCTTCTGGGATCAAAGCTAATGACACCACTAAAGCGGCAAGCACATCGCCTCGTAGGTTAGAAAACCAATGTTGTTTTAAATAATTGAGCATACTGACTACTTAGGCCGGTAAAATTGGCGCGAATTCTAGCAAATTACCGCGCTGCTCGCCACTTACTAAACAGGTAAACCTTCACGATGAAACTGTATTCCACCACATTGGGTACAAGCTACCAATTCAGAGGGATGAGTATAATCAATATGCTGCAAGCAATTAGTACAACGATACCTAGCCATACCAACAACTTCACCTTGATGATAAATGCCTTTATGTTTAAAATCTTGAGCTAATTCTTGCCACTCTACTTGGCTTTTATCCGTAATAGCGCTTAGTGCTTGCCACAAGGCCTCTGGCCAAAAAGAGGGCACTGTATCCGGTGCATCTTCAGCATCTGCATGCTCTTGCCACTGCCGCTTTAAGGTTTCAATAAATAAGTCCGTTTCATAAACACTTAAGTCTTGCCCTGCTTTAATATAGGCTTTTAATTGCTCAACTAGGTTAATCATATTGTCCAGCTGACGTTGCTCTGCCTGTTGTAGCGTATTGGTAAAGTCAGTTAACCATTGCTGATATTTCTGTTTAAGGCTCTGCATACTTAACTCCTATTAAGAACTACGCATCTGCTATAGGTTATAGTATAACTGAATACTAAACAGCTGCATTTACACTAAGTAAAATATATTTTACTAAATAATTACATTCAGCTGCACTACCATTAAAACAGTAAAACCTTGCCACCTAGATATTCTCCAGCAAGGCCAATGCCGTTCTTGTTGTCAATACGTTGCTGCGGTATGCTATAGCCACTTTTTGCTGCAATGCCAGCAGCTGTATTAACCCCATTTTCTGGATGACCTTAATGCAAGAACAATACAACCCACAGCAGATTGAGACTGAGCTGCAGCAAGAGTGGGAGCAAACCCAAGCTTTTAAAGTGGTAGAAGACCAAACTAAAGAAAAATTTTACTGCTTGTCTATGTTTCCTTACCCAAGCGGACGCCTGCATATGGGCCATGTCCGTAACTACACTATTGGTGATGTTGTTAGCCGCTTCCAGCGCATGCAAGGTAAAAATGTTATGCAGCCTATGGGTTGGGATGCCTTTGGTTTACCTGCAGAAAACGCAGCAATTAACAATAAAACCGCGCCAGCTAAATGGACTTACGAAAATATAGACTATATGCGCAATCAGCTAAAACGCTTAGGTTTTGGTTATGATTGGGATCGTGAGTTTGCCACTTGTCAGCCAGAATATTACAAATGGGAACAATGGTTCTTTACTAAGCTATACGAAAAAGGCTTAGTTTATAAAAAAATGGCCACAGTAAACTGGGATCCAGTTGATCAATGCGTTTTAGCAAACGAACAAGTAATAGATGGCCGAGGTTGGCGTTCAGGCGCTTTAGTAGAGCAACGGGAATTAGCACAATGGTTTATTAAAATTACCGCTTATGCTGAGGAACTTTTAGCTGACTTAGATCAGCTAGACGGCTGGCCTGAGCAAGTAAAAACCATGCAAAAAAACTGGATTGGTCGCTCTGAAGGCGTTGAAATCCATTTTGATATTGCCAACAGTGATCAGCAGTTATCTGTTTATACCACCCGTCCAGATACGCTCTATGGTGTAACTTATGTTGCCGTTGCCGCCCAGCATCCGCTTGCTTTATCCGCTGCAGAAAACAATCCTAAATTAGCTGCTTTTATTGCCGACTGTAAAGGTGGCAAGTTAGCCGAAGCAGAATTGGCTACTTTAGATAAAAAAGGCTGCGCAACCGGTATCTTTGCTATTCATCCTTTAACCGGTGAACAAGTGCCTGTTTGGGTTGCTAATTTTGTATTGATGGACTACGGCTCTGGCGCAGTTATGTCAGTGCCCGCCCATGACCAACGTGACTATGAGTTTGCAAGTAAGTATGGCTTACCTATTAAGCAAGTTATTACCACCGCAGATAACAGCGCAACAGATATTAGCAGTGAAGCTTATACCGAGCATGGTATTTTAATTAACTCTGCTGAATTTAATGGTTTAGATTTCGAGCAAGCCTTTAGTGCTATTGCCGCTAAGCTAAAAGCCGATAATCGTGGCGAAATAAAAGTTAACTATCGCTTACGTGATTGGGGTGTGTCGCGCCAGCGTTATTGGGGCGCACCTATTCCAATGCTAAATTTAGCTGATGGTACTCAAGTGCCTGTGCCTGAAGACCAACTACCGGTTATTTTACCTGAAAATGTTGTAATGGATGGCGTGACTTCGCCTATTAAGTCTGACCCTGAATGGGCTAAAACCAGCTATAAGGGTATGGAAGCCTTCCATGAAACAGATACCTTCGACACCTTTATGGAATCTAGCTGGTACTACGCCCGCTACTGTAGCCCAAATAGCGATGATGTGATGCTTGATCCAACCAAAGCCAATTACTGGCTACCGGTTGATCAATATATCGGCGGTATTGAGCATGCAATTATGCATTTATTGTATGCCCGTTTTTTCCACAAACTATTGCGTGATGTCGGCTTAGTTAACTCAGATGAGCCATTTAAGCAGTTGTTATGTCAAGGTATGGTGCTAGCAGAAACCTTCTACCGTGAAACTGAAAATGGCGGTAAAGAGTGGTTCTCACCGCAAGATATTACGATAGAACGTGATGAGAAAGGCCGTATTACTTCGGCAATACATACTCGTGATGGCAAGCCGGTTATTTCTGCTGGCATGAGCAAGATGTCAAAATCGAAAAATAACGGTATTGATCCACAAAAAGTAATCGACCAATACGGTGCTGATACTGTGCGTTTATTTATGATGTTTACCGCACCACCAGAGCAAACACTAGAATGGTCTGACTCAGCAGTAGAAGGCTCACACCGTTTTATTAAACGTATCTATGCTTTAGTTGCTAACTTTATTACAGCAGGCTCTGTTGGCCAGCTTGATCTAGCTGCACTGACTCAAGAGCAAAAAGTGTTACGCCGTGAGCTACATAAAACCATTGCTAAAGTCTCTGACGACATTGGCCGTCGCTATACTTTCAATACCGCTATTGCTGCTGTAATGGAGTTATCGAACAAGCTACATAAAGCCAGTTTAGCGACAGAACAAGACCGGGCTGTTATGCAAGAAGCCTTATTGGCAACCTTGCAAATGCTTAACCCAATGATCCCGCATGTGGCGCAATATTTATGGAAAAAACTTGGTCAAACTCAACTTATAGAACATAGCCAATGGCCAGTTGCTGATCCTAGTGCCTTAGTTGAAGACGAAAAACTAGTTGTAGTACAAGTTAATGGCAAAGTACGTGGTAAAGTCACTGTCTCGGCAAGTGCAGATCAAGATACAGTGCTAGATCGCGCCAAAGCAGAAGATAACGTGAGTCGTCATTTAGACGGTATGACTATTCGTAAAGTTATCTATGTGCCAGGCAAGCTGCTTAACTTGGTGGTGGGCTAAGATGGCACGCGGTATAGGCTTACTAATACTTGTTAGCAGTTTACTGCTAACAAGTTGCGGTTTTCATTTGCGCGGCAATTTGCCGCTAAGCCATTTTCCAGCTATGCACATTCAAAGTGATCGCCACTCACAACTGGCACAATTAGTCATCGCTAAGCTGCAGCATAACAAAGTGCAATTACTGGATACTGCTCAGCAAAATGCGCCTATGCTACAGCTAGTAAACGACTCGCTAGAGCGCCGCACCTTATCGTTATTTCCTAACGGTCAAGTAGCCGAGTATGAACTAATTTATAAAGTGAGTTATGCCCTAACCATGTCTGACACTGAAACTCAGTTTTACCAGTTTGAGTTATTTCGTGATTATCAAGATGACCCTAATCAAGCCTTGGCAAAAGCTAATGAGTTAGAGCTGATGTTAGGCGAGCTGCGTGAACAAGCGGCAAACCGCATTCTTCGTCAATTGTCTCGGCTGCATTAATGCAAAAGCTGTATGTCAATCAACTAGCAGCACATTTACAACAGCCATTAGCCGGCTGCTATTTAATCTTTGGTGAAGAGCCATTACAAAAGTTAGAGGCCATAGACGCAGTTCGTTTAGCAGCTAAAAACCAAGGTTACTCTGAACGCATCAGTTTACAGGCCGATACTCAATTTGATTGGCTGCAATTAGAAGCTGAATTACAAGCTATGTCACTCTTTGCCGAGCGGCGTTTAATTGAACTGGAATTAGTCCAGCAAAAACTAAGCCCAGTAGCAAATGATAGCCTAAAGCAGCTTCCTGGTTTATTAAATCCAGATGTGGTGTTATTAATTCATGGCGAGCGGAGTCTTAACGATGTTAGTAAGCTAGTCTGGTTTAAGCAGCTGCAAACACAAGCCGTTCAAGTAGGCATTTATCAATTAGATGATAGGCAAAGCTTACAATGGCTGAATCAGCGTGCTCGTCAGTTACAGCTACAGCTCACACCTGATGCTATCGCCTTATTACAACACCACTGTGCCAGCAACTTGCTAGCAGCAAGGCAAGAGCTTGAAAAGCTCGCCCTAAGCGACATCAAACAAACCATCGATGCCAACACCTTAGAGCAGTTTTTAGCTGATCACTCACATTTTACTGTGTTTCAATTAATCGATGCTATGCTTGCTGGCCAAGCCGATGAAGCCTTACATCGTTTACAACGCTTGTATCAACAAGATGTAGAGCCCATTATCATTGCTTGGCAATTACATAAAGAAGTAAGTCAGTTACAACAACTGCAACAAAGTCAACAACCGCTGGCTCAAACCTTTAAGCAATTAGCTATTTGGCCAAAACGCCAGCCACAATATCAACAGGCATTATCTCGATTATCGACTAAATGGTTAGACTTTTTATTGTTGGAGTTAGCTGCCTTTGATCGTTTATATAAAAGTGGCCAACTTATAAATACCGAACTTGCCTTGAGCCATTTAGTCTTATTATTTATTACACCAGTGGCAAAAAACTTTAGTTTGCAACAGGCGCAAAATGACTAAACAAATTAATTTACTTGGTGGAACTTTTGATCCCGTGCATCTTGGCCACATTAGCATCGCTCGTGCTGTTGCTAAAGAGTGTCAATTAAGCCGTGTTGACCTTATGCCTTGTCACGTGCCGCCACACCGGCAAAGCCCTGGGGTAAGTGCTGAGCATCGTTTAAATATGGTAAAGCTAGCTGTAGCCCCCTACCCTGAGCTTGGCGTGCAAAGTATAGAATTAAATCGCAGCTCTTTATCTTACACTGCAGAAACCGTTAGGCTTTTACGCCAGCAATTTCCTAATGCTAGGATTAATTTAATTATTGGTATGGACTCACTCAGTCGGTTTTGTAGCTGGCATCAATGGCAAACTATACTGCAACAAGCTAATTTAATTGTCTGTCGCCGCCCTGGCTATAGTGTAGAGCAAGGCGATGCCCCTCAGCTTATCAGCCACTATGCCTGTGATTCATTAGCACAATTACAACAGCAACGTTATGGCCAAATTTGGCTAAGCCGCAATGCAATGGTGCCTATTTCTGCGACAGAATTGCGTTTGGCACTGCAACAAAAACAAACTGTTCAGCAGTGGATTACGCCTGATGTACTAGCTTATATTCAACAACACAACTTGTATCAACAAGTAAACTAATTAGGATTACTATCCTATTACAGATCCACTTAGGCTTTTTATGTTAAAATGCCTGCTTAAATATAAAATGAGGAATTAGGGTGGAAACCAGCGAGCTATTAAGTTTTATTCTCGATAAAGCCGACGATATGAAAGGACGCGATATTATTACGGTAGATGTTAGAGGCAAATCACCCGTTACCGATTATATGGTGCTGTGTTCGGGAACTTCTACTCGTCATACCAAGTCTATTGCTACTCACGTCGCTAATGAAATGAAAAAAAAGGGTGTGCCAGCCTTAGGCTTAGAAGGCCAAGCCTCTGGTGATTGGGTGCTATTAGATATGGGCTCTGTTGTATTACATGTATTAGTTGAAGAAATGCGCGACCATTATCAATTAGAAAAGCTTTGGGATGTTTAATAACCCATGAAGTTAATTATTATCGCTGTAGGCAGTAAAATGCCCACTTGGGTGCAACAAGGTTACGATGAATATGCCCGCCGTTTTAGCCGAGATTTACCGCTAGAGTTAATTGAGATTCCAGCAGGTAAGCGGGGTAAAAATGCCGATATTAAACGTATTCTTGAGCAAGAAGGCGATAAAATGCTGGCAGCCGTAGGTAAAGGCTGCAAAATAGTAACGCTTGAAGTAACAGGCCATAATTGGAGCAGCCCACAACTGGCAACTAAGTTAGTGGAATGGCAGCATGATGGTAGAGATATTTGTTTGTTAGTCGGTGGCCCTGAAGGTTTAGCGCCTAAATGCATTGCTGCTAGTGAAGAGAAGTGGTCATTATCAGCATTAACCTTACCTCACCCTCTGGTTAGAGTTGTGTTAGCTGAAAGCTTGTATCGAGCATGGAGCATTAGTACTAACCACCCTTATCATCGCGAGTAAAGATGTTAAAAAAGCGCGTTGCTATTAAAGATCTTGCCGCTGAAGCCCGCTTATTTAACGTGCGGGCAATTGTTGCTATGGTCTTTGTATGCTTAATGTTTACACTGGTTGTTTATAACCAATACCAACTACAAATTGTTTCCTATCAAGATTACCAAACCCGCTCTGAAGGCAACAGAATTAAAGTTGTTCCTATGGCCCCGAACCGCGGCCTTATTTATGATCGTACTGGTATTTTATTAGCCGAAAATAGGCCAGTATTCTCTTTAGAATTAGTGCCAGAGCAAATTAAAGATATGCCGCAGACTTTAACAGAGCTAGCGACGTTAATTGAAATTAGTGCTGAACAACAACAAAACTTTTTACAGCAAGTAAAACAACAGCGCCGTTTTAATAGCATAGCGTTAAAAGAGTTACTTAATGATGATGAAGTGGCTATTCTGGCTGCTAATCAACATCGTTTTAGCGGTGTTTCTGTAGAGGCCCGATTAAGCCGGCACTATCCTTTTGCTGATTTATTTACCCATGCAATTGGTTATATAGGAAAAATTAATCCAAGAGAACTACAGCAGCTAGATGATGCCAATGAGTTATCTAACTACGCTGCAACACGAGACATAGGTAAAATAGGCCTAGAGCGCTTTTATCAGCAACAGCTGCACGGCACTATGGGCTACCAAGAAGTTGAAGTGAATAACCGAGGCCGCACCATACGGGTGCTCCGCTCTGTGCCTGCGGTATCAGGACAAAATATCCAACTAGGTTTAGATGTCGGCTTACAATTAACGGCACAGCAAGTTTTAAAAGATTATCGTGGTGCTATAGTCGCCTTAGACCCTCGCGATGGCGCTGTACTAGCCTTCTATAGCAACCCAAGTTATGACCCCAACTTATTTGTACGTGGTATTAGCAGCAAAAATTATAATCAATTACTAAACTCACGTGATCGCCCGTTAATAAACCGAGTGACTCAGGGGGTTTATCCGCCTGCATCAACAGTTAAACCGCATTTAGCCTTACTCGGCCTAGAAAGTAATACCATAACTAAAAGTACTAAAATCTGGGATCCGGGTTTTTATACCTTACCCAATAGTGACCATAGGTTTCGCGATCACTTACGCTGGGGCCATGGCTGGGTAGATTTATACACCGCCATGATGAAAAGTTGTGATACCTACTTTTATGATCTAGGCGTAAAACTGGGCATAGATCGGATCTCAGAATATATGCACAAAATGGGCTTCGGGGAAAAAACAGGTATCGATATACTAGAAGAAAGTAGCGCTAATATGCCATCAAGAGGCTGGAAACGCGCTCGTTATAATCAGCCTTGGTACCCGGGTGACACTGTCCCTCTGAGTATTGGCCAAAGCTATTGGACCAGCACCCCGTTGCAATTAACTCTGGCAACATCCGTTTTATTAAACAAAGGCCAATTGGCTACGCCACATCTTGTTACGGCTTTTACAACTGATGAAACCTCTATAGCTAACTCGCCGCCATTAATTCCCAGCATAGACGTTATCAATAGCGCTAACTGGGATACAGTAATGGACACTATGCATAAAACCGTGAGTGATATTGGCGGCACCGCTCATCGCGCCTTTATTGGCGCAGACTACCAAGCGGCAGGTAAAACAGGGACCGCCCAAGTAGTGAACATTGGCCAAGATGAAAAGTATGACGCCGAAGCAATAGATGAACGGCTACGTGATAATGCCATGTACGTTGGCTACGCCCCTTACGATAACCCCAGTATCGTTATTGTAGTGGCATTAGAAAATGCTGGCGGCGGCGGGAGCATGGCGGCACCTATGGCACGGCAAATTCTCGATTATTATTTCTCGGCCGAGGTAAATAAAAATGACTGAGCATTTTAGGCATGCAGCTAAACCTACCTTAGCCTCACGGTTTCATATCGACCTACCGCTGTTATTCGGTTTATGTGTATTGATGGGGTATGGCCTAGTTGTACTTTATAGCGCTTCTGGTCAGGAATTTAGCATGATAAAAGCGCAGGTTATCCGTCTAACCGTCGCTTTAATAACAATGATTATCTTTGCGCAAATAAAACCGCAAACTTTAATGCGCTGGTCATTTCCGGTATTTCTATTTGGCCTTTGCTTATTAGTCGCAGTTTTACTATTTGGTCACGTTGGGAAAGGCGCACAGCGTTGGTTAGATTTAGGCTTTATGAAGTTTCAGCCCTCTGAATTAATGAAACTAGCTGTGCCTATGGCAGTAGCGTGGTTTATAGCATCGCACAGTTTACCTGCCAAGTTACGCCATCTTGCTGGTGGCTTTTTAATGTGCTTGATTCCTACTTTACTAATTGCCAAACAACCTGACTTAGGTACCTCGATTTTAATCGCGACTGCAGGTGTATTTGTATTATTTCTTGCCGGCATGAGTTGGCGCTTAATTGCCTTAGTCTCCTTTGCTATAGCCGCCTTTGCGCCAGTATTGTGGCTTTTTTTAATGCGTGACTATCAACGGCAACGGGTATTAACTTTTCTCAATCCAGAAAGTGATCCTCTTGGATCTGGCTACCATATTATTCAATCTAAAATAGCCATTGGTTCTGGGGGCTTAGAAGGTAAAGGTTGGCTACATGGCACCCAATCACAACTAGAGTTTTTACCTGAACGCCATACTGACTTTATTTTTTCAGTGCTCAGTGAAGAGTTTGGTTTAATTGGTGTGCTACTTTTATTATGTATTTATTTATTTATTATTGCTCGCTGCATGATTATTGCCAGTCGCGCTCAAGATAGCTATGGCAAATTAGTAGCCGGCAGCTTTACTTTAACGTTTTTTGTTTATGTCTTTGTTAATATAGGTATGGTATCCGGTTTACTGCCTGTAGTAGGCGTTCCCCTCCCTTTAGTCAGTTATGGTGGTACTTCAATGGTGACACTGTTAGCTGCTTTTGGCATTATTATGTCAGTCGGAACCCATAGGCGAATGTTGGCAACCTTATAATGAATGTAAAAATGAACAGATTTATTTGCTTACTAATTTTAGGGCTAATAACAGCTTGTAGTAGCCAACCAACCCCCTCCGATCAGACTAGCCCTAATGCTGGTCGTTATCAGCAGGATACGGATAGTATACCGCAGCGCTTACCTACCTATTTAGAAATGACCGACCCTAGCCCAAAAACTGAGCGTCTTAGCCGTGGTGGCAACAAACCCTATCAATTATTTGGCCAACATTACACGCCTTTAATTAATGCCTTAGAACACGAAGAGGTAGGTATAGCATCCTGGTATGGCAATAAGTTTCATGGCCATTTAACCTCTAATGGTGAAACCTATAATATGTTTGCAATGACAGCAGCCCATAAGACTTTACCACTACCTTCTTATGTTAGAGTAACCAATTTAGATAATATGAAGTCTGCTATTGTTCGAGTTAATGATCGCGGTCCTTTCCATCGAAACAGAATAATAGACTTATCCTACTCTGCTGCGCATAAGCTTGATATGCTAAAGCAGGGTACAGCAAGAGTTCAGCTAGAATTATTACAATCGCCAGCCATGCTTGCTGCAGCCTATCCAGCTGAACAATGCTTTATTCAAGTCTTTGCCAGTGGTGACAATAAAAAGCTTACAACATTACAGCAACAGCTTAAGCAACAACAACTGCCCAGCGAAATTCGTTCTGCAGCAGGAATTTATCGCTTATTAGTTGGTCCAACAACGGACAAGCAACAAGCTCAGCAATGGCTGCAATATTTGCGTCGCAATGAATACCCAAGCGCCTATTTTTCAGATAGTCATTTGTGTAGCTAACTATGCGAACTACATTCACTTATTATTAAAAGAACAGGTCTTATGAATAGTTATCATCATCTTTTTACTGCCGCAGCCATTTCCATGGCAACTATCAGCGTGAGCTTGCCCGTTTTAGCGCAATCAATCACCCCTCAAGCACCAGAAGTGGCTGCAAAAGGTCATATTTTGATTGATTTTGATACCCAAAAAGTGCTGTCAGAATCTAATGCAGATGCCTCTTTAGCACCAGCTAGTTTAACTAAAATGATGACCAGTTATGTTATTGGTGTTGAACTTAAAAAAGGCAATATCTCTGTTGATGACATGGTGACTATTAGTGAAAAAGCTTGGGCCAAAAACTTCCCGGGTTCATCATTAATGTTTATTGAGGTCGGTACTCAGGTTTCTGTCGCCGATTTAAACCGAGGCATTATTATTCAATCAGGTAATGATGCTTGTGTTGCTATGGCCGAACATATCGCCGGCAGTGAAGAAGCTTTTGTTGACTTAATGAATGCCCATGCTCAGCGCTTAGGTATGCATAACAGCCGCTTTGGTAATAGTCATGGTTTACCAACAGCCGAGCACTATACTACGCCCCGTGATATGGCTATTTTGGCAGCAGCCTTAATACGTGATGTGCCTGAAGAATATGCAATTTATGCTGAAAAAGAATTTACCTATAATAATATTAAACAATACAACCGTAACTCTTTATTATGGGATCGTAGTCTAGAAGTTGATGGTATTAAAACCGGCCATACTAATGAAGCGGGTTATAGCTTAATAACATCAGCTACCCGTGATGGTATGCGCTTAGTATCCGTTGTTATGGGCACAGCGAATGAGCGTAGTCGTCAGACTGAAAATAAAAAGCTTTTAACCTATGGTTTTCGTTTTTTTGAAACAATTACAGCTTACCCGGCTGGCGAAGTATTTTCTGAGCAACGTATATGGCAAGGAGATAAAGAGCATATCCAACTAGGCATTTTAAATCCGGTGCAACTTACATTACCTCGTGGCCAACGTAAAAACCTAAAAGCTGATCTTGCCTTGAATCAGGAACTGTTGGCCCCCATTACTAAAGGCCAACAAGTTGGTACTATTTATTTAAAACTTAATAATGAAGACGTAGCAACTTATCCATTAGTGGCATTAGAAGATGTTGCTAAAGGCGGCTTTTTTAGTCGGATGATTGATTATATCAAAATGAAGTTTAATTAATCGGCATAGCTGCTAACGAGTAGTTTGTCATAAATTTAAAGATCCCGGCTAATGCCGGGTTCTTTGTTATAATTAATCTTTAAAGCGGCAAGGTTTAGCTTACATTTAAGCGTAGAGAAGATAAAATGAGCAAAATAGTTAAAGATACAAAATTTGATCAATACCTAGATTTTCCCTGTAATTTTAGCTTTAAAGTACTAGGCTTAGCAGACGAACGTTTAGTTGATCAAGTTATGGCAGTGATTAGACAACATACACATGCTTGCGATTATAGCCCTACGGTAAAACCAAGCGCGAAAGGCAATTATCACTCCGTTGCAGTTAATGTTACTGTTACCAGTAAAGACCACATTGAGTTACTGTATACCGAACTTGGCAAAATTGAGCTAGTTCGTTACGTTTTATAGACAGCTTAATGCTTACTGCAGTTCGTATTCAAGCCATAAGGCTGTATAATGTTGCCAGTTTTCATTTAACAGGTAAGGCTTGTGCATAGCAACAGCGTCAGCAATGAGTTAGTTATCAGAGATCTAGGCGTAAAATGCTATACTGATGTATGGCATGCCATGCAGGAATTTACTAATCAACGCGATGCCTCTGTACTCGATCAACTCTGGTTATTAGAGCATCAACCAGTTTTTACCCAAGGCCAAGCTGGAAAAGCTGAGCATTTACTCTTTCCCGGAGATATACCGGTAGTTAAAGTCGATAGAGGCGGTCAAGTCACTTATCATGGCCCTGGTCAATTGGTCGTCTACGTATTATTAGATTTAAAGCGACGTAATCTTGGTGTAAGGCAACTGGTCACACTAATAGAACAAGTATTAGTAGAATTACTGCAAAGCTATAATATAAATGCTTATGCAAAAGCAGATGCACCGGGTGTTTACGTTAATGAAGCTAAAATAGCTTCATTAGGCCTTAGAGTCCGTAAAGGTTGCACCTTTCACGGTTTAGCACTGAACGTTAATATGGATTTATCACCCTTTGCTCGCATTAACCCTTGTGGTTATGCTGGTTTGCAAATGGTGCAATGTAAAGATTTAAACGGCCCCCAAACCGTTGCAGAAGCTAAACAACGAATAGTGCAGTGTTTTGAGCAACAACTGCAGGTAACTAAGCTGCACCACACAACAGGGTTGAATTGGCAAAATGACTAAAACAGCACGCATGGAACCAGGCGTTAAATTACGTGACGCCGAAAAAATGGCCTTAATCCCAATTAAGGTATTGCCTACTGAGCCAGAAGAAATGCTGCGCAAACCAGCATGGTTAAAAATCAAGCTGCCAAAAAGCTCAGAGCGTATCGATCAAATAAAAGGGGCTATACGCAAACATGGATTACATTCTGTTTGCGAAGAAGCATCCTGCCCTAATTTAACCGAATGCTTTAACCACGGCACTGCCACTTTTATGATTTTAGGCGCCATTTGTACCCGCCGTTGTCCATTTTGTGATGTTGCTCATGGTCGTCCATTACCGCCAAGTGCAGAAGAACCAGAAAAGTTAGCTTTAACTATTCGTGATATGGCACTTAAATATGTAGTTATTACTTCGGTCGATCGCGATGATTTACGTGACGGTGGAGCTAAGCACTTTGCTGACTGTATAGCGGCTATTCGTAAATACAATCCAGACATTAAAATTGAAGTTTTAGTCCCCGACTTCCGTGGTCGTATGGATGCAGCACTAGATATTTTAGTGCAGACTCCACCAGATGTGTTTAACCACAATTTAGAAACAGCACCCCGCTTATATAAATTAGCTCGTCCTGGTGCAGACTATAAGTGGTCTTTAACCTTATTACAGCGCTTTAAAGCGGCTCACCCAAATATCGCCACAAAATCTGGTTTAATGGTTGGTTTAGGTGAGACTACAGAAGAGCTAATAGAAGTATTAAAAGACTTACGGGCACATGATGTTGACATGCTAACTATTGGTCAATATTTGCAGCCTAGTAAACACCACTTACCTGTAAAACGTTATATGCCGCCTGCAGAGTTTGACGATATTAAACGTATTGCATACCAACTAGGCTTTAAGCATGTTGCCAGTGGACCTTTTGTCCGCTCAAGCTATCATGCAGATCGCCAAGCAGCAGGTGAAGAAGTTGGCAGTTTCACCACGCCTTAAATAATAGGCGCTATGCTATTAATAAAGAATTTGGGTGGCACAATGAAAAAACGACAGTTTAGTAGAGTGACCTTCCATGGCATTGCCTATCTTGATATGGCGAGTTTTAGCTGTGTTACCCAAGTGCTTAATTTATCGCTCAAAGGCGCTTTAGTTAAAAAGCCATCTGACTGGCCAGCTGCTTTTCTGCATAAAATGCAATTACGGCTGGTTTTGACAGACTACCCTATTGAACTGTCCATGCGAGTGAGTCTAGCCCACCAAAGTGACACTGTATTAGGCTTGCATTGTGAAGCCATCGATATTGAGAGTGCCGCTCACTTTAGGCGATTATTGCAATTAAATCTGGGTGATGCTGATTTAATTGATCTTGAGTTATGGCAGTTACTCGAGCAACAACCTACAAACCTATAAAGACAAAGCTTGCTGGGCATCTGGATAACCTTGCGCAGATGCTTGCTGCATAAATTGCTGCCATAAAGGCCAATCCTGCTGCTGTCTAGCAAGAAAGGCAAAATAGTATTGCACAGGCATAATATGCTCAGGTTGTTGCAGTACCTTTGCCGCTAGCTGCCAATATATAGCCGGCATTTTTGCTTCATAAAAACGCATTGGGTTAATATCTACTACTACCCTAAAAGCTTGTTTACCCACAGCCTTACAAGTATCTACCGGTGTTAAACTAATATCGCTACGCTTAAGCTGCCAATGTTGTAAATACTGTTCAATATTAGTTGCTAACACTATATTAGGATGCAGCTTTTGATTTTGGCAAACCTGCTCTGCACTAGCAGTATTTAAAGAGTACTCGTCAATAAAACCGAGTAAATGTAGAAACTCATGCTGCAATAAATCTAAAGTTGCATTATCAGGTAATTGGATAATGCCATTGTTATAACTGGCTTTACCGCGGCCAGCTATTACTAGCACTTGGCTAATATCTGCAGCTTGACTCACTATTTGTTGCAGAGGTTGATATTGACAACTAATACGTTGCTCAAGCTGTTCAGAACAACTAAGTGCCGTACTTTCCACATGAGCCAAAGCCGAAAAACAAACAGCTAATTGAGCCAACTCAGCATGCTCTAACCATTGTTGCCGTAATAGCTGCCAGCGCTGTACCCCTGCCAATTGACTAGCTAAAGGCTGAATAGTAACGGCACAGCCATTAGGGCTGCTATAAGCTGCTACCTTAGGCAAAGTATCACTTTCTGACCAAAAGCCTAACTCATGCTGTTGCTGCTGGCTGACAGCAGCTAATGTAAGCTGGTTAATTGCCACAGCTTGAGCTAGCCAATTAGCAGTGGCTAATTTACCCTCTAAACGTTGTTGTAATTGTAAAGCATGGCTTAAGGCTGCAGCATCACCTAGCTTCGCTGCTTGTTGCAGCCAATATAAAGCCGCAGCCAGCTCATTTGAGGCTATACGCTTAGCAGCTAAGGTGGCTGCAGCTCGCGCATCGGTCTGCGCTTGTTGCATTAATATATCATCACTAGTTTCTTTAATGCCTGCAGGCTGGCAACCTAGTAATAATGCCAAAACAAAAAAACCAGTAAACTGGCTTTTTTGTTTAATAAACTTAACAACTAAATTATAAATGAACATCTTGTTCAACGAGGGCTGCCTCGCCACGTAGCCGTGAGATTTCTAAACGTGCATAGCGATGTTCAACAAACTCAAATACATTGGTTGCCAACACTTTTTTATAATAATTTAAAGCTTGAGCATCACGTTGTTGGCTGTGATGCCATTTAGCAAGATAAAAATAGACTTCACATAACCGCTCTGCTAGCTCTTTTTCAGAATCTAAATTAACAATTACTGAGTTCAGTAAAGCTTGTTCAGTCATTTCTCCGCTGAAAAATGCCACTAAGTTTGCCGACCATTCAGCTTGATTTACAGCCAACGCATTTTGCTTTAAATGAATAAGGGCTTGCTCAGTAGAAACTTCAGATTCTGCTATATATAACCACAACATGCGGTAAGCATCAGAGGGCATAAGCTTTAAAAATGTTGAAAAGTCAGAGATGGCAAGTTCATTTAAACCATCATAATATAAGGCGATCCCCCGATTCAAGTACGCATACTGATGATCAGGCTCTAGCTCTAATACAGAGTCGAAGGCTTCATAGGCTTGGTTAAACTCACCCGCAACCGTATGGTGAATACCTATAAAATTATAAATATCGGCAAAGTCAGGTTTTAAACGCAGCGCTCGCATAAAATCTAAGCGCGCTAAAGATCTTAATCCAACGCTGTCATACATAATACCGCGGTCATAATACAACTGAGCAACTTGCACCTCTGTTAATTCAGCACGGTACAAAATTTCAGTTAACCTAGCTATTGCAAGCTCAGCACGACTAGAAACTAGAAGCGGTTCAGGTTCTAGCCAGCCTTGGTTGTTAGCACCATCTTGACTATGGCTATTCGCGCAGCCCGTTAGCAAGGTAGCCAGCAGCGCCAAAGGCGCAAGCTGGCTTATATAGCTATTAAGCTTTTTCTTCAGCATTTGCCGATTCTACAGCTGGTTTAGCATTAGCTTCTTTAATACTTAAGCGAACACGGCCTTGCTTATCTACTTCTAACACTTTAACCGCAACCTTCTGGCCAACAGTTAAATGCTCAGAGACGTTATTAACACGCTCTTCAGAAATTTGTGAGATATGCACTAAGCCATCTTTACCTGGCAGTACGTTAACAAAGGCACCAAAGTCAACAATACGGACAACTTCACCTTCATAGATAGTACCCACTTCAATTTCTGCTGTTATAGCATTGATTTTATCAATAGCAATTTGCGCAGCTTTAGCGGTAGTAGCAGCAATTTTTATACTGCCGTCATCTTCAAGTTCAATTGTACAGCCTGACTCTTCAGTGATTTGACGAATAACAGCACCACCTTTACCGATAACCTCACGAATTTTTTCAGGGTTAATCTTCATAGTGTAAATGCGCGGCGCAAATTCTGACATTTCTTCACGGTGACCACTAATAGCTTGGTCCATTACGTTAAGAATATGCAAACGTGCAGCTTTAGCTTGTTTTAAAGCAATTTGCATAATTTCTTGGGTAATACCGTCAATCTTAATGTCCATTTGTAAGGCAGTAATACCTTCAGTGGTACCCGCTACTTTAAAGTCCATATCGCCTAAGTGATCTTCATCACCTAAAATATCAGACAAGACAACAAAATCATCGCCTTCTTTCACTAAGCCCATAGCGATACCCGCTACTGACGCTTTGATTGGTACACCGGCATCCATTAAGGCTAATGACGAACCACAAACTGATGCCATAGAGCTAGAGCCATTTGATTCGGTAATTTCTGACACTATACGAATAGTGTATGGGAAATCATTAAAATCAGGCATTACTGCTTGCATACCGCGCTTAGCTAAACGACCGTGACCAATTTCACGACGCTTAGGCGAACCAATCATACCGGTTTCACCTACGCTGTACGGAGGGAAGTTATAATGCAGCATAAAGGTATCGGTTTTAGCACTTAATAAATCATCTACCGTTTGCGCATCACGTGCTGTACCTAAAGTTGCTGTAACTAAGGCTTGTGTTTCGCCACGGGTAAATAATGAAGAACCATGAGTACGCGGCAATACACCTGTCATTACACTTAAACCACGAACCATTTCCGGATCACGGCCATCGATACGTGGCTCACCTTTAGTGATGCGGCTACGCACAACTTGGCTTTCTAAGGCATGGAAGATGTCCGACACTTCTTGGCTATCTAAGCTTTCTTCTTCTGTTAACTCTGCTGTTAACTTTTCCATTAATGCAGTTTTAATTTCAGCAATACGCTCATAGCGTTTGGCTTTTTCAGTAATGCGATAAGCATCACCGATATCGGCACTTGCAAGCTCAGCAATTTTAGCAATTAACGGCTCATTTTTAGCCGGTGCTTGCCAATCCCAAGCTGGTTTAGCTGCATCTGCGGCTAATTCTTTAATGCTATTAATCGCCACTTGCATTTGCTCATGACCATAAACAACAGCGCCTAACATTACATCTTCAGATAGCACGTTAGCTTCTGATTCAACCATTAATACTGCACCAGCAGTACCGGCAACAACTAGATCTAATTTACTTTCTTTTAATTCATCTTCAGATGGGTTAATGACATACTGATCATTAATATAACCAACACGTGCTGCCCCTACCGGGCCTGCAAAAGGAAGACCTGAAATGGCTAATGCTGCAGAAGCACCAATTAAAGCAACGATATCTGGCTGAATTTCTGGTTGTACTGAAACGACAGTAGCAACAATTTGCACTTCGTTAATAAAACCTTCTGGGAATAACGGACGCAACGGACGGTCAATTAAACGTGCTGTTAAGGTTTCACCTTCTGATGGACGGCCTTCACGCTTAAAGAAACCACCAGGAATACGGCCAGCGGCATACATTTTTTCTTGATAATTCACCGTTAGCGGGAAGAAGTTCTGACCTGGCTTAGGTTCTTTTTTACCAACAACCGTCACTAATACTGAAGTATCACCAAGGCTTGCAAGAACTGCAGCGTCTGCTTGACGTGCAATTACGCCAGTTTCTAAGGTGAAAGTATGTTGACCGAAGGGGAATGATTTTACGATTGGAGTCACGTGTTTGTTTCCTTTACTTAATCGCCTAATTGCGATGTCTTATTTTTTATTTATTTCAGCACTAGTATACTCTGTAACCAATCTTAAAAGATAGTTCCATTAAAACTATACTTTATATTAAATGTTGCAGATAATTTTATTTCAGGCATAAAAAAGGGGCTAAAAGCCCCTCTTTATTAATTAAATAGCTTATTAACGGCGTAAGCCTAAGCGCTTAATTAATGTTGCGTAACGCTCTTGGTTTTTACCTTTTAAGTAATCCAATAATTTACGACGCTGGCTTACCATGCGTAACAAACCACGACGTGAGTGGTGATCGTGTTTATGTTCAGCAAAGTGACCTTGTAAATGGGCAATAGTTGCAGTTAATAAGGCTACCTGTACTTCTGGTGAACCTGTATCGCCTTCTTTAGTTGCGTATTCAGCAACAATTTTTGCTTTTTCTGCAGCATTTAATGACATAGTAAACTCCAAATGTGAGTGAATTAAAATAGCTTGTCGCCGATCACTCATTCAGCTGACAATAATTAACCGCGGCATTTTAACAGTTACAACGGTTATTACAATACGTTTTTATCAGCTTGCTGTATTCAATAAGCGACGCGAGCTTAATACGCCATCAATTATTTGCCCAATACCTAAAAACTGCTGGCTTGCACTATATAATTTAATAGCAGCACAACTTTCTAACTCAGTATCAAAACTTTGACCATGTTGAACTTTTTTCTGCTCGGCAGCTGATAGCACTAATTCAGCTAAGCCAACTAGCCCTGCATCAACAGGCAACAATAAAGCATCAACCGAGCTAAAGTCTTTACTGTCATGACATGGCAAGGTTGCCTGCTCAATAGCTGGCACTGTATAGGCTTGCTGTATATCAAACGGGCCCACTTGAGTGCGATGCAACGCCGATACATGCGCACCACAGCCTAAAGCTTCGCCTAAATCGTCAATTAAGGTTCTAATATAGGTACCTTTACTGCAATGAACAACAAAGCGGGCAACTTCAGGTGTAAAGCTCACTAATTCAAAACGGTAGATACTAATTGGCCGCGCTTCTCTTGGCACCGTAATGCCCTGACGCGCATAGCGATACAAAGGCTGGCCTTGATATTTTAGCGCTGAGAACATAGTTGGCACTTGCAAAATATCGCCGCGAAATGCTTGCATAGCCTGCTCTAAAATAGCTTGGTTATGTTGCACTGGCTTAGTACTAATCACTTCACCTTCGGCATCACTGGTCGTGGTGCGAATACCAAATTTTGCCTCGACCTGATAAGTTTTATCGGTATCTAATAAGAACTGGCTAAATTTTGTTGCTTCGCCAAAACATAACGGCAATAAACCCGACGCCATAGGATCTAGAGCTCCGGTATGGCCGGCTTTTTTCGCTTGATACAACCAGCGCACTCGCTGCAAAATACCGTTGCTGCTGATATCTAACGGCTTGTCTAATAGCAAGATGCCATTGACTGAACGCGCATTACGACGTGCCATTAGTTGTTCGACTCTTCACTATCAGATTGCATATCAGTAATAGTGTCGTCTACAGCATTTGCATCTGCGTCATCTAGCGCTTGGCCTGAGTCTAAACGGCGCTTATCATCGTCACGACGGGCGTTAGCAACTAGAGTTGCCATACGGATCCCTTCATTCAGTGAGGCATCGTGGCTAAAACGAATATTAGGCACAATCCGTGACTGAATTCGCTTGCCAATAAGCTTACGCACAAAACCTGAAGCGTCATTGAGTATCTTTAAGTTGTCGGCCACTTTTTCATCTTCTAGACCTAAAAAAGTAACAAAGATTTTAGCGTGAGATAAGTCTCGTGACACTTCAACATCTGACACTGTGATCATAGTATGTAAACGCGGATCTTTAATTTCACGTTGTAAAATTACCGCCATCTCTTTTTTCATCTGTTGTGATAGACGATCAACGCGAGAAAATTCTTTACCCATAATAATTTATCCTAAACGAATACTGAGACAAAACAGGGGCCAATTGGCCCCTGTTTTTTGTAACTAACAGCTTTGTTAGTTACAGGGTACGTTCTACTTGTACCACTTCAAAGACTTCTATCTGGTCGCCAGCGCGCACATCGTTGTAGTTCTTAACACCGATACCACACTCGTAACCATTACGAACTTCACTAACATCATCTTTAAAGCGACGTAATGATTCTAGCTCACCTTCATATATTACCACGTTATCACGTAATACGCGGATAGGTGCAGAGCGCTTAATCACACCCTCAGTTACCATACAACCCGCAACAGCACCAAATTTAGGCGAACGGAATACATCACGAACCTGAGCTAAACCAATAATCTCTTGTTTAAACTCTGGCGCTAACATACCTGTCATCGCTTGCTTAATTTCATCTAGTAGTTCATAGATAATACCGTAGTAACGTAAATCTAAACCTTCTTCATCAATCAGTTTACGCGCGGTACCGTCAGCACGAACGTTAAAGCCGATGATAATAGCCGATGAAGCCGCAGCTAAAGTCACGTCAGTTTCGGTAATACCACCTACACCACTACCGATAATTTTAACTTTAACTTCATCAGTCGATAGCTTCATTAATGATTCAATAATAGCTTCAACTGAACCTTGGACATCGGCTTTAAGTACGATATTAAGCTCTGAAACGTCACCTTCTGTCATGTTGGCAAACATGTTTTCAAGTTTTGATTTTTGCTGACGCGCTAATTTAATATCGCGGAACTTACCTTGACGGTATAAAGCCACTTCACGCGCTTTACGCTCATCTTTAACAACAGTAACTTCATCACCTGCTTGTGGCACGCCTGATAAGCCAAGGATTTCAACTGGAATTGATGGACCAGCAGATTTCACTTCTTTACCATTTTCATCGCGCATCGCACGCACGCGGCCATATTCAAAACCACAAAGCACAATTTCGCCTTGCTTTAAGGTACCGTGCTGAACCAAGATAGAGGCGACTGGGCCACGGCCTTTGTCTAAACGTGATTCAATAACAACACCACGAGCCATACCATCACGAACAGCTGTTAACTCAAGCAATTCAGATTGGTTAAGTACTGCTTCAAGCAGCTCATCAATACCTATACCGGCTTTAGCTGATACTTGAACAAACTGAGTATCACCGCCCCACTCTTCTGAAATAACATCGTATTGAGATAGTTCGTTACGCACTCTGTCAGGATCAGCTTCAGGCTTATCAATCTTGTTAACAGCAACTACGATTGGCACACCTGCAGCTTTCGCATGCTGAATGGCTTCTTTAGTTTGCGGCATAACGCCATCATCTGCCGCTACTACTAAGATAACGATATCTGTTGATTTAGCACCACGTGAACGCATTGACGTAAAGGCAGCGTGGCCTGGTGTATCTAAAAATGTCACCACACCACGTTCAGTTTTAACATGGTAAGCACCAATATGCTGGGTAATACCACCAGCTTCACCTGAGGCAACTTTTGCTTTACGAATATAGTCTAGTAATGATGTTTTACCATGGTCAACGTGGCCCATAACAGTCACAACAGGCGCTCTAGGCTCAAGTTTACCTTCACCTTCACGAACTGACATTACTGCTTCTTCAAGTTCGTTTTCTTTGGTTAGGGTACATTTGTGACCCATTTCTTCACAAACAATAGCGGCTGTTTCTTGATCGATAACTTGGTTAATGGTCGCCATAGCGCCCATTTTCATCATAACTTTAATTACTTCTGTGGCTTTAACCGCCATTTTTGATGCTAATTCAGCAACAGTGATGGTTTCACCAATTCTAACTTCGCGCTCAACTGGCTGGGCCGGCTTATTAAAGCCATGCTGCATACTGGTTGGCGTTTTCTTTTTCTTAGAATGACGATTAGCGCGATTAAAGGCTTCTCTATCGTTAGCATCATCTTTCTTTTTATTTTTAGGTGGTGCTTTTTTACCGGCACCGCGACGACCTGCACGCTCTTCTTTAGCATCCACTTCGTCTTCCGCTTCTTTAGCAAATTCGTTGCTGGTTAAGTGATAATCATCACTTTCCACAGGTTTCTTTGCTTCTGCAGCCCAACGTTCGCTATTTTCTTCTGCTAATTTACGAGCAGCTTCTATTTGCTTTTTCGCATCTTCTTCAAGCTTGCGTAGCGCTTCAGCTTCTTGTTGCTGACGAATACGCTCAGCTTCTTTACGCGCTTCTTCTTTAGCCGCGCGACGTGCTGCTTCTTCAGGATCGTCTTTCACTTGCTGAGTCTGTTTAGCTTCTTCACGACGCTTAGCTTCTGCTGCTTTACGATCGGCTTCTTCTTTTGCTTTTACAGCAGCTTCTTCTTTCGCTACTCGCTCTGCTTCAGCACGTGCTTTATCAGCTTCGGCTTGGGCCTGTTGCTCGGCAATACGTGCTTCTTCTTGTGCTTTAAGTTCTGCTTCATCAAGCTGTGGTTTTTTAACATAAGTACGCTGTTTGCGAACTTCGACCGTTATTTCACGATTACGGCCACCACCACTAGCAACACTTAAAGTTGACTTTTCTTTACGTTGCAAAGTTAGACGAGACGGCTCTGCCGAACGTCCACCATGCTGACCACTTAAATGCTCAAGCAAAGATTTCTTTTCATCTTCACTTACCATTTGACCTGCAGTTTTTTTAATACCTGCTTCAGCGAATTGTAGTACTAACCGATCAACAGTAGTACCGACATCACTGGCTAGTTTTTCTATAGTGACTTCTGCCATTTGTGTTGTTACCTCCGTTGACTACTATTGTTCTTCGCTAAACCAGACGATATTACGGGCTGCCATAATTAGGTCGGCGGCTTGTTGTTCCGACATTGGCGCTATTTCCTGTAATTCATCTACACCTAGCTCAGCTAGGTCGTCTAACGTGATTATTTTTTTACTTGCCAATGTATAGGCAGTATGAGTGTCTAAACCATCTAATGCTAATAGGGCTTCTGTTGGTTTAGCACCATCTAATGATTCTTCACTTGCTAAGGCGCGAGTTGTTAATACCGCTTTAGCACGCTTACGTAACTCTTCAACGATGCCTTCATCAAAGCCATCGATGCTAAGTAATTCTGAGATTGGCACATAAGCTACTTCTTCAATAGAAGAGAAGCCTTCGTCAATAAGTACGTCTGCAAAATCTTCATCAATCTCTAGTGACTCCATAAAGATTTGACGGATCCTGCCACTTTCTTCTTGATGCTTTTTATTCATGTCACTAACTGACATAACATTTAGTTCCCAACCGGTTAATTGACTGGCTAGGCGAACGTTTTGACCATTGCGACCAATTGCCATGGCTAAATTATCGTCTGCAACAGCAATATCCATTGAATGGGCATCTTCATCAACAATAATTGACGCTACTTCTGCAGGTGCCATAGCATTGATAACAAACTGAGCATCGTTATCATCATATAATACGATATCTACACGCTCACCTGCTAGCTCGTTAGAAACAGCTTGTACCCGTGAGCCGCGCATGCCTACACAGGCACCTACCGGATCGATACGGCGGTCATTACTTTTCACCGCAACCTTAGCTCTAGCACCAGGATCACGGGCTGCACCACGCAGCTCTATCATTTCTTCACCAATCTCTGGCACTTCAATCCGGAACAACTCTAATAGCATTTCTGGACGTGAGCGGCTTAAAAATAACTGAGCACCTCGTGCTTCGGGTTTAACTTCGTATAATAAAGCACGAAGACGGTCACCTGGACGATAGGTTTCACGCGGCAACATTTCCTCACGACCTAACATAGCTTCGGCGTTGTTACCTAAATCAACAATAATGCTGTCGCGGTTAACTTTTTTCACTATACCCGTAACAAGCTCACCTACTTGATCGATATAAGCTTCAACAATTTGTGACCGCTCGGCTTCTCGTACTTTTTGCACAATAACTTGCTTAGCCATTTGGGTAGTTATGCGGTCAAACTGGATCGATTCAATTTGCTCTTCAACATAATCACCAACATTTAAGGTCTCATCTTCATATTGAGCTGCAGACAAGGTGATTTCGCGATACGGATTTTCTTGCACTTCGTCATCAGCCACAATGAGCCAACGCCGGAAAGTTTCATAAAAACCTGTTTTACGATCTATGCTAACGCGCGCTTCAATTTCGCCGCCATTTTTCTTTTTAGTTGCTGCTGCTAATGCAAACTCTAACGCTTGAAAAATCTTTTCTCTTGGCACGGATTTTTCGTTAGAAACTGCATCAACAACTAATAATATTTCTTTTGCCATTGTTTGTTGCCTCGATTTGCCCCGGTAACTTAAAAAACAGCTACCACGTTCGCTTTATCAATATTATCCATCAGCAAACGATAGGGTTTGCCATCTACTTCCACTATCAACATATCGTCTTCAATAGCTGCTAGTATGCCTTTAAACTTGCGTCTGCCATCTTGTGGAATCGCCAATTTAACTTCAATCTTTTGTCCTACTACCGCTGCATAATGAGCAGGGATGAACAAAGGACGGTCTAAACCTGGTGAAGATACTTCCAGTAAATATTCAGTTTGAATTGGATCTTCAACATCTAACACAGCACTAACTTCACGACTAACGACTGCACAGTCTTCTACGTTCACACCATCAGCGTGATCTATATATATTCGTAATGTCGAATGACGGCCAGCTTGCACAAGCTCTAAACCTAATAACTCAAAGCCATTAGCTTCAACAGTTGGTCGTAGCAAATCAGTCAGTTTTTGTTCTTGCCTAGTCAAAAAGACCTCCAAAACACACCTTGTGCAAGCTAAATTGGCAGCATTCACCAGTAGGGATTGCACAAATAAAAAAGGGCTTAGCGCCCATTACTTTGTAAAACACAGTCTGCAGATACGAAAACGCCCCGAGCTAGCGGGGCGAAGAAGCATCCTATCAATAAACATATCGCCAATGTTTATTGAAAATAAAGTTGGTTGCGGAAGCTGGATCCCTGACCTTCGCACCGCGGTTATAAAGAGGAGCCCGAGGGCTTTCTATATAACTTTTGCAAACTAAATTGGTTGCGGGAGCCGGATTTGAACCGACGACCTTCGGGTTATGAGCCCGACGAGCTACCAGGCTGCTCCATCCCGCGTCCGTAATAGGCAGCTATTATATAGCGCTACGCATTTTATGGCAAGCTTAGACTGCCTAAAGTCTGTATTTAATGGTGCCGAGAGCGGGACTTGAACCCGCACGTCCGAAGACACTACCCCCTCAAGATAGCGTGTCTACCAATTTCACCACCTCGGCTCACTAAAAGGGTTAATTTCCGACAGGAATATCACTAACAGGTTCTTGTTTAACTGGCTCAACTTGCTCAGTTACCGGCACAGATAAATCTTGCCATTCATCAACTTTCTTAGTTTGACCCGCAGTATAATTACCTAAAATAATGCTGACAACAAAAAACACTGTTGCTAATAAAGTTGTTGTTTTAGTTAAAAAGTTACCAGTACCAGAAGAACCAAATACGGTTGCTGATGCACCGGCTCCAAAAGCTGCACCCATATCGGCACCTTTACCATGTTGAATTAACACTAATCCAATTAAGCTCATGGCGACTAATAAATACACTACAATTAAAATTTCGTACATGCTTATTCCTGTGCACTACTGCAAATTTGCGCAAATTCTGCTGCTTTAAGGCTAGCACCACCAACTAATGCGCCGTTTATATCTGGCTGGGCAAACAAGGCTGAACAATTTTCGCCATTTACGCTGCCACCGTATAATAATTTTATTTCCGTTGCTGCTATGGAATCTAGTTGAGCTAAATGCGCACGGATAAAAGCATGTGTTGCTTGTGCTTGTTCCGGAGACGCTGACTCACCTGTTCCTATTGCCCAGATTGGCTCATAGGCGATTACTGATTTTGCTAGCAATTCGGGCTGCGAAGCATACACTGCATCAAGTTGCTGCGCAAGAACCTGCTCGGTTTTTTCTTGCTGTCGCTGCTGTATTGTTTCACCAATACAAAGAATAGGTGTTAACCCAGCCTGTACAGCAGTATTAACTTTTGCTGCAATCAGCTCATCAGTTTCAGAATACAGTTCTCTGCGTTCTGAATGGCCGATTATAACATAACTTACTTCAGCTTCTAATAGCTGCGCAGCACTGATCTCACCGGTATAAGCACCTGCTTGGTGCTGGCTAACATTCTGAGCACCTAGCTTAAAGTTACGTTTTGCTGCAAAACTGTGCAATAAAGTTAAAGGCGGGCAAATAACGACATCAACTCCAGTTAAGCTGTTAACAGCTAAAGTATCACTCATGGTCGCAACTAGTGCTGCTGAACCATTCATTTTCCAGTTAGCTACCAGTAGCTTATGTTGAACTTTCATATCCTTTCCTTAACCTTTTATTTTACCGGCGCGATACTAACTAAGACGCCTAAGACAAACAATACCTAAAATAGCATTAGCGCTTTAACTAGCAGTTAACTGGCTATTTTCACGGCATCAGCTATTTGTTCGGCATAATTGCGAACAACAGCTTCATCTTCGCCTTCTACCATCACTCGAATTAGCGGTTCAGTACCACTTTTACGAATTAACACCCGTCCTGCGCCATTTAATTTGCTTTCCACATCAGCAATTACTTCTTTTACATGATTGTTTTCTAGTGGTGCTGTGCCTTTTTCAAATTTCACATTAACCAGCACTTGTGGCATCTTTTGCATGCCACGACTTAATTCAGCTAGAGATAAATTCGCTTCTATCATAGCGTTTAGCACTTGTAAGGAGGCAATAATACCATCGCCGGTGCAGGTATAATCTAAATTTAAAACGTGACCTGAGTTTTCACCACCGATGCGCCAATCATGCTCACGCAGCAACTCCATAACATAGCGGTCACCAACATTACTACGAACAAAGGGAATATCTAATTCTTTAAGGGCTAACTCTAAGCCTAAATTACTCATTAAGGTGCCAACAACACCGCCTTGCAATTTACCTTGGCTTTGTGCAGAGCGAGCAATAATATAGACAATTTCATCGCCATCTAGCACCTTACCACTATGGTCGACCATCATTACCCTATCGCCATCGCCATCATAGGCAATACCTAAATCTGCTTGTGAATCTAAAACTGTTTGTTTTAATAAATCAGTATGGGTAGCACCACATTCATGGTTAATATTAATACCATCTGGCGAAGCGCCAATAATAACGACTTCTGCGCCAAGCTCTTTAAATACTGCTGGGGCAATATGGTAAGTTGCACCATGGGCACAGTCGATAACAATTTTCATGCCGCTTAATGATAAGTGGTTTGGCAAGTGGCTTTTACAAAATTCGATATAACGACCAGCCGCATCTTCAATTCGCTTAGCTTTACCTAACTTTTCTGACGGCTCACAAATCATGGGTTGTTCTAATTCACGCTCAATTGCCAACTCAACTTCGTCAGCTAATTTAGTCCCATCTGCCGAGAAAAACTTAATGCCATTATCATAGTAGGGGTTATGTGAAGCACTAATAACAATACCAGCCTCAGCACGGAAAGTTCGGGTTAAATAAGCTACTGCTGGTGTTGGCATAGGGCCAAGTAAACGGACGTTTATTCCTGCTGCAATAAGCCCTGCCACCATAGCAGTTTCGAGTAAGTAGCCTGAAATGCGGGTATCTTTACCAATTAATACTTTGCGAGTTCCGCGTTGTGATAATACTCTTCCCGCTGCCCAACCTAGCTTCATAGCAAATTCAGGCGTTATTGGGAACTCACCTACTTTACCGCGAACACCATCAGTACCAAAATATTTTCTGCTCATCTATTATGCTCCATGCCGTACTGCAGTGGCGATCTGCACTGCTTGTACAGTTTCTTTAACGTCGTGTACTCGAATTATTTGTGCTCCAGCTAAAGCAGCAATAGTGGCACAAGCCACACTACCAACCAGTCTTTCTGTTGCTGGCACACCTAATAACTGACCAATCATTGATTTGCGTGACATGCCAGCCAAAACTGGCATACCCAACTGAATAAGTTCTGTTAGCTGTTGTAACAGTTGATAATTATGACTTAAGCTTTTACCAAAACCGAACCCAGGATCTAAAATAATATTTTCTGGCAATACCCCTGCTGCAATGCATTCTTTAACACGTTGCTGCAAGAACTGTTTTACCTCTTGCACTACATTTTGATAACTTGGCTGCTGCTGCATAGTGCGGGGCGCACCTTGCATGTGCATTAAACACACCGGAACTTGGCTAGCGACTGCTACATCTAAAGCACCTGGTTCTTGTAGTGCCCGAATATCATTAATTATATCTGCGCCAGCTTGAACTGCTTCTGCCATCACTATAGCTTTGCTGGTATCTATAGAAATAACACAGTCAAAACGTTGTCTAATAGCCTTAATAACGGGGATAACTCTAGCTAACTCTTCGTCTGGGGCTACCTCTGCTGCCCCTGGTCGAGTAGATTCCCCCCCTATATCAATAATACCGGCACCGTCAGTTAGCATTTGCTCGGTTTGCCGTAATGCAGCATCTAAATTGCTATAGCTACCACCATCAGAAAATGAATCTGGGGTTAAGTTTAAAATTCCCATAACTACAGGCCGCTGCAAACTTAACTGACGCTGTCTAGGCAGTGATAACAACATTTAATCTCCAATAGATTATTCGCTAAATTAACAGTAAAAAAGCCCCGAAATACCGGGGCTTAATTAATATTACAGACTTTAGCTTAGTGTAAATTACCTTCTGAAGGCTTATCATTCACTGTAACGCTATCAGTATCACTGCTAGTGCCTTTACTGTCATCGCTATCGTCATTTGTCGGCTTATCTCTTGGCTCCCAGTTTTCTGGTTGACGAACTTCACGTCTTGCCATTAAGTCATCAATTTGTTTAGCATCAATGGTTTCATACTTCATTAATGCATCTTTCATGGTATGTAACACATCCATGTTTTCTTCAATCAACTTTTTAGCACGGTCATAGTTTCGGTCAATAAACTCACGAATTTCAGCATCAATAGCTTTTACCGTTTCTTCAGACATATGTTTATTTTTAGATACTGAGCGGCCTAAAAACACTTCACCTTCATCTTCTGCGTATAGTAGTGGTCCAAGTTTCTCTGAAAAACCCCATTGGGTGACCATTTTACGGGCTAAATCAGTTGCGCGCTCAATATCGTTCGAAGCACCTGTTGTAACTGATTCAAAACCATATATAACTTCTTCAGCAATACGACCACCGAACAATGAGCTAATCATGCTTTCTAAATGACGCTTACTGTGCGATACCCGATCTCGCTCAGGTAAATACATAGTGACACCTAAGGCGCGACCACGAGGAATAATGCTAACCTTATACACAGGATCATGCTCTGGCACTAAACGACCAACAATAGCGTGACCTGCTTCATGATAAGCCGTCATTTCTTTTTCTTTCTCTGTCATCACCATAGAGCGGCGTTCTGCACCCATCATGATTTTGTCTTTGGCTTTTTCAAACTCATCCATCGATACCACCCGCTTATCAGTACGGGCAGCAAAGAGCGCGGCTTCGTTAACTAAGTTAGCTAAGTCAGCACCAGAGAAGCCTGGAGTACCACGGGCAATAACAGAAGGCTCGACCCCTTCGCCTAGTGGCACTTTACGCATATGCACTTTTAAAATTTGCTCACGACCTTTAACATCAGGTAAACCTACTACGACTTGACGGTCAAAACGGCCAGGGCGCAATAAAGCTGGGTCTAAAACATCTGGACGGTTAGTTGCTGCAATAATAATAATACCTTCATTACCGTCAAAGCCATCCATCTCTACTAGCATTTGGTTAAGTGTTTGCTCACGTTCATCATGGCCACCACCTAAACCAGCACCACGTTGACGGCCTACAGCATCAATTTCATCGATAAAGATAATACAAGGAGAAGCTTTTTTCGCTTGCTCAAACATGTCACGAACCCGCGATGCACCCACACCAACAAACATTTCAACGAAGTCTGAACCAGAAATAGTAAAAAAAGGTACTTTAGCTTCACCAGCTATAGCTTTAGCTAATAAAGTTTTACCTGTACCCGGTGGGCCCACTAATAGAATACCTTTAGGGATACGGCCACCTAATTTCTGAAAGCGCGATGGATCTTTTAAATAATCAACCAGCTCTGACACTTCTTCTTTAGCTTCATCACAACCAGCAACATCAGCAAAGGTAGTTTTAATTTGGTCTTCGCCCATTAAGCGTGCTTTACTTTTACCAAATGACATAGCGCCCTTACCGCCACCGCCTTGCATTTGACGCATAAAGAATATCCAGACACCAATTAACAATAACATTGGGAACCAAGAAATAAAGATGGTCGCTAACCAGCTATTTTCTTCAGGTTTAGTACCTAGGGTACTGACATCATTTTTAATCAGGTCATCTAACAGTTTATCGTCATATCCAGTAGGGATTACGGTTTCAAAGCGCTCCCCACTACGTTTAATACCCGTAATTACACCCGTGCGTTCAACTTTAACCTCACGGATCATCCCTTGGTTTACCTCTTTGATAAACTGAGTGTAGTTGGTTTGCCGCTCGCTTTTATCATTAGGCCCAAAGCTGTTGAATACTGACATTAATACGACAGCAATCACCAACCAGACAATTAGATTCTTTGCCATGTCACTCAAGGTTATAACCTCTTCATTACCAAAATTTATAAATTCCCGACTACTTTACTAAATTTTGAAGCCGGTCGCCACGATATATGTCTCACGTGAACGTGCACGTGATGAATCTGGCTTACGTATTTTTACTGTGGTAAAGGCTGCGCGCACATCTTTAACAAATTGCTCGAAACCATCACCTTGAAACACTTTAACGACAAAACTACCATTTTTCTTCAATACGTTATTACACATATCGAGGGCTAATTCGATCAAGTACATAGATCGTGCCTGATCAGTAGTATCATTACCACTCATATTCGGCGCCATATCAGATAAAACAACATCAACATTCTTACCTTCAATACGACTTAATAAGGCATTTAACACTGCTTCTTCCCGAAAGTCACCTTGTAAAAAGCTTACTCCATTAATAGGATCCATCGGTAAGATATCACAAGCTATCACTGTGCCTTTATCACCTACAACACTAACACTATATTGCGACCAACTGCCCGGAGCAGAACCTAAGTCAACAACCGTCATGCCCGGTTTAAACACTTTATCTTGCTGTTGGATCTGCTCTAGTTTAAAGGCTGCACGTGAACGTAAGCCTAATTTCTGCGCTTTTTGCACAAAATGATCAGCAAAATGCTCTTGTAACCAGCGGCTTGAGCTTGCTGAGCGTTTTTTCTTCGTCATGCCATCACTCTTAATTAGTGTTATCGCTTAGATGGCGTTACAATAGCCAAAATTCAAGCGTCTGTAGCGGAAATAGTCATTTTATGAGTTTAACTAACAAACAAATACAATTTTTAAAAGCAAAAGCACATGAGCTTAAGCCTGTTATTTTACTTGGTAACAACGGTCTTACCGAAGGTGTTATGGCCGAAATTGAAACTGCACTTAATTTTCATGAATTAATTAAAATTAAAGTGCCAACCGCAGATCGTGAACAAAAAGCATTAATTATGGATGCCATTGTTCGTGAAACTAAAGCGGAACAAGTTCAAGCTATAGGTAAAGTTCAAGTTATCTATAGACCAAGTAAAGATAAAAAGATTCAATTGCCTCGCGGCTAAAGTATAACATTGCTGCAAACATAAAAAGCGCTTATCGGCGCTTTTTTACTTTCTTGGCTATAATTTTTGCTTAAATACCTAAAAAGTTTTGCTTTAACTAGTTAAGACACCATTTTGATAGTCATGGATGGCTTGCTCAATTTCAGCCGCCGTGTTCATTACAAAAGGCCCATACTGCTTAATAGGTTGGCGTAATGGTTTACCAGCTATAAATAAAAACTTGGCCTCCTCGTTATTGTTATTAGTAATAATCAGCGAGCCAGAGCCGGTTAATAAGCTTAAAGTTTTTTCTTTATTAAGAGTGCCAACACTGCCAATACGGATTGCACCACTATAACTATAAAGCATGGCGTTAAGTTGTTCTGTTATCGGTAGGCTAATGGATTGTTGTGGCGCTAAACTAATGTCTAAATAGATAACTTCAGTATCAGCAATACTAAAAAAACCTTGCAACTGAATATCATTAACCTTAATTGCCCCAGCAATTGCTTTAACACTAAAGCCAGTAAACTGCTGCCAAGGAATATCTTCTGCTGCTATATCCTGATAGTGCGCGGGAATCAGCTTACGTTCAGCCGCTAAATTAACCCATAACTGAAAACCATGCATGCGACCTTCTGTTTGCTTGGGCATTTCTGAATGGATAATACCTTTACCCGCTGTCATCCACTGCACGCCACCATCTGCAAGCAAACCGACATTACCTAGATGGTCACGATGTTCCATTTTACCTTGTAGCATATAAGTAACAGTTTCAAAGCCTCTATGCGGATGAGCAGGAAAGCCTGCTATATAATCAGCAGCTTGATCTGAGCCAAACTCATCAAGCATTAAAAACGGATCAAATCGCTCTAACTGAGCGCCACCAAACACTCGTAGTAATTTCACCCCAGCGCCATCAGAAGCAGGACGCGCTACCAACTGTTGTTGTACTTTTACTTCCGTTGGATTCATATTCATTTATTAATCCTCACTAGGTTGTAACTTAATGATAAACACTCTAAATCTTAGATTGTTAATGTCTATTAAAAAAATGGCCATAGACTGTGGTGATACAGGCATAAACACTCTAGTATTCTTTAACAGAGAATGTAAGTAGATAATATTAGCATATTCGTTACTCTAATAAGAATGATAGATAGGAGACTCACTTAATGGCTAAAATTCTTAAAGCAAAAGAGCATGACATTGGCGGTTTAAATGTTAAGCGCGTTTTACCTCATCAAGAAAAGCGTATGGTTGGTCCTTTTATCTTTTTTGATCAAATGGGCCCAAATAACTTCCCTGCTGGTCAAGGTATTAATGTTAGGCCGCATCCGCATATTGGTTTATCTACTTTAACCTATTTATTTGCCGGGAGCATTTTGCACCGTGACTCTTTGGGTAATAACTTAGAAATTCAGCCAGGTGATGTTAACTGGATGACAGCGGGTAAAGGTATAGTGCATTCAGAGCGTGAGAGCTTTGAAGTTCGCGCTAATCCGCATGAAATTAGTGGTTTACAATGCTGGGTTGCCCTACCACAAGCCATGGCAGAATTAGAACCAGCCTTTAGTCATACTAAAAAAACTGACTTACCGCACATTACCCATGAAGGCGTTATGATGCGTTTAGTGGTTGGTGAGGCTTATGGCTTAAGTTCGCCGGTTAAAACCTACTCACCTATGTTTTATATTGATGTTGTTGCCAGTAAAGGCAGTGTTATTACTCGCCCTAACCCTGATCAAGAAATGGCTATTTTCACTATTTGTGGCGAAGTGACCATTAACGGTGAAACCTTTGGCGCGAATGAGTTTATTTTAATTGAGCCAAATGATAGCGAAATTGAGCTTGCAACCGATGGTCGCTTTGTCATGTTAGGCGGTGAGCAATTCGAGCAAGTGCCTTTTATTTCTTGGAACTTTGTTTCTTTTAGTAAAGAGCGTATTAAGCAAGCTGAAGACGATTGGAAAAACGGTCGCTTCCCAACTATTCCAGGCGACGACAAAGAATTTATTCCACTTAAGTAATTTCAACAAAAGGGTGATTTCATGAGAAAGCAGATAACATTTTTAAGTAACGGCATTAGCCTTTCAGGTTTGCTGGAGTCACCCGCCACCGAGGTTAAAGCCTATGCGATATTTGCCCACTGCTTTACCTGTGGCAAAGATATCGCAGCAGCTAGTCGAATTTCCCGTGCTTTAGTTGCCAAAGGTATTGCTGTTTTACGCTTTGATTTTACCGGTTTAGGTAATAGCGATGGTGACTTTGCCAATACCAACTTTAGCTCAAATTTGGCTGATTTAACCGCAGCTGCCGAGCATTTAAGCCAGCATTACCAAGCGCCACAGCTGTTAATTGGCCATAGTTTAGGTGGTGCTGCTGTGCTTGCTGTGGCAAATAGAATACCGTCAATTAACGCTGTTGTTGCTATAGCGGCACCAGCAAAAGCGGAGCATGTTATTCATAACTTTGCCGATAGCCTAGACACCATAAAGCGTGATGGCGTCGCTAAGGTTCAATTAGGCCCAAGAGAATTTAGCATTCAAAAGCAGTTTATTGATGATGTTACAAATAATAGCCAGCACAACTTTGATCTTAAAGGCAAAGCCGTGTTGCTGTTGCACAGCCCCGTAGATACTGTCGTTTCTATTAACCAAGCTGAACAAATTTACACTAGCGTTAAGCACCCTAAAAGCTTTATTTCTTTAGATAAAGCTGATCACTTTTTATCTAACAAAGCAGATGCAGAATACGCGGCAACGGTTATCAGTGGCTGGGCCGATAAATACCTAGAGTACGATACAACCCCTAGCGATAAGACACCGCCTGTCAGTAAAGGCAGTGTGCTAGTGTCGGAAAAAGATCATAACTTTACCCTAAATGTTAGTAGCGACAGCCATTTTTGGTTAGCCGATGAGCCCAAAGCTGTGGGTGGCCAAAATTTAGGGCCTGATCCTTACGAGCATTTATTAGCCGCCTTAGGCGCCTGCACTGTTATGACGATGCGTATGTATGCTAAGCATAAAAAACTGGCCGTTGATAATATTAGCGTTAGCTTAAGTCATAGCAAAAATTATCATCAAGATTGTCAAAACTGCGAGCAGCAAGATGGTCGTGTTGAGCTTATAACCAGAAAAATAACGATCACTGGCGATATAAGCGATGAGCAAAAACAACGCCTGCTCGCTATTGCTGATAAATGCCCTGTTCACAAAACCTTACACAGTAAGCTGCTTGTTAAAACAACAGCGGACTAAAGGCAACGCAAGCGACAAATAACAACCAAAAGTAAGAGGTCTAGATGCTACAAATTGCCTTAATATATTTAGCCGCAGCCATAGTGGCCATTCCTATTGCTAAACGGCTTGGCTTAGGCTCGGTGCTAGGTTATTTACTTGCCGGTAAGTTGTTTTCAGAACATGACGAAGAATCTTTGCATAAATTAGCCCATTTATGGGGTGATGATCGCAGCTATGGCATCGCAGTTAAACAGCGCTTAGAAGATTTACAACAAGTGCTTACCGACGATAAACAACAACAGCAGCAACTTAATGCCTGCAAAGAGCAACAAGGCGATCTAAATAAGTCAGCTACGCCAGCCAAGCGCTAAAGGGGAAAGCAATGCTTAGGGTAACACTTGAGCAATGGCGCATGTTTCGCGCCGTAGTTCAATATGGCGGCTTTAATCAGGCCGCCCAAGGTATTCATAAAAGCCAATCGAGTATCCATAATGCCGTGGGTAAAATAGAAAGTGGCTTAAACGTAAAGCTGTTTGAGATTGAAGGCAGAAAAACTGTACTCACAGAAGCCGGTGAGCTTATGTTAAGACGGGCTAATTTCTTACTAGATGAAGCCGCTAAGCTAGAGATTGTTGGCCAAACCCTAGGCCAAGGTACAGAAGTGAGTTTGCGCATAGCCATTGATGAAATGTTTCCGCATACACTGCTTTATCAAGTTTTAGAAAGTGTTTCATCGCAATACCCTATGCTACAAATTGAGCTTGTGGAGTCGGTATTAAGTGGTGCCTGCGAATTAGTTGATAATGCAGAAGTTGATATTGGCATCTCCCCTGTTATGTTAAAAGATGGTTTTAGTGAACAACTGTGTCAAATTAATTTTATTGCCGTTGCTAACCCTGGACATGCTTTGCATAGCCTTAACCGTGAATTAACGGTAGAAGATTTAAAAAGCCATCGCCAAGTGGTAGTAAGGGACTCAGCCTTACTGAATAAAAGCAATGCTGGCTGGTTAGGTGCCAATCAGCGTTGGACAGTTAGTCACTTACGCACTTCTATCGATATGATTTGCAAAGGTTTAGGCTTTGCTTGGCTGCCGCTAAGTGCTATTCAGCCAAAGCTAGATAATGGCGAATTAAAACCCTTACCGTTACGCCATAATAGCCAGCGCTCAATGCAACTACATTTAATCTTTAAAGATGGCGACAACCTAGGCCCAGCTGCCAAAGCTTTTTTAGCAGAATTAAGATACCGCTGCGAATAGCAACCCAGTTAGAATTACAATCATTCGTTTAAATAGAATGACATGAGTTTTTTTTACTAATTTTAACCGCATATAACAAACGTTAAACTAGCTTCATGGTAATAAATGAAGGAATTCAGAAATGAAATATATTAGACGTTCAGCAGATAGAGGTGCGGTAAACTTAGGTTGGTTAGAAAGCAAGCATAGCTTTTCTTTTGGTAGCTACCATGATCCTAAGCATATGGGAGTTTCGGCGCTTCGGGTAATTAACGACGATATGGTGATGCCTGGCCAAGGTTTTGGTACTCATGGTCACCGTGATATGGAAATTATTTCTTATGTTACTGAAGGCGCGTTAAAGCACGAAGACAGTGAAGGCAATAAGCATATTGTGCCTGCAGGTGATGTGCAGCGTATGAGTGCCGGTAGTGGTGTAATGCACTCTGAGTTTAACCCCTCAGATACCGATAAAGTGAAGTTTTTTCAAATTTGGATCCAACCTAATAAAATGGGTATTAAACCAAGTTATGAACAAAAAACCATCCCACAAAATGGCCAGCTAACACCCTTAGTTACGGCGACTGGTGAAAATGGTACTTTATCGTTAAACCAAGATGCGAGCTTATCGCGATTGGTGTTAAAGCAGAATGATACTTTTAACCTAACACCCGGTGATTACATTGGCTATTTACACTTAGTTAAAGGCCAACTTAACGTTGCAGGTGAGTCGTTCTCTGCAGGTGATGCTTTTGCCATGGAGCCTAAGCAAGCCTTTGAATTGCAAGCTAGCTCTGATGTAGAAGCCCTGTGGTTTGAATTACCCGCAGCAAGATAGGTAAAACGCGACAATGGATATAACAACCTTAGTATTAATAGCCTTTGTTGTAGTACTAATTGGGATATCAAAATCTGCGTTTGCAGGGGCACTTGGCGTATTCGCCGTGCCCCTTTTAATGCTTAAACTGCCCGCTAGCCAAGCTATAGCCTTAATGCTGCCCTTATTAATTATTGGCGATGCTTTAAGTGTCAAAAGCTTTTGGCGTAAATGGGATAATAAGTTGTTATTACCGCTTATACCTGGCGCTATTGTTGGGGTTATTATTGCCTATTTAATTATTGATATAATTAATGCCAACCACCTTAGGTTTATTATTGCTTTTATTTGTATTCTTTTTGCCATAAGAAATATTCTATTTAAGCAAAGCTCTCTTCGTTTTCTAAGCAATAAAATTGGCGCGGTTATTATGTCTATGCTCTCTGGCATTACCAGCAGCTTAGTTCACGCCGGCGGCCCACCTATTATTATTTACTTTACAGCTATAGGGTTAACCCCAAGCAAATTTGTTGCTACCGCTGCTATCTTCTTTGCTAGCATGAACCTGCTAAAGCTTGCCGCTGCGCTATCTTTTGGCTTGTTAACGTCAGAAACAGTGCTAACTGCCCTGCTGTTTTTCCCATTAGCCTTCGTAGGCAACTGGATTGGCGTTAAAATAAATAACGCTATCGATAAGCAGTTATTTTTAAAGGTCATGAATTACTTGCTGTTAATGTTAGGTTGTTGGTTATTAATAAAATAATAACGCTTTAAGCTAATGGTTCAGCTTTCACTAAACACGGCACAATCGCGGCCATTTGCTTTGGCTTGATATAGCGCATCATCAGCCCGTTTTAGCCAGCTATCAATAGTGCTACCTTCAACCCAGTTAGCAACGCCAAAGGATACAGTTACTGACTCACCATCTGGATTTTTAAGTTCATGTTTAATCGTTTTTCTAAGGTTATCAATAAATACTTGTTGCTGCTGTTGAGTAATATCTGGAATTAGCAGCACAAACTCTTCACCACCAAAACGATATAATTGGTCATATTTCCGGATATGTGCTTTGGTGATCCTGACCAGACTCTGCAACACTTGGTCACCAACGGCGTGGCCATATTTATCATTAACTTTTTTAAAATGATCTAGATCTAACATAGCAAGTAAATGCTGATTCCCCTTTCGTTCAGCGCGAGATAAAGCTGCTGCCAGATCTGAATTTAATGCTCGGCGATTTAAAGCCCCTGTCAATGGGTCAGTCGTGTTTAGTCTAGCCAATAACAGCAGTTGTTTATTACCGTAGTTAGCATAGAAAAATGCACATAATGACAGCATTAAACTAGTCATAATGTATGAATCTATTGGCACTACATCAAAAACATTAGGTAAGTTTACTAACACAGAACCCGTAATAAAGCTGATAACTAAAGCTTCATAAGGTTTTACTAGAAAAAAACTGACAGCACAAACAGGATAAACCCACAAAAAACTATTAATGCCGTTGGCAGCAGTAATACTTAATGCACCTGCATTAATTACTACTGCTAGTATCGCACTCGACACTCTGATCTTACCGGTACGATGGGCATATAGCACTAACATTAATATGCCTAACAACATGATTAAATCAATAATCATGGCTACAATATTATCTTGTGTATAACGTATAAATACAAAAGGAGTTATACCTAAAACAGAAACGGCACTAAATACCTTTAGTATTGATAATTGCAGCTTTTCTTGTGATGTATTTATCTTAATATCCCCATAGTTATAGACATTATGATAAAGCTAAATAAGCTCTACAGTTGCTTTAAGTCCCTAGCCAAACGACACTCTAGTGATCGGCACTAGCTTGCTTGAGCTGTGCAGCAAAACGACTTAGCTGCTCTTCAGTTAAGCATGGTTCAACAAACTGCTTAATAAAAATTGGCACAGTATCAAGAAAGGTAATATTGATTGATATATCAGATTCAAATTTAGCTATCCGACTAAATGCCGCTACTGAATGTACTGTTTTAGCTTCTTCAACCCCTTGTAACTGTAACAGCAGCTTTACTGCCTCCACACTTTTGAAGTTTTGATGCAGAGGGTTCATTAAGTGTTTTGTTCTGCCAAGGTATTGTCGGGTCCAGTTCGCTTTATTTGGTTCGCCTGAGATACGGCCACGTTCCCCTTTAACTGTTATAACAAAAATACCATAGGGGCTAAGTACTAAGTGATCTACTATAACCAGCTCATCTTTGGCGGTACGTAATTTCAATTTACGAAAATGCTGATACTCACGTGATAAGCGCCAGCGTAAAATTCTATTTAATTTATATTCTGCAAATACCCCTTTAAAACCAGGTAAATTTAGCCCTAACCAAGTTGTTAATAAAAATATCGTCAGTAAAAAGGCAAAAATATTCGCTATTATCAAGGGTATATTATTAATAGCTTTGTCTAATAACTCGGGAAAGCTAGCAGACATTAAACTAGACACCCTGTCCTCAGTAGATAACGACTGAGGACTGGTTGTTTCAACCTCGACTATAGGTTCTGCAACACTTGCTTGTCCTTTAGTAGTAGGCTTTGCTAATTTAGTTTCTACATTTTCAACGCTAGCTTGTGATTCAGCTGACAATGCAGGTTCTTTATGCTCTAACACTGTCTCTTTTTTGTTAATTGGCTCGGCATTAGACTCAGTACTAGCTTCGCTGGTTAGCTCAGCCTCAGCTACCAATTCTGTTTTAGTTTTAACATCTGCTTTAGTTTCAGTCTGTATTTTTTTTATTGCTGGTTCAGGCTTTTTTGTAACTGCTTGTTCATTAGTTACAGCCGGATGGGATAAAAAACTAACTGGATTGCGGCAATATTTTTCATATTCACGTGAAGCGTTACGATAATTACTGTTTTGTTTTTGATTACTAAAGCGGTCTATTTGTTGTTGCAGCATAATGCAAGCGCCTTCAGTGTATTGCTGTTGGCTATACACCTGTGACGATAAAAACAATAGCAGCGATAAAACCAACAACAAATAGCGCATAAATTATCTCTAAATAAATCAATACCTATGCTAGCAGTAACAATCATAATAAACATCTTTTAATATAAATCTCAATCATTAACTAGTCATACTGTATGTATAACTTAGTTAGTAAATAACCTTGCTGTAAACAGTTACAATTATTTTCAACTGATTGTTGGCTTCAGCTATTTATAAGCTGGGTTAACTAAGGTATAACGGCGCAATGAAAACACCAAAACGTATCCAGCCTCTAGTTGATGAGGGCTTAGTGGATGAAGTGCTCCGCCCTTTAATGAGTGGCAAAGAAGCTGCCGTGTATATCGTCCGTTGTGGCGAGGATATTCGCTGCGCCAAAGTCTATAAAGAAGCAGATAAACGTAGCTTTAAACAAGCTGTTCTGTATCAAGAAGGCCGTAAGGTGCGTAGCTCTCGCCGTGCTAGAGCTATGGAAAAAGGCTCGAAATTTGGCCGGCTGCAGCAAGAAGAAAGCTGGCAACATGCTGAAGTAGACGCCTTATTTAAATTAGCTAAAGCAGGTGTCCGCGTGCCGCAACCTTATGGTTGCTACGATGGCGTCTTACTAATGGAGCTAGTTTGTAATGATGAAGGACTAGTTGCTCCCCGGCTAGCCGATATTGCTATGGATGCCGACATCGCCATAGCTGATCACGCCACTATGTTGCATTACATTATACTTATGCTGTGTGAAGGCATAGTACACGGCGACTTATCTGAATTTAATGTGTTAGTAGATGACCAAGGCCCTGTAATAATAGATTTACCACAAGCAGTTGATGCTGCGGCAAACAATAACGCCAAGTGGATGTTTTGCCGTGATGTAAACAATATTCGTGATTATTATGGTTTATACGCGCCTGAACTGCTTAATACTAATTATGCTGAAGAAATTTGGGCACTTTATGAAGCAGGTGAACTAACAGCTGATGTTGAATTAAGCGGTGACTTTATCGCCGATACAGAAGCAGCCGATGTTGATTCGGTATTAGAACAAATTAAAGCCGCTTTTACCGAAGCAGAAGAACGAAAAATCAGATTAGCAGAGCAAGATCAAGATTAAGCTATAACAACTCTAATTAAGCTTAAAACTCACTCGCACTCTTTGTACTTTTCAAACCTAGGGGCTATGAAGTATTTCACGCTAGCCTACTAGCAAAATCAATTACTAAGCCTTAATCTAAAGGTAATTTAACTAGGTGAGTTTTCGAGCCTTTATGCCTAAATTTAAACTTTTTTTACTACCTATTATTATTTTAACTGTTTTGGTAATCAGCTTTTGGTACAGCGCTGGCTGGCTCCAGCTTTGTGCTGGTTTAGCTTTATTTTTATTTGGTATGCAATGCCTTGAAGAAGGTTTAAAACAATTAGCTGGCGGTAAGTTAGAACAAGTACTAGCGCGCAGTACTGCCACACGTTTTAAAAGCTTTTTGGTCGGTGTCGGTGGCACTATGCTGCTGCAATCTACTACTTTAATGTCTTTATTAACTATTGCTTTTATTAGTACAGGCTTAATCCAATTCGCTAGTGGCATTGCAATTTTACTTGGTATTAACCTAGGGACTAGTGCCGGTATTTGGCTACTGGCAGCAGCTGGTCAAAACTTTAGTCTTAGCCCGCTAGCACTACCATTATTAGTTTTTGGTGTATTAGCTGGCTTTAATGGTCCTAAAAGTAAAGCAGCTGGCCGTATAGTGCTGGGCATTGCCTTTATTTTCTTAGGTATAGATCAAATTAAAGCCGGCTTTAGTGAGTTTGGCAGTAGCTTAGATTTAACCACACAATTTGATGCCACCTTATTAGGCCAATTAGCTTTTGTTGCTGTTGGTATCCTATTAACTGCTGTACTGCAATCTAGCCATGCTACTTTAATGTTAGTACTAGCCGCTTTAGCTGGTGGTCAAATTGAGCTTTGGCAAGCCATGACTATAGCTATTGGTGGCAACATAGGTAGCAGTGTTACTACAGCTTTTGTTGGTTGGCTTGGCGGTAATCGTGGCGGCCAGCGTTTAGTCTTAGTTCATACTTTTTTTAATATAGTTACTGGTATTGTTACCTTTATCTTGTTAATGCCATTGCTGTGGATCTCACAAAAGTCTATGGCGCTGTTTGGTGCTGGCGACAATACCTTATTGCAATTAGCCATGTTTCAAACTCTATTCAATATTATAGGTGTGCTAATATTTTGGCCACTGCAAAGCAAAATTGAATATTGGCTCTGCCGCTTTTTACCCGACCCAATTGAACCTGAAGTATTAATTACAGCAATAGAATCAGATCTTGTTGCTACACCACAAAAAATAGCGCCAAATCAAGCCCGTTATCTTAACGACGCGGCATTAGCTTCAGCCGATACAGCCGCTAGTGCTGTGGTGCAAGAGCTACAATATTTAAGCCGCTTAAGTCTAGAGGTGATCTGCCATGCCTTGTATCAACCTATAGAGCAATTAATAGCGCCAAGCTTAGATGAAAAAATATTAAATACCTTGCCAGATGATAACAACAGCTTAGATGCTAAAGAGCTATATCAGCAGCATATCAAAGGTGTTTATTCAGATTTACTCGGTTTTATGAGCCGATTAAACGTAGAGCTAGATGAAGATCAGCAGAAGTTTTGGATTACCTGCCAAATGTTAGCACTACAATTAGTCGATGCAGTAAAAAATGCTAAGCACTTACAAAAAAATTTATATCGTTATTTGCGCGAAGAATCTATCTTCACCCGCAGTTTATATTTAGATTTACGCCGCCATGTTTTTTGGGTGCTACGTGAAACTTACTCGTTAAGCCGTACAGAGTTAACCGAAGAACAATCCTTACTGACCTTATCAAATATAGATAGCGAAACAGAACGTTTTGCTAAAGAGTTTAGGCATCGTATTTTTAGTGCTATTCGAATGCAAAACTTGAATAACTTACAAGCTAGCTCACTGATGAACGATTTAAATTATAGCCATCGTATTGCGCAAAGTTTTAGCCATGTGTTGCAGGTAAGTTTAACTGATGAAAATAAATTATTGCGTGAAATTCGCAATTTAGATCAAGAAAAAATGCCGTTAGTCAGTTTAACCCAATAAAAATCTAAGAGGGCACAGGCCTGTTTAACTGCTGCTAACCACTTGCAGGCCTATAACAGAAATAACTAAGCTAGTTAGAAAAAACATGCGCCAAAAGGTAACAGGTTCGTTAAATAATATAATACCCGCGGCGACTGTTCCTACCGCGCCAATCGCGCCCCAAACCGCATAAGCAGTACCAACTGCAATGGCTTTTTCACCCCCCATAGACTTAAACAGCAAATACATACTAATACAGACGCAAATAACAAAAGCGGCCAACCAAAAAGCTAAGTATTTACCACTCGCCTGCTGCGCCTTGCCTAAGCTAATGGCAAAGCCCGTTTCAAATAAGCCGCCAATAATCAACAAAATCCAGTTAATGCTCATTTATTAGATGCTCTTAAAAGTTAAAGGGCTAGCCTGCCAACTGCAGAGCAGGCTAACCCTGTTTGGTTGCTACCAACAGTTCTCTTATTGTAACTGTACTACTGCGACGGGCCTTTGCCGATGTAGCGCTCTAGCCAGCCGTGGAATTCTTTGAACCAAAATACGGAGTTATTCGGTTTTAAGATCCAGTGGTTTTCATCTGGGAAATAAACTAAACGGGCATCTATGCCTTTACCTTTGTATACACCATAAGCTTCTAGGCCTTGTGTTACTGGCACTCGGTAGTCTTTTTCACCGTGAATCACCAGCATGGGCGTAACGAATTTATCGGCATGCATAGCTGGGCTCCATTGCAGCATTTTATCTAAGCCGTCCCAAGGTGCGCCATTATATGAGTGAACACGATGTGCTGTGCTGTCTGATGCAAATTGGCCCATTAGATTGTAAACACCAGCATGGTTTATTAAGGCTTTGTAGCGATCAGTATGACCGGCAATCCAGCTAACTAAATAGCCACCATAGCTACCGCCTGCTGCGGCTAAGCGGTTTTCATCGATAAAGCCTTTGGCAAGCATAAAGTCGACTGCGGCTTGGCTATCAATAAAGGGTTTAGTTGGATGCTCGCCATGAATAGAAACGGCAAAGTCTTGGCCAAAACTGGTTGAACCATGGAAGTTAGGCATAATAGTCACGTAGCCAGGCGCCGCGAATAATTGCGGGTTCCAACGGAAGCTAAAGTTATCGCCAAAGAAGCCATGTGGACCGCCGTGCAATAAGTTTAATAATGGCCATTTTTTGTTTTTATCAAAGTTTGGCGGATAAACAATATACATTTGAACCGCATTGCCATCAGCGCCAGTAAATTCTGCTTCTTCTACCTTACCCCAAGCAATATTTTGCTGTAACTCTTGGTTAAAGCGAGTTAGCGCCGTTAAGTTTTTACCATTGGTTTTTAGTTTAAAAATCTCAGGAAACTGGCTAATACCATGCTGAACAAAGACTAACTGGTTGTTAGCGGCAACCCTAACACCACTATTACTTTGGTTACGCAGTACTTGTTTTACTTTACCGCCAGATGCCGACACTGAAAAAATAGATTGTTTAGCTCGATCACCTGCAACAAAATAGATGGTTTTACCATTTTGGCTAAACTGCCAGTCAGCTGGGGAATGGCTAAAGTCTTTAGCAAGTTCTGTTTTTTTACCGCTTTTAAGCTCGTAACGGATTAACTTAACTCTATCGGCATAAAAGTCGGTTCTTTCTTGAGCGCCATAAACCAGAAACTTACCATCGGGGCTAAACACTGGGTTTGCATCCCGAGCAGGGTTATCGCTGGTTAAGTTAGTAAAGTCACCACTGCCATCCAGTTTTAGCATTAATACATCACTGTTTAGCTGGTTATAAGGCTTTTCACTAGTAATAGCGCTTAAGGCTAAGCTTTTACTATCAGGGGCAATAGAATATTGCACACCACCGCCGACTGAAAACCAACGCTGCCAGCCTGGAGTTAATTCAGTTACATAATTGCTGGCTAAATCTAGCTTAAATAAGCGCGGAAAATGATTATCTGTTAGCCAATGATCCCAATAACGGTAAACCCGATCTTCAGTTACCTTAGCGCTAACTTTATTGTTTTTGTTTTGCTTTAGTTCAGTTTCAAGGGCCTTAAAGTCCCCATTGAAGTCTGCTGGCACTTGGGCCATAAAAATAATGCTTTTGCCATCAGGCGTAAATTGCGGTGCCGATACCGACACAGGCAAGGTAGTAAGTTGCTTAGCTTCACCACCTTGTAATGGCAGCATAAATAGCTGACCTTTACTATTACCGCGGCGGGCAACAAAGGCCAATTGTTTGCCATCTGGGCTCCAGATTGGGCTAGATTCACTTTCTTTTAAATGCGTAAGTTGGCTAATAGCGCCGCTATTGATATCTAATAAATGTAAATCCGCATTACCTTTATCGGTTGCCATATCGTAGCGCGTTAACGAAAACACCGCTTGTTTACCATCTGGCGACACTACCGGCGTACTTGGCCGAGCAGCTTGCCATAAGTCTGCCGACGTTATTGGCTGCGGGCTAGCTAATAGTTGGCTGCTAGCAAACACTAGCGCACTCACTAATCCCTTATAAATAAAACCGTGACTTTTCATTTTAATACCTAAATAATAAAAAAACTTAACGTTAAACCATAGCATACAAGCATTTACAGCTAAGCTAAGCATGCGGTTGGCTGGCTAAAGCATGCGATTAACTTTGTAATTACGTTTTAATTTAATAGAGTAGCAGTAATCAGCACTGAAACCGAAGCAACAAGGCTAACTTAAAAAACTTTACAATAATCACTAGACGACCGGTCTAATTCAGCTTAGTATTAGCCCATGACGAAAAAACATCACGACACCCGCCAGCATCTGTTAGACACTGGTCATCAAATAATAGCAGCACGCGGCTTTAGCTCGGTTGGGCTAGCGGCAATATTGCAACAGGCTGAAGTGCCTAAAGGCTCGTTTTATCATTACTTTAAGTCTAAAGAGCAATTTGGCCAAGCCCTATTAGAAGACTACTTTAGCCATTATTTAGCCCAGCTTGATCAGCTTTTTAATCAAGCTGATTTAACCGGCCAGCAGCAATTAATGCAATATTGGTCAGAGTGGCAACGGCGCTATTGTGCCACTGACGGCACTAGTACCTGCTTAGTGGTTAAACTCAGTGCAGAAGTCGCCGATTTATCTGAGGCGATGCGTTTAACGCTTAAAACTGGTACAGATCACGTCATTAACCGTTTAACCGCTTGTATTGAAGCGGGCATTGCTGATGGCTCTTTGGCTGTAAGCCAAGCAGAATTTACTGCCACTAGCTTATATCAATTATGGTTAGGGGCAAGCTTACTCACTAAGCTACACCGTGATCAGCGCCACCTAGATTTAGCCATGAAAATGACACAACAACTACTGGTAAACTAAGTTTAACTAGGCTGTTTGCCCGCTTTAGTGCGGGCTTTTTTAGCTAAACGCACTAGTCGACTGGTCTAATTTTATAAAGAAGGTATTTTATGCAAGATTTTAGTTTTTATAACCCAACTCGAATTGAATTTGGCGCAGGTAAAATTGCCAAAATTAACCAGCTAGTGCCAGCCGATGCCAAAGTACTGGTATTACTTGGCGGTGAAAGTGCTAAGAAAAACGGTACCTTAGATGAGGTGCTTAGCGCTTTAGGTGAGCGCGAAACGCATCAGTTCTCAGGCATAGAGCCAAACCCTAGCTATGAAACCTTAATTCAGGCGGTAGAGCTAATAAAGCAGCATAATATTGATTTTTTATTGGCTGTAGGTGGCGGCTCGGTAATAGACGGTACTAAATTTGTCGCGGCTGCAGCCTTATACCCAGAAGATGCTTGGCAAATTCTGGTTACCGGCGGTAAACATATAAAACAAGCCCTGCCCTTTGCTACGGTATTAACGTTACCGGCAACAGGATCAGAGATGAACAGTGGCTCGGTTATTACGCGTAAATCATTACAAGCTAAGCTGCCTTTTGGTAGCCCATTATTATTTCCCCAGTTTTCAATTTTAGATCCGGTGAAAACCTACAGCTTACCGCAAAAACAAATTGCTAATGGCGTAGTAGATGCTTTTGTTCATGTAATGGAGCAATACTTAACCTATGCCGCTGACGCGCCAGTGCAAGATCGCTTTGCCGAAGGCTTATTGCAAACCTTAATTGAAATTGGCCCTAAAGCCTTAGCTGAACCAGAAAACTATCAAGTACGCGCCAGCTTAATGTGGACTGCAACATTAGCCTTAAATGGTTTAATTGGTGCTGGTGTGCCGCAAGATTGGGCGACTCACATGTTAGGCCATGAATTAACTGCCCAGCATGGCTTAGATCATGCTCAAACCTTAGCCATAGTGTTACCGGAAATGCTGCGCCAGCGCAAAGCCAGCAAAATGACTAAACTGGTTCAGTTTGCCCAGCGGGTTTGGCATATAGAAAACGGTACTGATGATGAAAAAGCGGAAGCGGCCATTGAAAAAATGCGTGCCTTCTTTGAGTCTCTTGGCGTGGCAACCCGCTTAAGTGACTACCAGCTTGGCGCTGAACATATAGAGCCGCTGATCCATAGTTTAACTAAACATAATATGGTGGCCTTAGGTGAACATGGCGATGTGACACCTGATTTATGCCGTAGCATTTTACAAGCCAGCCTATAACTGCGTTGACTAGTCAAGTAGCGGCTTACTCTGTGGCTATTTGCTAATTCGCCCATTTAAGTGCAGTGAACATTTTTATAAGGGATAACAATGTCAAACCAAATGCCAAACCAAATAAATCAACAAAGCAATACAGTTAATCGTCAATTAACCTTAGCATCACGACCACAAGGTGCGCCTACTAGCGACAATTTCGCTCTTATCAGCACTGAGATCCCAAGTATTAGTGATGGCCAACTGTTATTACGCACAGTTTACCTTAGCCTAGATCCTTATATGCGTGGCCGTATGAGCGATGCCAAATCTTATGCTGATCCTGTTGCTATTAATAGCCCTATGGTTGGCGGTACTGTTAGCCGAGTGCATGCAAGTAAGCATGCTGATTTTAAAGCCGGTGACTGGGTGCTTAGCTTTAACGGCTGGCAAGACTACGCTGTAAGTGATGGCGCTGGCTTAATTAAGCTCGATCCCAATCTAATGCCGCCTTCTTATGCCCTAGGCATTATGGGTATGCCAGGTTTTACTGCTTATATGGGCTTACTTGATATCGGTAAACCACAAACTGGTGAAACGGTGGTTGTTGCTGCGGCAACAGGTGCAGTGGGTTCAGTAGTGGCACAAATAGCTAAGCTAAAAGGCTGTAAGGTGGTGGCCATAGCGGGTGGGGCAGAAAAATGTGCTTATGCTTTAGAAAAACTGGGTGTTGATGCCTGTATTGATCATAAAGCCGAAGATTTTGCCCAGCAATTAGCCGAGGCTTGCCCTAAAGGCATTGATGTTTATTACGAAAACGTCGGTGGCAAAGTGCTAGATGGCGTATTACCCTTATTAAACACTGGAGCGCGAATTCCAGTCTGTGGCTTAATTTCGCAATATAATGCGACTGAACTGCCAGCAGGGCCAGATCGTTTAGGCCAGTTAATGGGCGCCATTTTAGTTAAGCGCATGACAGTAAAAGGTTTTATTATTTTTGATGATTATGCTCATCGCTATAATGAATTTGCTCAAGATATGGTGCAATGGCTGCAGCAAGGTAAAATTCACTATAAAGAGCAAATTGTTGACGGCCTAGCCACTGCGCCTGACGCTTTTATTGGTTTATTAGAAGGTAAAAACTTCGGTAAACTAGTGATCCGCGTTGGCGAAGACAACCTAGCCTAACTAATTTAGCCAAGCTTCAAGGGGTCATAACACTTAAAACCCCTTGCAGCTAAATTGTTATTGATTGCCACTACAAACCACTACTACGACTAACCCGTTTTGTAATGGTTTGGGCTAAAATCTGGCTATCGCCACACAATAAAGTAAATTGCTTTTTGGCTCGGGTAATACCGGTATAAAGTAATTCCCTGCTTAATATTGGGCTATTATCGGGTGGCAACACTAAACAGCAATGACTAAATTCAGAGCCTTGCGACTTATGCACTGTCATGGCAAATACGGTTTCAATATCTGTTAACCGGCTGGGTAACACCCATTTTAAGCTGCCATCGGCTAATTGAAACACTACTCGTAGCTTGCCGCTGCTAGCATCAAGTAACGTAATACCAATATCACCATTCATTAAGCCTAGGCTATAGTTATTGCGCTGCATCATAATAGGCCGACCGTTGTACCATTGCTGTGAACAATCCAGCAGGCCTTCGGCCATTAACCAGCGGCTTATTTGCTGGTTTAGCCCTTCAATTCCCCAATCTCCACTACGCAAGGCGCACAATAACTGAAATTGACTATAGGCAGCTAACACAGCTTTGGCCCAAATGTTATTGCTGCTATCGCTGTCTCTAATATCGCTGCTGGCAGTGCTAGCACTATAACTGCTTTGCTGTTGCACAAGCTGTAAATAGTGACGATACCCCGCGACAACAACAGGCTTTAAGCTTTCTAGCTTATTACCAGCTAGTAATTGAATATCGGTATATTGATTAAATAAATTGCCGGCGCTGGTTTCACCGCGGTTCACGGCAAAGGCTAGCTGGCCTATTCCCGAGTTAGCATCAAACCGATGCGACTTTCTTAACATAACTGTGGCTTGATTAAGCACAGTGCCATTCCCCTGCCAAGGGCTTAAGTCTGTTGCGCTAAAGGGCGCTAATAAACTCAGGGTTTGCGGCAAGTAACCGCCTAATTCGGCACCGCGGCATAAATCGCCTAGTACAGAGCCTGCTTCCACTGAGGCTAGCTGATCTTTATCGCCGAGTAATATTAACCGAGCATGGCTAGGTAAGGCTTGCAACAAAGCCGCCATCATTTCTAAGTCAACCATAGAGGCTTCATCTACCACTAGCACATCTAACGCTAACGGTTGCTCGGCATTGTGTTTAAATTGACGCCGATTAGGCATAGCGCCTAATAAACGGTGTAGTGTTACCACTTCGGTTGGAATGCCAGCTTGCATCTGTGCTGGTAACTTGCTGATAGCACCGCTGATTGACTCCGTTAAGCGCACCGCAGCTTTACCAGTAGGTGCAGCAAGCTTAATCGTTAAAGCACGCTGACTGCCAGCTTGTTCAGGCTCAGTTAGCTCTGTCGCACTGTGCTGAATTAAGGCCAATAGCTTAACCACTGTGGTTGTTTTACCAGTACCTGGGCCGCCGGTAATAATGGCAAAATGACGCTGCAATGCCATAGCACAAGCTAATTTTTGCCAGTCGGTCTCGCGGCTGCCATCTTGGCTAGGCTCGGCACTTGGAAATAACTGCTCTATACGCTGCTTAAGCACTGGGCTTAAACTTATTTGTTGCTGTACTCGCTGGCTAATTTGCTGCTTAACTATTTGCTCGGCTTGATATAAGCGATGTAAATACAAGCGGTTATCGGCTAACACTAAAGGAGATATTTCATCTTGCTTAAGCCAGTGGCTACTGGCCAATGCTTGCTCTATATCGCTTAGGCTAATTGCCGCTAAAATATGCGAAGGTCTATCAGAGAAAAATTGCGCATACTGGTTTTGTGGTGGCAAACTTAACAAGCTATCGGGGTTGGTTATTAAGTCTTGCAATAAAATACAGCTATGGCCACGACCATATTGGTGGCAAAGCAAAGCACATAGCAACCAAACCAGCGGTTGCGGCTCGGCAACAACTTGATTTAAGGTCAGCGGCAGCTGAGCATCGAGTGCTCGCAGCCAGCGTCGGTCTACCCAGCGTTGCAAAAGTTGCTGCATAGCGGCTAGATCTTGCACTGGCGCTGTTGCCGTTAAATGAACCTTATTTGACATGAGTTCCCCGCCTTATTTTACACTGATGGCTTATTGTTATGCATGGCTATTAATTACTAACCTTAGCTGCCAGCATTAGTCACTTTCATTAGCAAACAGCTGATCTAAAGCCTGCAGTAATGCTGGGCTTGGCATGATATCTAGCTGACCCTCGCTAGGGGCTCGAATAAACCAATATAAAGCACCGCCAATATAGTGCTCTGGCGCGGCTAAATAACCAGGCTGACGTTGTTTTAACAACCGATGCAAGGCCAGCAGATATAACGCTGCTTGCACATCATATCTGTGTTGTAAAAACATTTGTTGCATGCTGTCTTGGTTATACGCCTCGTTATTATCGCCTAACCAATTCGACTTATAATCCAACACCCAATAGCGACCTTGACTATCTTGCAAGGTTAAATCGATAAAACCTTTAAGCATGCCATTTAGGTTATCGGCTAATAACATTGGCCTAGTTTGGCCTGGCAAAATAGCTTGGCTAATAATCTTATCTAGCGCCAGCACATCAACCTGACGGGTTTCTAGCCAGAATTCTAGCTCAGCTCGTTGCTGCCCTAAGCCCGATAAACTTACCCCTAAGGCTGAAATAGGCGTGCTTAGCATAGTGGCAAACCAAGGGGCTAATACTGGCTGCCATGACTGCCAGTTATGCCGTGGCAAGCTTTGCTCTAAAATTGCGTTAATGGCTGTTGCATCACATTGGCTAAACTCCTGTTGCTGCGCTTGCTCAAATAATTGGTGCAAAAACGTACCAGCAACGGCACCACGCGGAAAGTCATGAATGGACTCTTGTAGCTCACTGCTTGCGACGGGTTCATACGCTTCTTCTAAGCGCTGGGTATCTAAGGCCGTATCGGCAGCTAAGTCACTACTAGCCTCAGTTTCTGGGCTGTTTGCTATTAGCCTATTCGTACTGTGGCTATCGGCTTTACGTAACGCCGAGTAACTCGCAATCCACCAGCGTTGCCGGTTGACGGCTGAAGCTAAACGTAAAGCTGGGCTTAATTCTGCGGTGGCAGTGGCAGCTAAGGGTGGTTGTTGCTCTAAAATAGGCTGTTGCTGCCAAGGTAAGTCGGCCAAAACGGCGGCGAGTTTTTGCTGATCAACATCAGCACCCAACTGCAATAGATTACCCATGCCGCTAAGGGCAATTTTACTGCCTTTACTTCGGCCTTCACTATAAGCTGCTAAGCCTAACCAGCAAGCATAAATAGGCCGGGTTAAGGCAACATATAACAGCCGAATATCTTCGCGTAAACGTTCACGTTCGGCTTGCTCAACCGCAGCTTCATCTGGGCTTAAATCTAGCACCATTTTAGTGCCATCGTAATAACGCTGAGGCTGTTTAGCCGACGCCGCTTTATAGCCACAAATAAAGGGTAAAAATACCAGCGGGTATTGTAAGCCCTTACTTTTATGGATAGTCACCACTTGCACTAGTTGTTGCTCACTCTCTAGCCGCAGTTGTTGCTCTTCCGCGCTATCGGGCTGCTCTATTTGCTCGGCTAACCAGCGAATTAAACCCGTTTCACCATCGCGTTGCTGGCTTTCATGCTGCAATAATTCAGCTAAGTGCAATATATTGGTTAAAGTACGCTCGCCTTGCTCTTGGCTTAACCATAAACTGGGCAGTTCAAAGTAATGCAACCAAGCTTGCACTAGCGCCAGCACCCCTTTAAAGCGCCAAACTAATTTAAACTCGCGCACTTGCTCTGTTAAGGCTTCCCATGCTGGCTCGTTATTAAAGTAATAGTCTAATTTAGCATCCGTTTGCCCTGATAAGGGTAACGCTAAGGCCATACGTAGGGCATTTTCATCCTCTATTTCATAGCAGGCCCGCAGCCAAAATAATAACGCTGAGGCTTCGGCACTGGCAAAAATAGATTCACTGTCAGACAAATAAACCGAACGAATTTGCCGCTGGCTTAGCTGTTTTCTTACCAAAGCGGCTTCATTACGATCTCGAACCAAAATAGCAATATCAGAAGGCTGTACTGGCGTAAATTCGTCTTGCGTAAGCTCAACTTGCATAAACTCAGCATGCTTAGCCGCGTCTGACTTAACAAAACCCGCTTTAGCTTGTTGTGCTTGGCTTAAAATAAAGGCTATTTGGTCGGCACAGGCAGCTGCCATTAATTGCTGATAAGCGCCTTTTTTTAACTCCTCAGTTGCAATATCGGGCAGCCAATAGTTAACAGCCGGCACAGCTTGCGCAGACACAGTTTGGGCCGGATTTGCTTGGCTAGCTAAAATAAAGTGTTCGGCTTTACCTTGCGCCTTAACGGCTAAAAAAGGCAGCGGTGTGCGAGTCTGGCTATCACTATTAGCATCCGTAGCATTAGTATCAGTAGCAGCAGAGCCAAATCCAAAAGCGCCTTGAGGGCTTTGCTCTGCTTGGCTAAATAACGCATTCACCGCAGCCACTAGGTCTGTAGTCGAACGATAGTTTGTACTTAAATTATAATGACGCTGCTCAGTTAAACGCTTAGCGTGCAAGTAAGTATGTAAATCTGCGCCACGGAAACTATAAATAGCTTGCTTAGGATCGCCCACTAACACTAGCCCTGTTTCGCGGCTAGTAACATCAGGATAAATAGCCTGAAAAATAGCAAACTGTATTGGATCTGTGTCTTGAAACTCGTCAACCATAGCAAACGGATATTGCTGGCGAATACGCGCGGCAAGCACTTCTCCACCTGGGGCATTTAGGGCTTGGTGTAAATCAAGAAGTAAGTCGTTAAAGTCGCGCTCAGCTCCTTGCTTTTTACGTTGCCTAAATTCTGCGGTTAACCATAAGGCCGCATGATGGCGAACATGAATGGCGATATCAGGTTGCTGCTCTAATAGCTGCAAAGCCTGATCAAACAAAGCAAACACCGGATGTTGCACTAATGGCTGGCCTTTTTTAGTGCCGGCTGTTAAATGCTCTAGGCTGAACTTTTTTACATTCTTCGCAAAATCGCTTTGTTGCCAATGTAACAGCTCTGGCTCTGCTATTATTTTTTGCCACCATGCGCGCTCCTGCTCTTGCCAGCTTGCTTTGCGAAACTTACCGCCGTGTAACCAACTATTAGCATAGGCATCGTCTAACTGCGCTAAGGCTTCAGCATCAAGTGCTTGCTGCATTAGCTGACAATGGGCCTGCATTAGGTTTACCCAATCAGCTAAAGGTTGCGCCACTTGATCTGGGCTTAAGGCTTCAGGTAAATCGGTACCCTTAACGGTAAAGTGTAAGTTGCCGGCATCGGCTTGTAACCAAGGCTTAATATCTGCCAGTAAGTCATCAGGAGACTTACTGACATTCCCCAGCGCCTGTAATAGGTTTGGATCTTGTAATGGGTATAAAAAACTGCGCCAATAATCGCAAGCTAAAGTATGTAATAATTGCTTATTGTCATTGCTGAGGTTCTCGCCAAAAGCCGCGCCAGAGTCAAAGGCATGCTCGCTTAACATACGCTGGCACCAACCATGAATAGTAAAAACAGCTGCTTCATCCATCCATTGCGCGGCGCGCTCTAACACGCCGGCACAACGAAAATGCAATTCTGGCGGGTATTCGGCTAATAAATCTTTAATAAAGCTATCCGCACTTTGGTGTTGGCGAAAAGCGATAGCCGCTTCCACTAAGCGAGCCCGAATACGATCGCGCAGCTCAGCCGTTGCCGCTTTAGTGAAGGTGACCACTAATATTTCTGGTGGTAATAAAGGCCGGTTAAAGGCAGTTTGCCCGGCGACACCATGGCCCAGCACTAAACGCAGATATAACGCAGCCAAGGTATAGGTTTTGCCCGTACCGGCACTCGCCTCTATTAATCGGCTGCCATGCAGTTCAAACTGTAATGGCTTAAGCGTAATCACAGCACTGGGATCTGAATTTACCTGTTGTTTAGTCAAGATCAGACTCCTGCTTAGCTAATTTGGCATTTAATAACGGTTGATATAGCTGCTCTGCCCATGTTGCAAAACCTGCTTGCTCTAGACTCGCAAAATCAGGGTAATAGCGTTGTAGCTCGGGGCTATTATCCCGTTCACCGCCAAAGTTGTAACCCCCTTCATAGGTTTGCCGACACTTTTCTGCATCTTGAGTTTGCAGCCAACATATTGCCGTTTTTGGCATTACAGGTAGCGGCTGCTGCAAGCCTTGTTGCCAATAGTTAACCAACTGCTGTAGCTGCGCAAAAGCGCTGTCTTTCGCTTGCGCTATTAGCTGCACTTTATCATCTAACCCATACTGCAAGGTGCTTACCTTAGCGCCTTGCGCATTGGCGACTAATTGCTGTAACCAACTAGTGCGCAAGGTATACCAACGCAATTGGTCATCTTTACGAATAGCGCTAGCGCGTAATAATATCAGTGCTTGTTGCTCAATGCCTGACGAGCCAGCTTGGTAGAGCTGAGTTAAATTGTCGTTTAATGCCACATCAGCAAACTGCAAGGAAATAGCTAAGGGCTGAGCAGCTTTTTGCCAAGCGATGCCATCAGAGCGATATCGATTAAAAACTACCTCTACTTCACGCTCTATGCTTGCCGCAACATTTTGGCCAAATATAGCCAGTGGTAATTTAGCTTGCTGGCTTAATTGGGCTACAGCGGCAGATAAATCAAAATCGGGTTTATGTAACAGCTGTTGCAATAACTGCTGCTTTAATTGATAAAGTTGCAGAGTGTTGAGTACAAAAGGCTCATCATCCTGCGCTTGCATTGCCGACTGATAAAAGCGGGTTTTAAAGCGTTGATTTAAATAATGCCGACAGGGGTTGGCTAAAAAGTCATCTAATAAACGCACACTTAATACCGGCAAAGCCTCTTGTTGCGCTGTACTGCTAAGTGAGTCTGTACATGCTGGCTCAGTCTGATGCGCAGCTTGCCATTCATAAGCATAGGTTGCGTATTCACCATTAAAATAGCGTGGCGAAAAAGGCTGTAATGGGTATTCTTGGGTAAGTGCTTTTAACACAGGTAAGCCTGACTGATGCTGCCAGCCTTGCGTTATTACATCACCTAATTGACTTACCAGTACGCTAGGCGGTAGCTCACTATTATTGCGAATATGCTTGCCTACCCAGCTTATATATAAGGCTTGTCGAGCACTGAGCATGGCTTCTAAAAATAAAAATCTATCATCATCACGTCGCGAGCGATCACCAGGGCGATAATCATTGGCCATTAAATCAAAGTCATCACTTTGCCGAGTACGCGGGTATTCGCCATCGTTTAAACCCAGTAAATAGACCCGTTTAAACGGAATAGCCCGCATAGGCATTAAGGTAGAAAAAGTTAAACTACCGGCCAAGAAACGCTGGCTTAAGCCTGATTCACTGGCTTGATCTAACCAAGCTTCACGCAGCACTGCTAGACTAATGTCACCGCTAAAATCTCCACTTAGGCCAGCATCCACTAACTGCTGCATAGCATCAGCTAAACGGCCATAAATAAGCTGATCTTGATCACTGCTAAAGTCGAATAAATCCGTTAATAAACCGGGCTGTGCAAACAGCATTTGTTGCCACTTTGCTAAGCTGGCTTGGGGTTGAGCAACAAGTTGTTGCTGCCAATGTTTAAGCTGCTGAATAAATTGCAGTAAAGGCCCTACTTCTGCGGCGGCTAAGCCTGACACTTCAGCATAAGGTGCCCGGCCCTGCCATTGTTCAACATCACCAAGGGCAAAGCCAAGCAGCATACGCTCTATACCAAACATCCAACTATAATTATCGGCCAGTTGATCTAAGCCTAAGCTAGCACGTTGTTCGCCATCTAACCCCCAGCGCACCCCCGCTTCATTTAGCCATAAGCGAATTTGCCCTAGCGCCTGAGGATTAATAGCAAAACGGCGCTGAATGGCAGGAACATCCAGCAAGTCACTCATTTCGGTTAAGGTAAAGCGTTGCTCTGGTAGCTGTAAAATATATTCTAACGCCACCATTAACGGCTGACTGCCACGCAAACTTTGATCGGCTAAGGTATAAGGTAAATAGCGTTTATCATCGCGGTTTAAGCGGCCAAATACCGCATGGATATGGCTTTGATATAAGCTAATATCTGGCATCATAATAATAATATCACGCGGTAATAAGCTGCTATCACTGGAAAATTGACTGAGCAAATTATCTTGCAGAATTTCTACTTCACGTTGGCGGCTATGGGCAACATGAAAGCTAATACTCTTATCGTCAGCGGCTACGACTCTAGGTTCGGTTGGGCTGGCATTTAGCTCTAACATATCTTGCTGTAGCTGTTGCAATAAAGGCAGCTTAGCGATATCTGCTACCGGCTCAGAGAATAAGTCTATTTTATTATTAAACCAATGCTGATACTGCTCTGGTTGGTCAAATTTATCCAGTAAACTAATGTAATCGCGACCTTGCTTACCTAAACTCGCCAGCAAAACAGGCGCATGTAAATACAGTTCATCGGCATCAAGCACTTCGGGCAAGCCTGGCTTACGCTGCTGACGCTTTTGTTTAGCACGCATATCATCTTTGATGCTACTAATATCGCCCCAAAAATGCCGACACGGATTAAGTACCGTTAGTAACACTTGGCGCTGCGACCCCAAAGCCGCCAGCAATTCTAAGGTTTGCTGAGCTAACGATGACACCCCAAACACCACTATGCGATCAGGCAATAAATCTGGCCTAGCTAATTGGCCTTGCTGTAATGCGGCTAACGCCTGATTATGCACATCTGCTCGGCTAGAATAGGCTAAATCACCTGAGGAGCTGGCAATATCCTGCTGCAATAAACGCCAGAGCGCCGGCTGCCATAATTGATCGTCTGGGACGATTTTAAGGGGGGTTTTAGCTAAAACATCGTCGCCATTACGCCAATGTTGTAGCCAGTCGGCTCGATACACTTGATATTGGTCGAATAGGTCGGCTAAACGCAGCGCTAACTGATAGCTTTTTCGCCCATCTAAGTCTTGCTGTAAATAGCGGTTTAAAGGCGCAAACACCGGATCGGTTAACTGGTTTAATAAGCCTAAAATGCGCCAGCTTAAGTTGTTTTTATCATAAGGTAAGCTTTTAGGAATGGCCTCGCCTAATACGGCCCGATAAAGCTGCCAAACAAATTGGTTGGGTAATTCAACCTGTAAACCCGCGGCAATACCAGGATGACCATTAGCGGTTTCGGCTAAGGCCATTTTTAGCCACTGAGCAATACCGTTACTTTGTACTAGCACCTCTTCTGTGCCCAGTACGGGCACTGGATTAGCACTTAACCACTGTACCAGTAACTCGCGTAGCGTTTCTAATTGATTACTATGAATAACCACAAAGCCAGGCTGCAGCATGCTAACTCTCTACAAAAACAATATCTTGGCAGATTAGCACAGCAACTAAGATTTTAGAATGGACATCACTGGTAAAAAATACAGCAGTAATAAGTTAACCGGCCATAATTCGTAAATAACCTAAAATAACGTTATTATTCAACATCTCTAATTAGGCTGCGGAGACAGCATGGCTGCAAAATTTCGTATTAATAAAACCGTTTTACTAGTCATGCTAGTTATTATTGCTGGCTGTGCTGCACTTGCAACGCGTGATCTTAATCAAAAATTTGGTGAAACAACCCCGACAAACCGAGCTAGCGCAATAAGCTCTGCAGTTAATGCTGCTAAAGATGATGTTTATCATCAAACGGTTAAACCCATTTTAGAACAGCGCTGTGTTGTCTGTCACGCTTGTTATGACTCGCCCTGCCAGCTTAATTTAAGCTCTATTGCCGGCATAGAGCGCGGCGCCCATAAAGACTTAGTTTATGATGCAACTCGTTTTAATGCTGCTAAGCCTAATCGTTTATTTATCGATGCCTTAGAAATACAGCAATGGCGTGAGCGTGGCTTTTTTCCTGTACTGAATGAGCGCAAACAAAATATTGAAGCCAATACCCAAGCCTCATTATTAGCCCGCAGTCTAATGTTAAAGCAGCAACATCCGCTGCCAGATACGACTATTTTGTCAAACCAGTTTGATTTTAGCTTAAACAGAGCTCAGCAGTGCCCAACTATAGAAGAATTTGATGGCTTTGCCAGTAACCAGCCTTTAGCTGGCATGCCTTATGGTTTGCCCGCTTTAGCTCCTGATGAGCATAGCAAATTACTCACTTGGTTAGCCCAAGGGGCAAAAATGACAACCGAGCCGCCTTTAGCTGATAGCGAATTACAAGCCATACAAAAACTAGAAACTTGGCTTAACGACGATAGCTTAAAAATGCAGCTAAGTGCGCGTTATATTTATGAGCATTTATTTACCTCACACCTCTATTTTGAGCAACTGGTTACTGCGCAACAGCAACCGCAGTTTTATAACTTAGTCCGCTCAACAACTCCGCCAGGCCAAGCAATTGACATAGTCGCTAGTCGACGCCCTTACGACGATCCTAAGGTAAGCAGAGTCTATTATCGCTTACAACCGGTGCGGGCCACTATTGTTAATAAAACCCACCAACCCTATCCAATTAATAAAGACTTATTAGCTAAGTGGCAGCAGTGGTTTGTTGCAGCCGATTATAAGGTGGCAGAGCTACCTAGCTATCAGCCAGAAATTGCTGCTAATCCGCTAACGGCTTTTGTGCAACTGCCGGTTAATGCGCGTTATCGTTTTATGCTAGAGCGGGCTGAAAATACAATTATGGGCTATATCAAAGGCCCCGTTTGTCGTGGCCAAGTGGCATTAAACGTAATAAACGATCATTTTTGGGTATATTTTCTTGACCCTGATCTTGTTACTAACGACAAGGTAGAAGCCTTTTATCTAGCTCAAAAAGATAACTTACGCTTGCCAGCTGAAGACGAAAGCTCGGCTCGTGCCATTAATTGGCCGGCTTATGCCAAACGCCAAGGTAATTACTTACGCGCTCGCAGCGACTTTTTAAACAGCGTGTTAAAAGATGGCCGCCATTTAACAGCCGATGCGTTATGGGATGGGGATGGCACTAATAATAACGCTAGCCTTACTGTGTTTCGCCACTTTGATAATGCGACTGTAGTAAAAGGCTTAATAGGCGATGCACCAAAAACCGCTTGGGTTATTGATTATGTATTGCTAGAGCGCATTCATTATTTATTAGTTGCTGGCTTTGATGTCTATGGTAACTATGGTCATCAATTAATGACCCGCTTATATATGGACTTTTTACGCATGGAAGGCGAGTCTAACTTCCTAGCTTATTTACCGCCAGAGGTACGCCGCGCTGAATTTAAAGACTGGTATCAAAAAGCGGGGGTTGAATTAACTCAGTTTATTGCCGGCGATATTAACCCCTTTGCTCAGCCTACTGGTATCACTTTTAATACTGACCAACCTAAAGCCGAGCTTTATCAAATTTTTGCCAACAAACTAAGCCAAGTTCAACCAAAGCGTTACCAACTAGAAAACAGCTCTTTGAGCGTAAACAGCCAGGCCTTATTGCAGCAGCTGGGCAAAATTAAAGGCAAAGCGGCGTCGCTTTTACCTGAACTGACCATGATTATGCTGCAGCCCACTGACAGCAACTTAGCGCCGCAATTATTTACCTTGATAAGAAATAGCGCCCACTACAATGTGAACAGTTTATTTAAAGAGGAAAGTAACCGTGACTATGCCAATGATAATATGACTATTGTTAATGGTTTATTAGGTAGCTATCCCAATGTATTTTGGCATGTTAAAGAAACTGACCTAGCTAAAGTCGTCGCTATGGCCCAGCAGCTAACCAATGAACAAGATTATCAGCGATTATTAAATAATTATGGTGTGCGCAGAACCGCCAGCGACTTTTGGCAGTTTAGTGACCAACTCAATGCTATTTTTAATCAACTTAACCCTATAGAAGCCGGCTTATTAGACTATAACCGCTTAGATAACAGATAATCGTTCAAAACCCTTTAAGCATAAAGAGCCTACGCATCAGGTAGGCTCTTTAGTTGCAACTGCAATCTGAACTGCGAAGTTTAATTGCCAGATCTAGAAGCCAACATACACAGCAAACATCAACATTAATCCTGCCATAAATGCAAAAATGGCGACCAAGGGTGCAATAAAGCGCGCCCACTGAGTCCAGCCAACTTGGGCAGTAGCTAAATAAGCCAGTAAGGTACCTGAGGTAGGCGTAATCATATTAGTAATACCATTACCAAATAAGAAGGCCAGTACAGTGCTTTGTCCAGAGACACCGGCTAATTGGCCCATTGGGCCTAAAATAGGCATGCTCACAGCCGCTTGACCTGAAGTAGATGGGATCATGACATCCAATAATAGTTGCGAGCCAAACATACCCACTACAGCAACATAAGCATTATCTTCACCGACTAAATTTACCAGACCATGCACCACACTATCTAACACCTTGCCGTTTTCTAGCGTAATAGCAATGGCCATAGCGACACCAATTAAAATACTGGCAAGTAGAATTTTTTTCATACCACTAACAAAAGCATCAGCGGCTGCGCTAGCCCCCATGCCACTAATAATAGTCAGCAAGATACTTAAACCTAGGTAGTAAGCGGTCAATTGCTGGTTATGCCACTGCCAAGTAGTAGAGGCATAAACTAATCCTCCTACTCCTGCCAATAAAGTTAGCAACAATAATAAATGGCGGTTGCTTAAACGTTTATTACAAACTTCATGCTTAGGTTGATTAGCAAAGCCAGCTTTTTTAATCACTAGCAGCATAAAGCCAATACCCACCACTAAGAAACAAGCAAAGAATAATGCACGCATGCCAGCACCACTAAATACAGGTAAACCTAATAGTGGCTGAGCAATGGTTAAAGGTAAGGGGTTAGTAATAGAGGATAAATAGCCAACCTTAACGGCAACGGTGACAATAGCTAAGCCAATAATAGGCTGCATGCCTAAACGACGCACTAATTCGACCATGAGTGGGATAATTAATAGGTACTCTGATGCTAAGCCTAAAAAGGTGCTACCTAAAGCAAAAATGGTCATTAAAAATATGACTAAACCATAAACATTACCCTGCACCATATTCAGCAGCCGCTCTAACCCTGCATCTACTGCACCTGACGCATTAAGAATGCCAAACATGCCCCCTATCACCAGCACCATAAAAATCAAGCCAGCGCCACGCTGCAAGCCTTGTGGAATAGACATTAACACATCAACTGCCCCTACAGGACGCGCTTCGCCTGCAGGTGCTTGTTGAACGCTACTAAATAAATGGCTGATAGAGCGATCTTTTTCTATCATTTGGTAGCTATCGGCAATTACTAAACCGTTTTCACGCTGGTAACTGCCAGAGTCCAACACATAGGTGAGGACTGCAGCTATCACTAAAATAAACAGCAATACTACGATTGGGTTACGCGTTTTTGGTTTAAGGGCTACCTGGTTATTACTCTCAACCTTAGACTGCGACATAATGATTCCTCAGCACTTATCTAGCTTATGCTAAATCTAAATAATGCTTTATTAAAAAACTGAACATAAATCAGCTTGAATATAGGCAAGCATTTCTGTAGTTAATAACTGTAAATTGGCCTGTAACTCAGTAAAACCTAGGTGTTTACTAAAGCTAGCTTCATCCATATACAAATGACGATTAATTTCAATTTGAATGCTATGCCGGCGTTGGGCAGGATTAGCATAACACTGAGTTAAATAGCCCCCTTTATAAGGCTGATTTAAGCTCACTTGATAGCCCATTTTTTTTAAGCTATTAACAATCACATTAGTAAAGCCGGCATTAGCTGACTGACCGTCTCGGTTACCAATAACAAAATCTGCTCGAGCAGTGCCAGCATCAACATTCATAGCATTACCTTTGGATTTCATCGAGTGACAATCAACATGCCACACGGCACCAAATTCTTGATAGCGCTGATCTAATAGCTGCTGTAACCGTTGATGATACGGTAGATAGTAACGAGTCAAACGTTGTTGCACCTCTTCAACAGCTAAAGGTTTTGCATACATCGCTTGCCCTGGCAGTGCCCATTGTCGCAATAACCCCATACCACGCTCACTATAAGCAGTAGGATTAAGTGGAGCTGGCCAATCACCATCTAACATCACTGCAGGAATATCATCTGGCGCTCGGTTTAAGTCAATATACATTCGCGACGTTGTAGCTGCGAGTACCGTAGCACCTTGCTCGGTACTTGGCATCCATAGCTCATCGACAAAAGCATCCCATCCCGTCTGCATTTGTGTAAGGCTAGCCAAAGGCTGAAAATTTTCTGGCAGCACCATGCCGCTATGTGGTGAATCAAACACTAACGGTTGTACAGCAGTTTGCGGTAAATGTAGTATATAGCTTTCGCTAATTTCAGGCTTCATAAATAGAGTCCCAAAGCTATAGCGGCGATTTTTCCGCTATAGCTAGTAAACAAAAGTGTTTATATAGAAGTCATTAATCAAGAATGATTAACAAAACTTAATACTGGTAGCTCAGTTGCATATATATAAAGCGACCAACGGCATTATAGGTTTGCTGATCAAAGTTAATATTTAGATTAACTAAAGATACTGGAGGCTGTTTATCAAACAAGTTATTTACGCCTACTCGCAATGATAAACCTTGCTCAAATTTATAGCCGCCAGATACACCGTGATAAGCTACCGAACCTATGTGTCGAGGTGCATTTGCAAAGGTTTCAGTACTTTCACCGATATAACGTAAGTTATAGGCTGCTGACCAAGCATTGTGCTGCCATTGCGCGGTTAAACCGGCACGCCATTCTGGATAAGATTCACGCGAACCTGCTGTACCTGCCTTATCTAGTGACACTGTACTGCCATCAGCTAAGGTAGACTCTTCTAGTAACTTAGTTAACTTGCTAACACTGGCACTAAAGTTCCAACGACCATAGTCAGTATCCATTTTGTAGCGGGCAACAGCATCGACACCAGATACTTCTGTACGGTTAAGGTTAACCGGGCCATCGATTACATTCAGAATTTCACCGTTAGTAGCGCGGCTGATAACGTTACAATTTTTGCCAGTAAAAGCGCACAAATTCACTAGATTTTGGGTACCAAAAGTGCTGATGGTGTTATCTATCTCAATATTGTACCAATCAGCTGTCAGGCTAAAATTAGCCAATTGCTCTGGGGTATAAACAAAGCCAACTGAGCGGTTAATAGAAGTTTCTGGCGTTAACTGTAAATTTCCACCCACTGTAATAGGCACGTTTGATTCATTTTGGATATAACTTGCTGGTACACCGACGCAACCTGGTAAGGCATTATTAGTTGCACAGGGATCATTTACCGCATAAAACGACTCGCGCTCACCTTCATACAACTCTAACAATGATGGCGCACGGAAACCTTCAGCCCAAGTAGCTCTTAACATTAAATCTGTTATTGGGCGATAAATTAAGCCAACTTTGCTATTGGTAGTGTTACCAAAAGTGCTGTAATCAGAAAAACGGGTGGCTAAGTTTAATTCTAAGTATTTGGCTAGCGTGACATCAGCTAACAGCGGGACATTAAACTCAGCATAAGCTTCGTATAAGTCATACTCACCAACAGTGCCGGTTCTAGGCGATGAAGACGTTGTGTTATAACTATTTACCCTAGGGGCAGAGTTAATAATATCATCAGGGGTATCAGTGCCTTTTTCTTTGCGATATTCTGCACCGGCTGCCACTAACACATCACCGGCTGGCAGCTCAAAAATGGCGTTTGTAATATTAAAGCGGGCATGCAGCTGCTCTGCTTTGTTTTTATCATGGCCAGTAAAGTTAATATAATTGACCATATCCTCAGTCAGAGGGTTAAATAAGTTAACTGGCACACAGCCCGCTTGTAAGTCATTAATATTCGCAGTGATACCGCTAGCATCGCACGCACGCAAACCTAAGGCTAACTTATCTAAGTGCAGCTGATTGTAGGAAGTAAACTCACCTTTATTTTGTGCCCAAGAAGCAAAAGCATCCCAGCGCCAATCGCCTGGTAAATAACCTTCAATACCTACACCTAAACGACTGGTTTTAACATTTTGCTCGTTACGGCGCAAACCATTATCAGTAAAGAAGTTATTTGCTACAAAGTCGTTACCAGAGAATTCAACACCAAAAGGGTTTACTCTAGGGTCATCAGCAATAATAAAACCACGGCTACCACGCACGGTCGGAATAACAGCTGAGAACTGCTGATCAGACGTTCGCTCATTATATAAAGCTTCTACTCTTACTTTAGTATCTTCAAATATACCAGTATCAGGTAAGACAAACACACCTTGAGCATATAAACTCATCCGCTCACTTGGTCCAACTACATAGTTATCATGGTAACGATTAAACCTGTCATCACTGTTAGCTGGACGCCAATTCGCTAAATCAGCACCATTACTGTTTGGCTCTCGGGTAATACCTTCTTTAGGAATAGGAAAGCCCATTACACCTTGTAAGTTCTTTTCAGTAAATAAACCTTCAGCGCTGCCTAGCGGTATCCCGTTTAATGGCATTGCTGTTAATGCTCTATCTTGAGTCATTATAGGTTTTTGCTTTGAAAAGCTGGCAGCAAACATTAAATTATGCTCACCAATGTCCTGGCCAACTAAGGCATCAAAATTAACAGTTTCACGATCACTTTTACTAGTTTGGCCGTAATAGGCGTTTAATTTAGCACCCGCAAAGTCTTTTACTGTTTGAATATTTACCACACCGGCAATGGCATCAGCACCATAAATCGCTGTGGCACCATCTTGTAACACTTCAACGTTACTAATAATGGCATAAGGAATAGTATTTAAATCAACAAAGTCACGAAATCCTCGGCTACCAGCACCGTTGACCCAACGGTTACCATTTACCAAGATTAAAGAGCGGTTTTCACCCATGTTACGTAAATTAATACTAGCCGTACCATGACTAGTGCCAGCACTACCATTATCATTTAAACTACCACCCACTGATGGCATCTCTTGTAATACGGCACTTAAAGATACGGCACCTTGCACTTCCATCTCATCTTTATTAATAGTCTGAATTGGGCTACCTTCTGTCTCACCACGGCGGCTAATGCGAGAACCTGTAACCGAAATTACTTCAACTTTGCTTTCTGCTGCATTACCTTCCTGCTGCTGTGCTACTGCCGGTGTGGCGATGATGGCGCTAGCGCCTATCATAGCTAACATAATTGCAGATAAGTTATATCGTTGTTGTTTCATTGCTTTACCCCGTTACCTGTAACAGATTGGTGTTTAATTACCATAAAAGCTAGCAAAGCAATGCAAGCTATGCAATATTATAATAAATAATCATACACCCATAACAAAACGCTATAGGTATGCGATTGCAGAGTTTCTGTTTATAGGAAGAGGTTATGCTTAACCTAAAAAGTTTACAGTGTTTTCACGCTATTATGCAGACGGGCTCTGCTACTGCAGCAGCCAAACAAATGGGCTTAACTCAGCCGGGTATTAGCCGTTTACTAGCTTCATTAGAACAGTCAATTGGTTATGCATTATTTTATCGTGAACATAGCCGACTAATCCCTACCGATGAAGCCTTGCGATTACGGGCTGAAATTGAATTACTACTTAATAATGCTGATAGATTTTTAGCTTTAGCTCGCAATTTACGTAAATTTGATGCTGGCTCTTTAACTATTGTTGCCCCAGCCAGTTTTAGCTCGGGTCCTTTAGCCGATGCCGTAGCGAGTTTTATGGCTGTGTACCCTGCTGTTTCGATCAGTATTGATAGCCAAAGTCCGCAACAAGCGCGTGAACTCGTCGCCCAACGTTCAATAGATTGCGGCTTTACTCAACTGCCTGAACAGCATCCTGGTTTAATTTGCTACCCTATTTTAAAAAGTGCTTTAGTCTGTGCTGTGCCAGGCCAACACCCTTTAGCTAAGCTGTCTAGTATCCAGTTAACCCAACTTTGCAGTGAGCCTTTAGTATTACTTGGTAAAGGCCGTCCTTCTCGGCAAAATTTAGAACAGCTATTTCAACGTGAGGGGATCATACCCCGTGTAAAAATAGAAACCCATAATATTGCTACCGCTTGCGCTTATGTTAAACGCCAGCAAGGCATAGCAATTATTAATAAAATATTAGCCAAACAATATGTAGATAAAGATATGCGATTAGTGCCACTATCCAATACCATTAGCCATGAGTATGGGTTTATTCATTCAGCCCACGCTCCCATGTCTCGTTTAGTTAATGCCTTTTATCAACATTGTTTAGCTTATTTTCAACAAAGCGAGTCAATTGAGTAAGATAGCCGAGCTTAAGAGGTAAATGCTATAGTAGGCAGATTTCAGAATGCCGAAAACAGGATTGAATATGAATAAAACCTATCACATTGGTACCACAGGCCAACCTTGGAGAGCAGCAGAAAAAGCTCAGTGGTTAGCCGAGCAAAGCATAAAGCGCAGCTTTTTTACTGAAGTGTTACCTGACATAGAAGCCTTAGCTGCAGAGTTTAATCTAGTTAAATATGGCGAGCTTGATTACAAAGCCGTATGTGAAAAAACTTACCCTTTATATGCAGTTAAAAGCCGCGATTGGCAGCCAAATAAAGCAACTGTGCTAGTTACAGGTGGCGTTCATGGTTATGAAACTAGCGGTGTCCATGGTGCACTGCGTTTTTTACAAACCAAAGCCGCTGAATATAGCCGCCATTTTAATATAGTAGTTTTGCCCTGTATTAGCCCTTGGGGTTATGAAACCATTAACCGCTGGAACCCGGAAGCTATTGATCCTAACCGCAGTTTTGGTCCTGAGGGTAAAGCCGCAGAAGCTTTAGCAGCACGTCAATATTTGCAATCATTGAATACAAATTTTGCGCTACATATTGATTTACATGAAACCACCGATAGCGACAACAGCGAATTTAGGCCAGCCAAAGCCGCACATGATGGCACCATAAACCTTAATTGGAATATTCCAGACGGCTTTTACACCGTAGACGACAGTGAGCATCCAAGTCCAGCCCTGCAAAAAGCTATTATTGATGCTGTTGCAAAGGTTACTCATATTGCCCCTGCAGATGACAATGGCAAACTCATTGGTGAGCCAATACAACAACCTGGTGTTATCAACTATGCTAAAGCCTCGCTAGGCCTATGTGGCAGCGTAACCAATGCGCCTTTAGTTAGCACAACTGAGGTCTACCCTGATAGCCCAACTGCGACACCAGAGCAATGTATTCAAGCCCAAGTTGCTGCCGTTTGTGGCGCCTTAGATTACTTATTAAGTTTATAAGCTGCTATTTCAATTTAGAGCCAGTTGCTAGAGTCTAAGTTTAAAGCTAACAAAGCTGCGAAACAAAAAAGCCAACTGCGAAGTTGGCTTTTTTATAGTTAAAATTTATTTAAGCTTTAAACTTTCTTCTAGCAAAGAAGGTAAGCGCTAAACCAAACATTAATAAGGTACCAGGCTCAGACACTGAAGGCACACCAACTTGGACTCCACCTACAGTAATACCATCAAAAGCTAAACCAGAATCATATGCACTGTCAGTCCAATTAACAGCACCAAATTCTAAGAAATAATTACCCGCAGCAGCAATTTGAAACGTAGATTCAATCCAACCAGTATAACCACAGCCACTATCATAACAGTCAGCTGAAGAAGCGCCTAACGGCGACCAAGTAGGCGCACCATTAATAATACTAACTGTACCTGGGTTTAATGTGGCTTCTGGCGCCGGCATTCCCATACCTGGAACAATAGTACCTGAAGGTAAAGTACGCGCCGTAAATAACATTGCTACTTGATTATACGACTCATCAAGTAATCTAGCCCATGCATAGTCAGCATAACCAGAACCATCAGAAGTTACATAGTTAAAATAAAACTTTAAATCATCATGCTCTGCTGCTGCAAACAATGATGAACGCAACATAGAACCTGTTTGCCCTTCCAGCCCTGGTAAACCCAAACCAAGAACGCCATTAGTGGTCGCTACCCAGCCATAGTTGCCTGAAAAAGGTGAACTGGTAATGTCGCCATCGGCACCTGCTACGCCACAAGTACCAGTACAATCCCAACCTGTAGGAAGCCCTGAGTCAAAAATAACAGAAGCATTTGCAGTAGTAGAAAGCATAGCCAAGCCAAATACGGCTGACAACAGTTTTGTTATTGTTAAGCTTTTAGTATTCATTGTATCTTTCTCTTATATATTAATAATTTCACATACCATCCAAGTAAACAAAGCAACAATTAAGCCAACTTTATTTACCTATACTTATCAATAACTTAAGCTAAGCGCCGGTTAATGCACACACTAGAATGTAAACAATTCGGACACTTGGACCGAATTGATTGCTCTAAAGCCAATTATCCACTATCAAGACTAGCCTACCTTGGAAGCCGGGTTTAGCTGTAGACTCGGTTCCAACATCTATACTTATTTGCCGCTGGCCATCTTGTTCAGTTATATCTGCAATATGGGGTGCATTGCCAATACCATCGTTGAAAGAAAGACCGTAACGTAGCGTTTTATCGCGAATAGCTAAAGTAATATGCTCTTGATACATAAAACCTTCAAAGTGCTCGTCAAACCAAAACTTACGATTGATTTCAAATAGGGGAATACGCACGCCAAAGTCAATCATAAACATTAACGCTTGATCTGAAGCCTGCCTTGCCTCTTTGGTTAAATAGCCAGTAAATAAATAAACGGGTTTTTTATCATCAATCAATTCTGCAAAAGTGCGTAATAACGCCGATGCATGATTATAGCGCCGCTCATTCAAAACATAGTTAGGCCCTGCCCTAACGCCAGTTACGGTATCAAAATAGTAAGAGCCTCTAACTTCAGCACCTTGATCAAACCTCTTCTGTACACCTGGCGGTAAATCTACTTTATCAACATATAATTTTGCCGTTATGCGTAAAGAGCCGAACAAAAATCGTCTTAAGTTTTGATAGCCAGACTCAGAGTTTACCAAACCAAAAGTACCTGAATGGCTGCGATAAGCGACCGCCCGCGGTGCTTCTTCAACATAAGCATTAGCCATCATAACTAAGCCATCACTGGCAGGCCCAGTAACTCGCTTTGAAAGCTTAAAAAATGCATCATAATCTTTGTAATTAGAACCAATAAAACAAAAACAATTTTGTGGTTCAAATGCCCCATCAAGTGTATTTACGGCCTTAGATGTTTTACTGATTTTTAAATATTCACGCATCCGATCTTTATCAAAGTTTGAAATTTGAAACCGATCTATAGGGCCAAGATCAGGGACATTAACTCCCATAATATCTATACCATTATGCGGTGTACCATAAGTAAACATTTTATCGACATAATGTGGACTAGGGCCATCTTGCACTAGCTCTAATCCAGTACTATCTAAACCTTCTGGAGCGCCATATTGACAAATATTCTGTAGATAACAACGACAAACTAGGCCCCCCATTGAATGAGCAACTAAGTGTACTTTGAAAGCGGCCTTTCGCACGGGGTCATCGCCACAAGTGGCAGCCCTTACTCGCAGAATAAAACTACGTAAATCTAATGCAAATTGCTCCATAGTTACTCGTTCACCATTACCTAGCAGGTTAGATGCACGCTCATAGTAACGAAACACCCAAATTGAACGAGCTTGCACTTGTGCTGGTTGTTCTTGATAACCTCCACCTTGAAAAGCATCAACATATTGATGATCTTTAATTAAACGCAATAAAGGTGACTCGAAAATAAAAGGGATAGCTTTACGTTGATGATCTTGTCGTATCACTGTTGAACCACGGTTAAACCCCATATAAGGATCTGCTGTAGTCTCATCAATTTCTGACATAGTAGCAGCAAAGCCACGGACATAAATTATAGGGTAGAAAGGTGCTTGCATAGCTGAATTTGTCGTCATGACATTCCTCCTATTGATTGCCACAACATCTAATTGTTGGCTTATAGGTTACAGCGGCACTACAAGCAATAGTATTAATCAAGCTGTACCGCTTTAGTACAAGTTAAAACTATAGTTGAAATAAACAAATTAAGGAGGATGAAATGAAAAGACTATTTTGCAGCAAATAGAAATGGAAAAAAAACTAAGGCCTTATAATAAGGCCTTAGGATATGAATTTGTTAGTTAAGCTTTACTTTGCTATTAGCAGAAGCAGCTTAGTTTACAATTAGATGCAAACGATGTTTTCAGCTTGTGGGCCTTTTTGGCCTTGGCTTAAAGTAAATTGTACTTGTTGGCCTTCAGCTAAAGTTTTGAAACCGTCGCTTTTGATAGCGCTGAAATGGGCAAATACGTCTGGACCAGATTGTTGCTCAATAAAACCAAAACCTTTAGCTTCGTTGAACCATTTAACGGTACCAGTAACAGTATTAGACATAATTAAAATCCTGAATAAATTAAAAAAATATATGAGCCTTAAATAGGCAATTCAGCTGGAAGAAAACTGAGATTTAGATATAACAGAACGAAGGTTTATGACTAAAACTGCGGATTGTACTTATATAAAACTAGGCTTTCCCTCAAGCCAAATGCACTATAACGCTTATCTAAGTAGTAAGTCAACTATTAGTTGAAATTTATGCAATTAACTTAAAAAAACTTAACTGGGTAAACAGCAACCTAGAAACTAAATCTCTAAGTTGCTCTTTTGTTTTTAATTACTTTATTCTAAACCACCTAAACATAAATACTTGATATCAGTATAGTCATCTAAACCATACTGCGAACCTTCTCGACCATAGCCGGAGTGTTTAATGCCGCCAAAAGGTGCAGCAGCATTAGAGATAGCGCCTTCATTAATGCCTAACATGCCAAACTGCAAAGCTTGAGCAACACGAAATACCCGACCAATATCTCGGCTGTAAAAATAAGCAGCTAAGCCATAGTCTGTCGCGTTAGCTAGCTGAATAGCTTCAGCTTCATCTGTAAACTGTTGTAAAGCTATAACAGGACCAAATATTTCTTGTTGGCTTATAGCCATATCCGCTGTTACTTGGCTTAGTATTGTCGGTGTATAAAACTGTTTACCGGCTTTATGTCGTTGACCACCAAGCTCTAGCTTTGCACCTTGTTCAATAGCAGAATCAACTAGCTTAGCTACTTTTTGTAACGCTTCATCGCTAATCAAAGGACCAAGATCTGAGCTTGACTTAAAACCAGTACCTACTTTTAGCCCATTAACCGCAGCTAAAAGCTTGCTAATAAAAGCAGCATAAATACTTTTATCAACTAAGATCCTATTAGCACAAACACAAGTTTGGCCGGCATTGCGAAACTTAGCCACTAACAAACCTTGCACAGCAGCGTCTAGATCAGCATCAGCAAATACGATAAAAGGCGCATTGCCGCCTAACTCCATCGTTACCCGTTTAATGCCTTTAGCACATTGTGCAGCTAAGATTTTACCTACAGCAGTAGAACCAGTAAAACTAAATTTAGCTACCCTGGGGTCGGTAGTTAAAACTTCCCCTAAAGCCTTAGCGTCTGTACCAACAACAACATTAAATACTCCTTTAGGTATGCCTGCTTGCTCTGCCAATACTGCCATTGCCAAAGCAGAAAGAGGAGTTTGTTGTGCTGGTTTAACCACAAAGGTACAACCCGCAGCTAAAGCTGCGGCCGCTTTACGCATCATCATGGCATTAGGGAAATTCCAAGGCGTGATTGCAGCAACAACGCCTACAGCTTGGCGCTGAACAATTATTCGTTTATCCGCTGAAGGAGCCGGAATAGTTACACCGTCTAAACGTTTTGCTTGCTCTGCAAACCACTGCAAATACGAAGCACCATAGTTAATTTCTGCTTCAGCTTCAATTAACGGCTTACCTTGCTCTGCAGTTAGAATAATAGCTAAATCGGTTTGGTACTTAATTAATAGCTGATACCAGCTATTAAGCAGTTCGGAACGTTTTGCAGCAGGTAACGCACTCCAGCCAGGAAAAGCCTTATGGGCAGCCGCCACTGCTGCTAATGCTTGTTCTGGTCCAGCGTCTGCCACTTGGTTTAACACTTGGCCATCAGCAGGATTAATAACAGCAAAGCTGTTATGGCTGCTATGCCATTCACTGTTAATATAAGAGCCCTGACGTAGTAAATACTGAGAAAGTGCTGGTTGCATGAATTCGCTTCCTTCTTAGGTTTAATAGTCGTTACTTAGGATGCTTCTTACTTAGATAATAACAGTGCTAACTAAATATCCACTATAACCTATATACGCCAATAACAATAAAACACCATGAAGACGATTAATCTGCCCCTGCTTTTTATAGCCATAACCCATAATAAACAATGCTGCTGTTAAAGCAGCCATTAAGGTCCAATCTCGAGTTAACACTACGGCATCTAAACTTATTGGCTTAATAGCTGCAGCTATGCCCACTACAGCTAAAGTATTAAATAAATTGGAGCCTATAACATTACCCAAAGCTAAATCGTGCTCACCTTTTTTAATTGCAATAAGTGAAGCAGCCAGTTCAGGTAAAGAAGTACCAATAGCAACAACGGTTAAACCAATGACTAAATCACTAACCCCTATACCTTGAGCAATATATACAGCACCAAACACCAATAGACGTGAAGCTATAATTAATAACACTAAGCCTATAATCAACCAGATAATAGCCTGCTTTAACGTTAGGTTATTGTCGCTTAGCTCAGCAACGGCTTGGTCACTATAGTCATCTTTACTATTTCGCATCCCCTGCCAAATTGACCAACCCACTACCATAAAAAATACTACCAGTAACCCCAAAGCATCACTACGGCTTAATTGGCCATCATATAACTGCCAACCAGCAAATAAGGTTATAGCCATTAGTATAGGCAACTCTTTACGTACTACTTGAGAATTCACAGCAATAGGGCTAATTAATGCCACTAGGCCAATTATTAAAGCAATATTAGTGATGTTAGAGCCATAAGCATTACCAATTGCTAAAGCAGGGTTACCATCTAAGGCAGCAATAGCAGATACCACCATCTCAGGTGCAGAAGTACCAAAACCAACTACAACCATGCCGATTAATAAAGGCGGCATACCTGCATAACCGGCAGTTGCAGCAGCACCGTCAACAAATTTATCTGCGCTCCAGACTAATAACGCTAGCCCAGCTAACAAAGCCAATATAGCTAAAAACATCGCCTATCCTTATATCTAAAATCAGGCGCGCAGCATAACACGAAGCGAATTTTTGGCACAGTACGATTGCTTGATTTTGCTCGCATTTCAACACTGGGTTACACTGACCGTTTTAAACTAGTAATTTTGGAAACATTGTGACTTTACTCATTATTTTAGCAGTGTTATTAGTTGGGTTGGTATTAGTTGTTAACCTAACAGAAAGGTTTGGCAAACAAGAGGCGGCCACTAACAGTAAAATTAGTGCTTTTATTGTTCCTTTGCTGATAATAATGGTTGCTGTACAAGTATTACGCGCCTTATTTTGGCCTGATGGTTTCTAAATCTTAGCTCCAACTTAGCGGGTTAACCCGATAAAAATAACTTAGTTGTTGGTAAAGCTTAGTATGCTGAGCAGCAAGTTCATGGGGTTGCTCAAAAAACACTTCTGAAATAACAGCAAAAAACTCAGCAGGATTGGTAGCGCCATAAGCATTGAATAAACTCACCTCTCCGGCCGCAACCTGATACTGCAACTGATTAAACTCTTTCGCCAATACTTTTGACCACTGCTGATAATCTGTACTGCGCTCTAGTAAAGGCGCGCCTGTTGCCATGCCTTTTTCTTGATCAAGCTGATGGGCAAACTCATGAATAACCACGTTACGGCCATCATTAGGATTAGCAGCTCCTTGCTTAGCATCTGCCCAACTTAAAATAACCCTCCCTACCCCCCAAGACTCACCTGATAACAAGCGTTGCTGCTGATGCATCACTCCAGCTGCATCACGTTGCGGCCCTTTAACCATAAAAGCACCAGGATAAATAAGAATTTGCTTCAATTTAGGATAATAATAATCTGGACGATTAAGTAATAATAAACAAGCTTGAGCAGCAATAGTGATACGCATTTCATCAGTGACAACAACACCAGCACAACCGATAAACTTTTTTTCTGCAATAAACACTTGAATATGCTGTTTTAACTGTAACTGTAAATCAGTAGGTAATACGCGATAAAAAGGCAGCCGCTGTTGTAAAATCCTTCGCCAAGCTCTAGGGAAAGGTTGCTTCAGCAAGCCTTGTCGCTTATAACGTCGCCAATACGGTTGCAATAATACTAAGCCCATGATCACTGCACCTAGCAATAAGGTAATAATAATTGCCATCTGTCACCTCTAAATATGCAACAGACCAAGTTGCGTTAACTAACAAATTAAATTATTAATGTGGCTATCAGAGCTTAAATGCAAGCTAACTCAAGTATTATGCAACAAAGTGTGCAATATCGACTCTAATTGGCGCTTAATAGGCTTAAAGTGAATAGGAAATATAATGCTGCAACTATTTAAAACCTTGCTCGACAATCTTAACCCAACTGATTCTAATGCTCAGCATCAGCCAAGCACAGTCTGTGGTTTAAGCAGTGAGCAATTTGCTAGCGTGTCGCTAATGTTGATGGTAGCTAATGCAGATTTCAACTTAACTGTTGAAGAAACCGCACTAGTAGAGCAGTATTTACAACGTGAGTTAGGGTTAACTAATGTTGAAGCTAAAGAAGTCTGCGAACAAGCCATTAAGCGGGCCGATGAAGCCGTATCATTACATGAGTTTACAACACAACTTAAACAGTTGAGCTATGCAACTAGACTGCAGTTAATGCAGCAATTATGGCAACAAGCTTATATTGACCATGAATTAGACCCAAATGAAGAAGCTATGTTGCGCAAAATTGCCGATTTACTATTTATCCGCCATAGCGATTATATTCAAGCCAAACTAAGAGTAATAGACAACTAATCTTGTCTTTTCTCTAACACTTCGCCTTCAATTACGGTCGGGCCATGCTCGGTTGGCTGTTCAGCATGCGCCTTTGCTTGTTGCTGCCAAGCTTTAACTTTAGCTCTATGCTTAAATAATAAAATAGGGATCACTATCCAACTAAGTAACAGCATAAATAGCAAGAGTCCAGCACCAATCACTATAAACACACCTAACATTAACCAAGCCAAAAGTCTTTGCAATGGCCCAGCTGATTTACGCTTAGCAAATGCTTGCTGCCATTGACTCGTCTGCTGTTTAAAAGATGAAGAAAACATAAATACCTCGGCTTTATTTAACGCTATCATAAATTAAAATCCTAGTTAGCGTCACTGTAAGCGTAGTGTAACATTGATGACTGAGCGCCACCTGAATTAAGATTAATATGTCCGGCAACCACTAATTGCAATGTTAGCGACGATTTAGGCCACTTTTTATAATAAAAATATCTTAACTACAGCATATAACACTCAAAGTTGTTAGTTAAATGTTTATTTAAAGCCTTTATTGTCAGCAATATTTTAATGCTACGTAGCTTATGTTTTAGCGCTAGTCGGTATCATAAATACTAGTTACACTATAAAGTAAAAAGGATTGATATCTTATAATGCGCTCACTTATTTTCTTTTTTATATGCTGCTCTTTCTTGGCATCGGCATCTGATGAATTAGAGCCTAGATTGAATGCTGCCGCTATAGAACCAGAGCTTATCAGTCAACAGTTACTACAAAATCCCATTGCAAACTTTACAGCCAGGGATTTGATTGTATTAGCAGAAACACAAATTCATTTAAGAAATAAAGATGCTGCCCTAGATGCTATCAATAAAGCTATAGCATTAGCCGATAGTGTTTATCTAAGCGGTCATAGCTATTTAATGAAAGCCAAAATATATGGCATTTTATTTCGTGACACCCCGCTTGCTATCACCCAATTACAGCTGGCTGAACAACTATTAATCGGCCAAACTAGCCGAGAAAGTAAAAGTTTATATGGAGATGTGCTGCAAAATTTTGCTCAAGCCTATAATCAATTAGGCCAGCCTAATAAGGCTATGCCTTATGCAAAACGTAGCCTTGATGTTGCATTAGACCTCCAACATGCCAACTATGAGTTAAGAGCCAGAATTATTATCGGCCGCCTTGCCTTACCTAATAATGATTACAACTTAGCCTACAGTCAGTTTACTCAAGCACTTAAGTTAGCCAGTCAATTAAACGATCAGCCTGCTTTAGCTTCTATTCATTTTCGTTTAGGTAAGGCTTTTTTAAAAATAGATGATACCCAGAGCGCTTTAGAACACTTCCAACAGGCATTACCTTTATATAAGCAGCTACAACGAAAAGGTAACTATACTTATACCTTAGTTTTTATAGCAGAAGCTCATTTAGTGGAAGCAGAAAATAGCGGTAGTACATTATCTTTGCAGTTAGCCAAAGATAGTTTAGCTGAAGCTTTAACGCTTGCCCGCGAACAAGATGATGTATATAGAGTTGGTTTAGTCATGCAGTCTTTAGCAAAAGTAGCCATACTTGAAAAGCAACCTCAGCAAGCTATTAAGCACTTTTCTGATGCAATACAGTTATTTCAGCAACAAAACTTTTTGACTACAGCTTATGAGGCTAGTATTAATTTAGCTGAAGTCTTGTACGATAATAACCAGCAAGAACAAGCAACAGTATTACTTAATAAAATTGAACCTGAGATCACTCAATCTGCAGCTTTTATGCATTATAGATTCTATAGCCTGATGGCCAAAATAGCAGCAGATAATAAGCAATGGCAACGCGCTTATACCAACTTAAATGATGCAAGTAACAAACGTTTTGAGCAGATTAGTGAAGAAAGTCAGTTTAAATTAAATAATATTAAACAAAATATAAATGAAAATAGTGAATTAAAGCGCCAGCTTGATATGGCTCAACAAGAACAACTGTTATACCAAGCTAAGCTAGCTCAGTTTAAAAACTATGTTTTTATTAGTAGTGCTTTGCTAATAAGCTTAGTTATTATTTCTTTCCTCTGGCGTTATCTTCGCCTACAGCAACGGATACGGAAAAATAAAACATCGCTCTTTAACTGGTCTAGCTTTTGTCAGCAAGTACAAAAGTTAGAAAACAAGCAAAATATGACAGTGTTGGCGATCCAATTACACGCTAGCCAGCAGCTAAAACTACAATTTGGCGAGCTGTTTTATCATCAATTATTAGAGAGCTTTTTACAGAACTTACCGGCACATAAGTATTTAGTAAAGTGTCGCGAACTTGATACTCTATGGTTAGCCTTGGATCAAAACACCGAGCTTGAAGCGCTACAACAAGCATTAGTTTTACAGCTTAAAGAGCTTTTGCCTACTGAGTTTCAGTCCTCGCCCATTGTATGCATGAGTTTTATTTTAAACCAGCTTATTAAAAAACCATGGTCTACTAGCTCTATAGCCGCATTGCCCCAAGCACTATGGTTAGGCCATTACTTAGCCGCAGAAAACACTGAGCCAAGTGAAGCTTGGTTATTAACGCTCCAGAGCACTAGTCCTAATGCCTGTGAGTGGACCAGTATAGCTATTCGTAAAGATTTAATAAACTCACTTAGCTTAGGTAGTATGGCATTACACTGCAATGGCGAAGTACTTAAACCTAACGCTATTAATATGGCTAATTAGTGCTTGGTTAGAATGATACTGAAATATGCTGTAAATGCGCTGGTAAGCTAATATTTTGTCGCTGCTGTGTCTGCGGACAGTTAAAACTTAAGCCAACTGCTTGCAGCGCTAAACCCTTGCTATCTTTATTATTATCACCATACATAGGGTCGCCGATTACGGGGTGTTGTATTGCAGCAAAATGCCGGCGAATTTGATGTTTTCGTCCGGATATAAGCTTAACTTGCAATTTGCTTTGGTTTAAATCTGCAGCGTAGTGCACATTATAAAACTGTGTCTCACAAGCTTTGCCATCTAAACTACTCACTATTTTTGCTGTTTGCTGTAACTCACGAGATAACTCACCTTTAACCGCAACTAAATATTCTTTATCGATAGCATGATTAGCTATCATTTTACTAAAAGCAGCAGCCATTTTTTTAGAATGAGCCAATAATACTAAACCGCTAGCTTCTCTATCTAAACGATGTAATAAAAATACCGGTCTTTTATGACCAAAATGCAACTCGACAGCCCGCAATAAAGCTAAGTGATCTCCCCATTCATTGCCTTGCGACAACATGCCTGCAGGTTTAAACCAAACACTATAGCCTTGCATGTCGTGTAATAACACAGCTTTATCGCATTGCCGCTGTAACAAATCATCATCATAATGGATTTCTAGCTTTTGTCCCGGCAGTAAAGCTGTTTGGGCTCGCCTTAAGCGCTTTTTAGGTTTAGTATTTAATAATACCGCGCCTTTAGCCATGGCATCTTTTAAGCGGCTTTTAGATAATTCAGGTAAAACCTTTGCTAGTAACTCAATGGCGGTTATTGGCTGTTCAACTGTTAAGTTACGTACTAATTTCATCTCTTTACCTATTCTTTACGTTTAATTCAGCCAATATTCATGCCGTTAGCCTGTAATAGTAACAAAACTAATGGAGTTTCTGTTATGAAAACTATACTGCAATCTATCATACTGTTTATGGTACTTAGCATACCAGCCTATAGCGAAGAACCAGCTAACTCAATGACGATAGAGCGACAAGGCAAACCAGATATTAGCAATTTAGCCAAAACTCAGTTAAATCAGCGTAGTGCTGGTAACAGTAGCCAAGCCTATGAAAGCTACGTTTGGTTTCATAGCGTTGATTTACATCTTAGCGGCGATATTAATGAAAATGGTTATTATCATCGCCTAGAAATTGAAATAGATGCTGACACCTCAGATCCTTATGTGCAAGTATTCGCTGAATATAGCTTAACCTCACGCTATGGAAAGGAATATATTTTTCATACTAGCTCTGTATTTGAACTCTTTAATCAGCGTAATGATGATTGGTTTGCTACTGATACTGTGTTACACCGCGATTACCCCCGTGATGAGTATTTATTAACTATACGGTTGTTTAACGCTAAAACAGGCTACTTAGTAGCTGAAATATCAGGGTATGATGATCATAGTTTAGACTTATTACCTTTAGAAGATTATCAACGCGATATCCATTTTGACCATAATACTTCGGTCGGCGTGGCAGTAGCTGCAGGCAATACAAGCAGCATAATTTTATTGGGTTTAGTCTTGCTATTTATGTATCGTAAATCTAAATTAGCTTAATGATAATAATGCTATTTCGCCTATTTATTTATAGCTATATATTGACTTGCTGGCTACCATTCACTGTACTGGCAGCGCCAGCATTGCAAGTAAAGATTGACCAAGAAGCCGATCATAAACAGTTTACTTATACATTTTTTACCCCAACAAAAATGGAACAATTGCAATTTGCAATTAGTAACCAAACTTTAGCCGAACACTTTCGCTCATTTCGTCGTTATCAGCCTAGCTATCTACAACAATATATCTGGCGTGATATGCAACTACATGCAGCGACTTACCCAGGTGTTAAGCTACAGCGCTTAAGGAATACCACTAGTCTTAGTTACCAATTATCAGGCTCAGATCCTATTACTCGTAAGCAATTGAGCGCCGAATTAAGCAACTTAATAAGCGCCAGACAAAACCACTATTTACAGCAAATGTACTATAGCCAATTTCGCTTTGCTGATGGCCAAGTTGGCATAGTGCCTGATCACCTAAGAATTGTTTTAGAAAGCTTACCCGACTTAGCTCCCATAGCGCAGGCCATAAAACAGCAGCAGTCTAACTTAAGCTCTAGGCAAATGTTGCAGTATATTAGCCATTGGCTACAACAAATTCCCTATCAAGACTTAAGCGATCGCCAACATTCTAGTGGGACTAGTTTTAATGTTCCGTTAAAGTTATTAGCTGAAAATCGAGGCGATTGTGATAGTAAGGCGGTATTACTTGCAGCCTTAATTAAACTTATTTATCCAGAACTTAAGCAAGCTATTGTATATTTACCTAACCATGCAATGCTGGCTATTGCTATTAAACCCTTAGCTACGGATTCTACTACTTTGATAAATGGCCAAGTTTATGTATTAGTGGATGCCACTGGGCCAGCTTTATTAAAGGTAGGCGAAATCAACCCGCAATATCAGCTTTATATGACAAATGGCTACAATGACTATCGCTTATTTTGATGTTTTATCTTGTTGAGCCAGCCGATAAACCTTATCAAAAATATCATTCCAACCTAAAGGCACTCGCCTAACGCCATTAATATCATTTTTAGCTAAACGCTCAATATGAATAAATAAACGATTTACTGGCGATAACACCCGACGTTTAAATCTATACTGCATCAAAACAAAAAAGATAGATAACAACACTAAGTAACTGATGAAATGCAAAGAAAACACTTTAATGCCTGAGGTAAACAAACTTAGTTTTGGCTCTAAAACGGCTAACGACCAAGGGGTATTATTTAAACGTTGCACATGAAGCAAATGCTGATCTATTTGCGGCAGTTTGCGTGATGTAGATTCTGGAATTAAACTGCCTGCTTGATCTAATAACATTAAATCTGTATCTGCATATAAGGTATACACTGGCTTTAATAATTGTTTTAAATCTAAAGCAAATAAAAAACGACCTATTTTTTTATTGTTTGCATATAAAGGAACCTGTAATAACGCTTGTTGTTGCATAAAATCTGGATAAAAAAGGCTGTCTTGACTAAATGAAGATTTTTGATTAGTGCTGTTTTGCCAGCTAAGTAATTGTTCAGCAATATAGTCTGACCAACGTGGTAAGCCGTTATAAGCATAGCCTTGCTCAGAGACATAATAAATATTACTAATAAATGGCTGTACTTCTGTCACTAAATCAAAGTAGGGCTGTAAACGTTGCAACATATTTAATTCAGCATGCAATGGTTGCTGAGTATCTAGTAAAGAAACTTTTATCGTTTCAGCGGCACTAAAAGATAATAAAGATATCATATTATCATCGGCCATAGCGGGTAAGAGCAGCTTTAATTGAGCAGTTTTTTGCAAAGCTGTAGCATAAGCTAATAAGGCACTAAACTTATCATCCAACTGACTACTAGCACTGTTTAAGCGCAACTTAGTTTGTATTACGCTGTCATCAACTGCTCTTAAATAATGGCTAAAAGCACCCAGCAGCGATAACGTAACAATAAGCACACTAGCTATTAGTTTTACACGCTGATACTCAACATAAACAGGGTTTTTCATGCAACTCCTTTTGCACTTAATTAATAGCGCAACTTTGCTTACTAAGTAGACTAATTGAATCACCGAAGATGTCAACTTTAATCCTGTTTGCGAATTAATGCCTAAAGTAAGCTGAAGCTAAGGTTAATCAAGGCTATTATCGCTTTAATACTAGGTGCAGTATGACAGGTTTTTTAGTACTATAGCGCCCCGCTTTTTTGTTGGTATGGTATGTAATAATGTTTGCTCTTGGTCAGCGTTGGATTAGTGATACAGAATCAGATTTAGGCTTAGGCACTATAGTTGCCATAGAGGGACGCATGTTAACCCTGCTATTCCCGGCAAGTGGTGAGACTCGCTATTATGCCCAAGCAGAAGCCCCCTTAACCCGTGTTACTTTTAATGTTGGCGATGAAATTAGTAGCGCTGATGGTTTTAAAGTACTGGTTAGTGCTATTAAACAGCAGCACGAAAATTTAATTTACTGTGGTCAACGTAGTGACACTGACGACTATATTGAGTTACGCGAAACTTTTCTTGATCATTTTATTAGCTTCAGTAAGCCCCAAGATCGTTTATTTGCCGGCCAAATTGATCGTTTTGATTGGTTTACCTTACGTTATCAGGCCTGGCAACAAATTCATCAGCAACAGCAAAATCCATTACAAGGCTTAGTTGGCGCTCGTATTAGTTTAATCCCGCATCAATTACATATTGCCAACACTGTAGCTAAACGTCATGCCCCAAGGGTATTACTGGCCGATGAAGTGGGTTTAGGTAAAACTATTGAAGCTGGCTTAATTATTCATCAGCAACTAATCAGCGGCTTAGCTAGCAGAGTATTAATAGTAGTACCAGAAACATTACAGCATCAGTGGTTAGTCGAGATGCTGCGACGTTTTAATTTACACTTTGCTATTTTTGATCAAGAACGCTGCGAACAAGCAAGTTTAGATACCGCTAATCCTTTTGATACTGAGCAATTAGTATTGTGTAGTTTAAGCTTTTTAAAGAACTCTCCTCGTTGGCATCAACAAGCCCTTGAAAGTCAGTGGGATTTATTAGTAGTAGATGAAGCCCATCACCTGCAATGGCAACAAGACAACCCTAGTGAAGATTATTCACGTATTAGTGAATTAGCTGAAAAAACGGCTGGCTTAATCTTACTTACCGCTACTCCTGATCAGTTAGGCCACCAAAGCCATTTTGCACGATTAAAGTTGCTAGACTCAGATCGTTTTCATAGCTACGAGCAATTTGTTGCCGAAGAAAAAAATTATCAGCATATTGCAACTGTAGCTAAACCTTTATTAAACCAAGAAAAATTATCTACAACCGAGATAGCTGCTTTAGAAAACACCCTAAGCGAAAGTGATATTAGCATCGAGCTTAGCCAACTAAATGCTAGTGACATAAGCGTACAACAAAACGCACGCCAGCAATTACTTGAGCAATTACTAGATCGTCATGGTACTGGCCGTATTTTATTTCGCAATAGCCGCGCCAGCGTACAGGGTTTTCCAAAGCGTCAACCACAATTTATGAGCTTAACGCTGCCGGAGCAATATGCAAATGCATTAAAAGTACATACTAGTTTAAATGCTGATTTAACCTTAGCCCAACGGGGTCACGCCTATTTATTTCCAGAGCAAATTTTTCAGGCTTTAGATCCAAGTGCCAGCTGGTGCCAGTTTGATCCTAGAGTTGACTACCTTTTACAGTTACTTAAAGCTCATAAACATGAAAAATTTTTGCTTATATGTGCAAGTGCAGCAACAGCTATCGCTTTAGAAGAAGCCGTTAGAACCCAAGAAGGTATTCGTGCGGCTGTGTTCCATGAGGGTATGAGTATTATTGAACGCGATAAATCAGCCGCTTATTTTGCTCAAGAAGATTACTCCGCTCAATTATTACTATGCTCTGAAATAGGCAGTGAAGGCCGTAACTTCCAGTTTGCCCACCATTTAGTCTTATTTGATTTACCTTTAAATCCAGACCTACTAGAGCAACGTATTGGCCGTTTAGATCGCATTGGCCAACAAGCTGACATCCAAATTCATGTGCCTTACTTTAGCCAAAGTGCACAACAGCTATTAATGCAATGGTATGATCAGGGATTAAATGCTTTTAGCCAAACCTGTCAAACAGGACGAGTTATCTTTGAGCAGTTTGCGCCACAATTGCAATCATTATTAGCCAGCAGCAGCTTTGACTCACAAGCTGTAGAAACATTAATAACTGATACCGCAAGCGCAAACCAAGCATTAAAATTAAAGTTAGAACAAGGCCGAGACTTACTTTTAGAAATTAACTCTGGCGGCGGTGTTAGTGCTCAACAATTAGCACTGTCTATTGCCGAACAAGATCAAGCTACTGTTTTACCTATGCTGATGTTAAAAGCTTGGGATATGTTTGGTGTTAACCAAGATGACCACAGCGATACTAGTATAGTGCTAACCCCTGGTGACCATATGCAATGTAGTTTTCCAAGTTTAGCTGAAGATGGCACCACTGTAACCTTTGATCGGGCAACCGCATTAGCCCAAGAAGATATTCAGTTATTAACTTGGGACCATCCTATGGTTAGGGGAACTTTAGATTTACTCACCACAGAGCCGCAAGGGAATAGCTCGGTCGCTATTTTAGTCAATAAAGCGCTTCCGGCTGGTAGTTACTTCGTCGAGTTTAATTTTATTGTGGAAGCAAGTGCGCCGGCTCAATTACAATTAAATCGTTATTTACCTGCCACCCCTATTCGCATCTTATTGGATAAGTCGGCGACGAATCTGTCAGCTAAAGTCAGTTTTGAGCAACTTAATAAACAATTAAAGCCAGTAGGCCGACAAACGGCTTCTAAACTCGTTAATGCTTTACAGAGCTTAGTGCATCCGTTAATTAGCCAAGCTACACACTTTGCCGAGCAGCAACTGCCGCTAATCCAAGCACAAGCTGTGCAGCAAGTAACAGAACAACTTAATCAGCAACATCAACGTTTAACTGCCTTGCGCCAGCTTAACCCTTCAGTACGTGCTGATGAAGTGGATGCGGTACTAGAGCAGAAGCGGCAATTATTAGACTACGTCAGCAAAGCTCGATTAAAGCTAGATGCTTTACGGTTAATCGTTGTAAGTAGTGATTAATTCTTGATGAGTTTTATCTATTCACCACCAACCCAGCCGTATCTTGATATTATCTACCAAGATCAGCAGTTGGTGGTATTTAATAAGCCAAGCGGTTTATTAACCGTCCCAGGTAAAGCTATCGAGCATAAAGATAGTTTAGAATATAGGGCACGCTTAGTCTGGCCAGAAATACGACTGGTTCATCGGCTTGATATGTCAACTTCTGGCATTGTCATTATGGCATTAACCGCTGACAGCCAGCGGCAATTAAATTGGCAATTTCAGTTACGTCAAACTAAGAAGCATTACATCGCTAATGTCTGGGGGCACCTAACAGCTAAGACTGGTACTATAGATTTACCCTTGGTATGTGACTGGCCCAATAGACCTAAGCAAAAGGTGTGCTACGAACATGGTAAGCCGTCACTAACCCATTACCAAGTCATTACCCAAGACAAAGACAGCAGCCGAATAATGCTTACACCAGTTACTGGTCGTTCACATCAATTACGAGTACATATGCAGTGGTTAGGACACCCCATTTTAGGCGATAAATTTTATGCCCATTCAGAAGCTTTTGTTAAAACAAATAGACTACAATTACATGCAGAAAGTTTAACAATTAGTCATCCTGAATTAAAAAATGAAATACAGTTTAATTGTCCTTGCCCCTTTTAATTATGAGCTATAATGAAACCTTATTAATACTCCATTCATTTACTTAGTATATTATTAGCAACATTGTTGAAAACACCTGCTTTGTACTATTTTTACAGCAAGATTATAAGTTTTACGGTACAATATTACCGCTATAATAAATCAACCCAAGGAGATATGGATGAAACTTAAAAAATTATATGTCGCCATTGCAGCTACACTGCCTTTATTAGGCTCTTTTGCTGCTAATGCTGCTGATGTTGACAAAGAAAACCGTGTATTTGGTTCCATATTCACTGAATATTATATGCCTGACACTGATAAAACTGAGTCTCCAGCTTGGGATTATATGAAAAAAGACTGGGGCTACGGTTTAGAAATTGGTTATTATTTAAATGAGACTTGGGCATTACGTGCTGAATATGCTCGTTTAGAAATGCAATCTAAGCTAAATGGTAGTGATGTTAATGGTAATCGCTTTGGTATTGATGCCATGTATCATTTACCACAAATGCCTTCTATATACATAGTAGGTGGTTTAAAGCGTTTTGATGCAGCTAGAAACACTACAGCAGTAAACGTCGGTGTTGGTTATAAGCATTTCTTTAACCAAAATTTTGCTTTATATGCAGAAGGTAACCGTTATCAAGGAATTGATAAAAGCTATGCAGATGCTGGCATCAAATTAGGTGTAAGCTATTTATTTGGCTCAGTAGCAGAAAAAGCTGCACCTACACCTGCTCCTGCCCCAGCTCAAGTAGTAGAGCAACCGGTTAAAGTGGCAGATACAGATGGTGATGGCGTACCTAACAATAGAGATAAATGCCCGAATACAGCTGCAAACCATAAGGTAGACGCTGATGGTTGTACTATCTTTGTAGAAAAAGTAGCTTCTGTTGGTGATGTTGATATCGAAGTTCGCTTCCCATTCGACTCAGCTGTTATCCCTGCAGATCATCGCTTTGATGTCCAAAACTTAGGCGCATTTATGCAACGCTTCCCTGAGGCAACAGTATTAATTGAAGGCCACGCTTCTAAAATTGGTAGCCCAGAATATAATATGAAGTTATCTCAACGCCGCGCTGACGCTGTTGCAAAAGTGCTGAAGCAAGACTTTAATATAGCCCAGGATCGCATTAGTACTATTGGTTACGGTGAAACTAAACCTCGCGTTAATGGCAGTACTCGTGAAGCACACCGTGCTAACCAACGTATAGAGGCTAAAGTCACAGCTACTATTAAAGAGCCTGTATTACGATAATACATACTTTTTTTAAGTATAGCCGCTGAAAGTCAGCGGCTTTTTATTTTGTAGTTAATTATAGCTATAATAAAACAAATCGATGCCGAACCACGCTGGACTTATAATGTTTAAGCCTATACTCCCATTATCTATAATATTATTGTTGACTCTACCGGCTTGTACCACAATGCTACCTAAACCGGCACCTAAAGCTGTGTTTAAGCCTGATTTTGATAGTAATGACCAAGAGTGGTTTCAAGCTACACCTTATAATAGTGATTCCTCTTGGCTTGCACCTACCCCCTTTACTAGTGGTGAGGTGTGGCCTGAGCCGCCACCGCTTTCCAGCAGCACAGTTTGGTTTACCGCACATGCCCATAATAGTAGGAAGCTTTTGGCTCAATCCCATGTTTGTAATACAGAATCTGAAGTTTCTAGATTGGCTGAAAATGAACGGTTACAAGAAATGGCTAAAGCTCTAGTTGAGTTTAAAGCCACTAAATACTGTTTTATTTTAACCGCCGCTACTAATATCCATGTACTGGAGCAGCACCCTAAGTATTTAAAGTTTATAAGTAAAGCCAGAACATTATATACCTTTAATAAGTACCTAGAATAAATCTCTTAATATTAAAGTCTGACTATCCTGCGCCGATAGCAATATATAGCCTTAACAGAAGAAGTAGATATGCGGCGTACCTTTCACTACTTTATATGTAGTTTACTCTATTTTTTTTCGATCAGTATACCTGTCGTTTTTGCAGCAAATACTGCTTATATTGCAGCAGATTTTGAGCGACAGTTTCCTACTGAAGAACGGGTAGAGTTAAGCGCAGAATCAGCGTTTATGGCTTTATTTTTACCTAGAGTAACCGGCTTTCAACAAGGTACTGTCATATTAATTGCTGATGCTAATGAGCATGCAGCTAGCCCAAAATACATCAACTATTTACGAAAGCACCTAACTGAGCTAGGTTGGAATACATTATCTATTATGCCTCCCCCTATTAGCCTTTTTGATACCAACAGTTTAAATAGCTATCAACAACAATTACAACAGCGCACGGCAACAGCTATTAATTACGCCAAACGTGAGCCTGGTGCTATTGTCATTATCAGTCAAGGTAGTAGCGCGGCTATTATTAATCAACTATATGCCCAACAACAACTCACAACGCCAGCTGCTTTAATTATTTTAGGCACCTATTCACCTGTTCCAGAGCTAAATAAACAATTTGCACAAGCTATAGCTAGCCATGCAGTGCCCGTTTTAGATATCAGTAATAGTGCAGATAATGAATGGGGCTTAAGCCAACTAAAGCAGCGCCAACAACAAGTAGAAAAAAACTTTAAAGCAGTTTATCGGCAACGCCTTATCGCTGGATCTGGCTATTCTGAAAGCAACCAGAGCTGGGTATTGCAGGAAATATACGGTTGGTTAGTCTCTATAGGTTTATAGGTTTACTTACTACGCTGGCGCTTAATTAACTCATAAGCGGCTTGAATATCTTGAGTTCGTTGTTTTGCAATTTCTAGCATTTCTGCAGGCACACCTTGGGCCATTAGCTTATCTGGATGATGTTGTGACATTAATTTACGATACGCACGTTTCAGCCCAGTTTCATTAATAGTAGAGTCAACGCCTAACACTCTATAGGCATCATTAATCTTTAGTTTACTAGTTCCCTGCTGTTGCCGACTTTGCGTACCATAGGCTTGTAATAAACGATCTAACTGTACAGAGCTAACATTTAAGTATCCCGCAACTTGTTGCAACAGCTGATATTGGCCGTCAGCCATTTTTCCCTGTAAACAGGCTGTACTGATTTGAATTTCTAAAAATAACTGTAGTACTTCTTTACGCCTACGATAAACTTGATAAAACAACTGCAATTGCTGACGTAGTGGAAAACTGACTAACTTACCATCACGAAAGGCTGCTTGAGCTTCTTTTTGCTGCTCAGGACTAAGATCTAATTGTGCCATAAAATGCAAAGCTTGCTGGATATGCGCCTGTGTCACTACACCCGCTGCTTTAGCAATATGGCCCATAGTAGAAAAAGTGGTATAGCGAAATAATGCTTGCTCATCTGGGTTTTCATTAAATAAACCACTAAAACCACCATTTTGCTCAAACTTTTGACTATAAGTCTGATCAAACCAATGACCTATCATCACTCCTAGTATTAAACCCGGTATGCGAAATATTGCTAAGCCAAATAAGGCACCTAAAATTTTACCCCACACTTTTAAATTCCTTATTTACTACTTATCAACAATAAAGGTTACTTTTTTTAAATGATTTAATCTGCGCACTATATCGGATTAGCAGGATTTCTAAAATTGATTTATCATAGCAAGTTAACTATCAATGAATAATTCTTATGATAATCCAAGGTAAGGCAAGAATCGCTGTATGAAACATCGGTTAGCTCTGTTTTTATATCTCCCCCTAGTGGCAACTTGCAGCCAAGCATTTGCTGATCAGCCTCGTGTTAATATCTGCTACCAGCCGATTATACTGCCTGATGCTGTCTCAAAGTTAAATATTAATGATCCTGCTATTAATATTAACTCTAATTCAATAGCCTTAAGTAATAATCAAACCGCGAATTTTAGTGGCCAAGTTGAAATAAGTTACCGAGATACTCTATTAATAGCACCTAATGCAAGCTTAAATCGTTTAGCCCAAAGCTTAACTGCTGAAGGCGGCATTGCTTACTTTAATAGCAGTATTACAGTTAATGGTAGCAGCTTTGCAGCTGATCTTACTAACGATAGTGCAACACTTGCTGATGCTCAGTATCAATTTATCAGCCAAGCCGGTCGCGGTTATGCTCAGCATCTACAAGCTAGTACACAAGGATTATCTTTAAACAGCGCCTTATTTACCACTTGTCCCACCGCAGATAACAGCTGGGCCTTACACGCTAAAGAAATTAACATCGAAGCCGAGGATGGCTGGGGCGAAGCGCGGCATGCTGTGTTTAAAGTTAGCGACATTCCGGTATTTTATCTACCCTATTTAACTTTCCCAGTAAATGATCAACGCCGCTCGGGTGTATTATTACCCACCCTAAGTAGCTCGCAAAAAGTAGGGTTAGAAATAGAACTACCCTATTACTTTAATCTTGCGCCTAATTATGATCTTAAATTAACGCCTCGCTATATGAGTAAACGCGGTTTACAGCTAAAATCTAATTTTCGCTACTTAACCGAACAACACAGTGGCAATATGCAGCTAGAGTACCTGCATGATGATAATGAAAAAGTAAATAATTTTGGCCCGCGTTATCTAGGCCATCTAAGCCACATAAGTGACTTTACCCCACAGATTAGAGCATATATTGATGTCACAGACGTCAGTGATGATACTTACTTAAATGACCTTGGTTCTGATTATGCTAACCAAAGTGATACCCAATTATTACGTGAAGCGGCTATTAGTTATTATGGTGAAAACGTTCACTCCCAACTGAAAGTACAAGGCTTTGAAATACTCGGTAACTATGACTCAGCTTATAGCGCCTTGCCAGAATTACAATTAAAGTCAGCTAAACCTATAGCGCTAATACCTAATGTGAACTTTGCTTGGCAAGCGCAATATGCGCATTTTACTAATAATAATGCCGACATTAAAGATGCTGACCGGCTACACTTACAGCCGACTATTGAAATGCCCTTTATTACGCCAGCACTTGAAGTGACAGCACAAGCTAGTTTACTTTACACTTATTACCAACAAACAGCCGCCGATAATATCAGTGGTATCCGAGCTAGCATTAATCGCACTGTTCCCAAATTTAGCATCCATAGCCGGCTTAATTTAGAGCGTGAATATGATTGGTTTGGCGAGCCTGCATTACAAACATTTGAGCCTCAAATCCAGTATCTCTATATTCCGTATCGTGACCAAACCGATATCGGTTTATATGACACTACTCGATTACAAGATGATTATCATGGTTTATTTAGACAGAATCGTTACTCAGGCTTAGATCGTATAAACCAAGCTAACCAAATAACTTTAGGTTGGACCTCGCGTTTTTATGATAATGCCGATAACGAGTTATTTAGATTCAGTTTAGGCCAGATTTTTTTTCTAGAGCAGCCGACTATTACACCAGACAATGAAGATGAGTTGACCTCTACAGAATCAATGTTAGCATCTGAATTAATATGGCATTGGTACCGTAAGTGGTACTTTAGTACCGCCTTGCAATATGATATTGATAATGAGCAGTTGATAAAAAGCAATGCTTCTTTAGATTATCGCTCAGGTGATAAAAGTTTATTTCAATTGAACCATAGGTATAGCCGAGCAGTCTCAGGACTTGAGATCCAGCAGCTTGGTGTCTTAGGCGCTAAACCAATTAGTGATAACTTCCAACTAGTTGGTAGTTACTATCGCGACGTAACAAATAACCGTATGATAGACGCTAGTTTAGGTTTGCAGTATGAATCCTGCTGCTGGGCCGTACGAATTATTGCAAAACGGCAAGTTATTACCGATTTGGAACTGCCTGTAGGCAATTTCACCCAAACTAGTAAGCTTGATAGCAGTATCGGCTTACAATTTGTCCTTAAAGGCTTTGGCGACAGCGCCGGCTTTGGTGTTAGCGATATGTTATCTAATGGTATATTTAGCTATCGTCGACCATATTTACTCACTAATTGATGTAGGATTATATGAAGTTATCTAAAATCATTGTTACCGCGCTGTTGTGTTGTGGCAGTTTAGCGTTAAACGCGCAAGAGCGTGAGGTTGATCGCATTACAGCTATTGTTGACAATGGCGTAGTCTTAAAAAGCGACGTCACTGAAGTAATTAATAGAGTTAAACGTAACGCTTTAGCCCAAGGGCAAACCTTACCTTCAGATAGCGCATTACATACCCAAGCTTTAGAGCGCTTAATACTGACCAACATCCAACTGCAACTAGCTCAGCGCATGGGACTACAAATAAGTGATGCCCAATTAGATGACACTATTCGCAATATCGCCCAAAGTGAAAACTTATCTCTAGAGGCGTTTAGGCAAAAAATAACTGAAGATGAAGGCGATTATGAACGTTTTCGGGAGCGCTTACGCGAAGAGATAATTACCGGTGAAGTGGTTCGTGCCAACGTTCAACGTCGCATCTACATCAATCCAAAAGAAGTTGATACTTTAATGAAAATTATGGAAGAACAGGGTGCGGTAAGTGAGCAGTATAACCTTGGCCATATTTTGATTGCTATTCCCAACCAAGCAACTAATGAAGCAATCCAAGATGCCAAAGATCGCGCGACTAAAACCTTAGAGCTATTGCGTGAAGGCAGTGATTTTAAACGTATTGCTATCGCCTCTTCATCAGGTAGTAAGGCGCTTGAAGGTGGTGATTTAGGCTGGATGAATATTAACGAAATGCCGACATTATTTTCTGAAGCTATTCGCGGCAGAAAAAAATCTGACATTATTGGCCCACTACGTTCAGGAGCAGGCTTCCATATTTTAACTATTTTTGATATTCGTGGTGAAAACGTTGCTGAAATTCAAGAAGTCAATTCACGCCATATTTTAATAAAGCCGTCTATCATTTTAAGCGAAGAACGGGCGCGCTCTATGCTAACGGAATTTGTTACCAAGCTTCGCACGGGTGATGCTGACTTTGCCGAGTTAGCCAAAGAATACTCGGAAGATCCAGGATCAAAATTAAATGGTGGTGAGCTAGGTTGGAGTGACACCAGTATTTTTGTTCCTGCCTTTCGTGACACCCTTAATCGCTTAGAGCCAAATGAAATAAGTGAACCCTTCCGTACTGAGCATGGTTGGCATATAACACAAGTGTTAGGCAAGCGTACTATTGATGCAACAGCTGATAAAAAAAGAGAGCAAATTTATCGAATGATATTTAATCGTCGCTTTAACGAAGAGTCAGAGAGCTTTTTACGCGAACTCCGTAATGAAGCCCATATCGAAGTGATGTCGGGGAACTAAATGACATTACGCATAGGTATTACCCCAGGTGAACCGGCTGGTATAGGTCCTGACTTAGTAATAGCACTGGCGCAACAAGATTGGCCAGTGCAACTGGTAGTATGTGCAAATGCTCAATTGCTACAACAACGCGCTGCTCAACTCAATTTACCCTTACGTTTAATTAACTATGACAAAGCTGCGCCTGCTACTCCACAGATGGCAGGCAGTTTAACTATTGCAGATTTCGCCTTAGAAGAAACGGTAACAGCTGGCGAGCTAAATGTGGCTAATGGTCAGTATGTCGTTAATACCTTAGCTTATGCGGGAGAGGCCGCTATTAGTGGTGAGTTTTCAGCTATTGTCACTGGCCCTGTACATAAAGGTATTATTAATAAATCTGGGATCCCTTTTAGCGGTCACACTGAATATTTTGCCTTGCTATCAAACTCTGCTCACGTAGTAATGATGCTAGCTACAGAAGGACTAAGAGTTGCCTTAGCGACTACTCATATCCCTTTAGCTTATGTGGCAAAAGCAATTACTCGTGACAGGCTAATGAATGTTACGCGCATTTTGCACCACGATCTTAAATACAAATTTGCCATTGCTAATCCTAAAATCTATATTTGCGGTTTAAACCCACATGCTGGTGAGGATGGTCATTTAGGTCGCGAAGAAATCGATATCATGATCCCAGCCTTAAATGAGCTACGCGCTGAGGGCATGGACTTAGTTGGCCCTTTACCAGCCGATACCCTTTTTCAGCCTAAATACTTAGAGCATGCGGATGCAGTCTTAGCTATGTACCATGACCAAGGTTTACCGGTACTTAAATATATGGGATTTGGTAAGTCTGTAAATATTAGCCTTGGACTACCTTTAATTCGCACCTCTGTTGACCACGGTACCGCCCTTGATTTGGCCGCTACGGGTAAGGCCGACACTGGCAGCTTATTTCATGCTGTTCATCAAGCCATTCACTTGGCAACAAAAACGAATTTATCTTATGACTGAAAATGTACACCAGGGCCATAGAGCCCGTAAGCGTTTTGGCCAAAACTTTTTACATGACCCGCAGGTTATTGATCGGATTGTTAAAGCTATAGCACCAAAACCTAGCGATTTTCTCGTAGAAATAGGACCTGGCCTAGGCGCTCTAACCGAACCTGTGGCAGAGAAATCTGGCCACCTTACGGTAATAGAACTAGACCGAGATTTAGCACAGCGTTTACAGCAACATCCTACTTTGGCCGCTAAACTTAGCATCCATCAAGCTGATGCCATGAAATTTGATTTTGCTAGCTTAGTGCCTAACGATAAAAAAATGAAAGTGTTTGGCAACTTGCCTTACAATATTTCAACACCGTTATTATTTCATTTATTTCAATATGCCGATCAAATTGAAAACATGCATTTTATGCTACAAAAAGAAGTGGTAATGCGCATGAGTGCTCAGCACGGTACTAAAGCTTTTGGCCGATTAAGTGTTATGACCCAGTTTTTTTGTCATGCTATGCCTGTGGTTGAAGTAGGACCTGGGGCTTTTAAACCCGCACCTAAGGTAGACTCTGCAGTCGTACGCTTAATACCAAGGTCTATTTCAGAGCGCCCTCAGGTCCCGTCCGAAGTATTAAATCGTGTTTGCTTAGAAGCTTTTAATCAGCGGCGTAAAACACTTCGTAATTGTTTTAGTAATATTGCAACAGCAGAAGATTTAGAACAATTAGGCTTAAACCCAGGTTTACGCCCTGAGCAACTAGCCGTAGCAGACTTTGTGCGTATCGCACAATGGCTTCATCAGCAGGAGAAAGTAGAATGAGTTCACATTTCAACGTTCCCGTTGAGGTTGAAACCTTTTATATCGCAGCACAATCAGATCCCGCAGCAGAACGTTATGTGTTTGCTTATACAATTACTATTCGCAATTTAACTAGCGATAACCTACAACTACTACGTCGCTATTGGTTAATTACTGACGCTAATGGTAAAGAAACCGAAGTTAGTGGTGAAGGAGTTGTTGGTGAACAACCTGAATTAGCTCCAGGCAGTAGCTATCGCTATACCAGCGGTGCAGTCTTAGATACTCCCGTTGGCACTATGCAAGGACATTATGAAATGATTAATGCCAGCAAAGAGGCCATAACAGCGCCTATTCCATTATTTCGTTTAGCTATGCCTAATATTTTAAATTAATGGCCACTTACGTTATAGGTGACTTGCAGGGCTGTTTTGAGCCTTTGCAGCGCTTATTGCAACAGATTAACTTTTCAACTAAAGATGACACCCTCTGGTTTTGTGGTGATCTTATTGCTCGTGGTCCACAATCTTTAGAATGCTTAAACTTTATCTATAACTTAGGTAGCTCTGCTCAAGTCGTCTTAGGTAACCATGATTTGCATTTTATTGCCTGTTATTATGGTATTGCTGAAGTTAAAGCCAAAGATAAATTACAGCCTTTATTACAAGCCAACAATCTTGAAACACTAGTGCATTGGTTAAGATATCAACCATTAATGCATGTCTGTCAGCAACGCAATGCCATGATGGTACATGCTGGCTTAGCACCGGATTGGCAACTAACTGAAGCTCTAGAAATGACCCAAGAGGTACAAACTCAACTACAGCAGCAGCCTTTAAATTTGTTGCAAAACATGTATGGTAATAAGCCTGTTCGTTTTGCTGATGCTAAGACAAAAGAACAAAGGTGGCGCTATACAATCAATAGCTGCACCAGAATGCGCTTTTGCTCAAAAACAGGAGCATTAGACTTAAAGCACAAAGGACACCCTAATGATCAGCCAGATTTGGTACCTTGGTATGAGTTTTGTCGCAATAAAGTTTTACCTCAACTATTTTTTGGCCATTGGGCCGCATTAAATGGCTTTAGCCCTGTAGACAATGTTTTTGCATTAGACACTGGCTGTGTATGGGGCAATAGCTTAACAGCCTACTGTATTGATAGCCAAAAACGATTTAGTGTGGCAGCAACTGTTCTTTAGCTGTATATTTACATTACATAAGTATATTAAGGCCTAATTTATTTGTAGGTCTTAAATAGTCAGACCTATTGGGAGTTATTATGACGTTAACAGTTGCATTAAGAGTGATCGGTGGCTTTGCCATCACTTCACTGTTGCTTCTTTTTCTTGGCGGTACCGCCTATTTCAGTCTCAACAGTATTAGCCAGTCTACTTCTGGAGTTAACGAGGTTTCTATTCCGGCTTTAGAGCAAAGCGCCATTATGAAGAGTGGCTTTGTCTTAATGAGTAAGTTAAATCAAACCGCTTTTTATGCTAATAGTTTAACTGAATTAGATACTTTACAACTCCAGTTTACAGAAGAAAAACAAGCTTATGAGCGTAGTTTCGCTAACTTACTAAAAGCAGTAGCTAATGATGCAACACTAAAGCGAGCCACTAATAGCACTAATGATTCTTATACTCGTTTTACAGCCATAGCGACCGAATTATTTTCTACTATCGATTTTAGCCTTAAAACACAAAATACTATTGCTAAAAATCTAGTAGAGCTAGAAGATAATGCCGATAATATGGCTATGTTAATCCTAGACTTTACTGATGTCCGCGACGTACAGCGTCGTTTTCCAAAAGCTTATAGTGCGGCAACATCTATTGAAACAGGTATTAATACCTTAATTAGTAATGTGGTTGACTTAAATCGCACGGCCTCTGCCAGCACGGTTGCCACCCTAAATAATGAAGTTAACTTTCGTTTAACTGAGATTAATAACCAATTTACTATTATCCAAGATGAAACCTCAGGTCAAGTACCTTTAGTCAGTGAGTTAGCAGAAAAAATTAATAATATTAGTAATTTACTGTCAGGTAGCAACGGCATTCCACAATTAAAAACCCAACATCTAAATAGCTTAGCAAAAGCAACTCAACTATTAACTCAAGCTGATGAGCAAACGGTTATTGCTATGCAAGGCTTAGATGCATTATTAAATCAAGCGCGTTCAGCTGCTGAAACTATCCAGCAAGACACTGAGCAAAGCGTAACAAATGCCATTACCACTATCTTTGTAGTAGTGCTGCTATCTATTTTATTTTCAATCCTCATTGCTACTATAACCGTGCGCAGTATCTCGATACCGCTGGCTAAAGTAAATCATATTTTAGGCGTTGTCGCCTCAGGTGATCTAACTCAAAAGCTTGATGATAGTTCTAAAGATGAATTTGGTACTTTAGCGAGGAACTGTAACCAAGTAATTAGTAACTTACAGCAGTTAATCCAAGGTATTATTTCTCGTTCTACCCAGCTAGCTGCAGCTTCAGAACAAACATCGACCATTACCGTACAAACAACCCATGCCATTCGGGAGCAGAAGTCACAAGTTACCCAAGCAGCTACTGCAACCACTGAAATGAATAGTACGGCCCATGGCGTTTTACAAAGTGCTAATGACACTGTGGTAGTTATCCAAAATGCCAATACTGAGACAGAGCGCGTAAAAGGTATATCATTAGAGAATAAGAATATTATTCTAGAACTGTCAAATGAAGTTGAACAAGCATCTGAAGTGATTAATAAACTACATAAAGATAGCACCTCTATCGGTAGCATTTTAGATGTTATTCGCGGCATTGCAGAGCAAACGAACTTATTAGCTTTAAACGCTGCAATCGAAGCGGCTAGAGCCGGTGAGCAAGGCCGCGGATTTGCTGTCGTAGCAGATGAGGTGCGCTCTTTAGCCAGTAAAACACAGCAATCAACTCAAGAAATTCAAGCAATGATCCAAGTGCTACAAAGTGGTGCTCATGCCGCTGTTGAAGCGATGAATAAAGGTAAAAAGCAAGCTGAAAACTGTGTAGCAAAAACAGAGTTAGCTACCACAGCTTTGGATTCTATTTCCATAGCAGTTCATTCTGCTCGTGAAAGTAGTGAGCAAATATCTGATGCAGCTAAAGAGCAAAATCAGGTATCACTAGAAATAAGTAAGTTATTAGAGTCCATAGTTTCTATTGCAGAAGAAACAGCTTCTGGCGCTGAACAAACATCAGAGTCTAGCCATGAAGTTGCTCGCTTAGCCGAAGAGTTACGAGTATCAGTCGAACAATTCAAAGTTTAATTATATAGCCTTTACTTAGAACAAAAAAATCCGCTTTTAGCGGATTTTTTTGTTCTAAAATAGCTTTTACTCAGCTCTTTGTTTTAATACTTCAAATAATGGCGAGCCAGAATAGCCATTTGCTTCTGCCCAAGCAATATCACCCGAATCTGCAACATCTGAGGCTGGTAATTGTTTCACCATAAACTCACCTACATCATCAGCTTTGTTAATAAAAGCAAAACGGATCAGGCTATTACCATTACAATAAACACCTGAGTAAACACTACGCAGCCTTAAGCGACGATCACTTAACACCTTACGTAATCTATTTTTATCATTTGCAGCAACATAATCACACATTGACGCTACTAATTGCTCATTAGCTAAGGCTACAGGCGAAGTGAAAGCCACAAACCCTACTAGTGTACTGCAAAATAAAGCGGGTAATATTTTCATGCACTACTCCTTACTTAATATATATAAACTATATTAGCAATAAGTGAATATGGGCGCAAATAAGTCCCCATTTACCTTAATAATTATTGGCGTTCCAAAGTAATAAAGCGACATGAAAATGGATTAGCTGCATCAGCATTATGCTGATGCTCTGCAACTAACGACCAATTTCCAGCAGCCAAATAATCTGGAAAGTAAGCATCACCATCAACGGTTAAATCAATTTCAGTTAAATATAACCGTTCAGCAAGCGGTAAACATTGTTGATAAATTTGTCCACCACCAATAACCATCACCTCATCAGCAGCTGCTGTCAAAGTAAAAGCTTGTTCTAACGAGCCCACCCATTCAGCACCTTTAGTTTCAGCTGGAGCTTGCCTACTAATAACAATATTGCGACGGTTTGGTAACAGCCTGCCGATAGACTCAAATGTTTTGCGGCCCATTATAACGGGCTTTCCCATAGTCACTTTTTTAAAGTGTTGTAAATCAATAGGTAAATGCCAGGGCATTTCGTTATTTAGACCAATAACACGATTATTGGCCATCGCCGCTACCATAGATATCTTCATCAGCTAATCCTTAACGCTGATAAATAACTTCAACATCGTAATCATCTTCATCAAAATCATCGTCATCATCTTCATCATTAGCTTGATTAAAATGAGCTTGTTGCTCTGAATCTTCATCATCCCATTTAAAGCTTTCAGGATCTGCCATTTTATCTGCTTGTTCTTCCACTGGCATTTCTTCAATATAATTATAAATATCCGATACTAAGCGCAGTGTATTAGTCCGACTAGCTGCAGCTATTTTACAAATAGGCCCTTGCCAATCTAAAGCAGTAACGACCTTCTCTACAATTTCATCTAACTCTTCATCGAGCACTAAATCTAACTTATTAAAAACTAACCAGCGAGGCTTTTTTGCTAGCTTAGTACTGTACTTTTCAAGTTCTTTGATTATTGTAATAGCATTTTCTGCTGGATCTGAACCATCCGCAGGCAGCACATCAATAATATGCAGCAATAAACGGCATCGCTCTAAATGCTTTAAAAATTGAATACCTAAGCCTGCGCCATCTGCAGCACCTTCAATTAACCCCGGAATGTCAGCAACAACAAAAGAACGATGAGACTCAACTCTAACAACACCTAAGTTAGGCACTAAAGTAGTAAAAGGATAGTCAGCCACTTTTGGCTTAGCAGCTGATATAGCGCGAATTAATGTAGACTTACCAGCATTCGGTAAGCCGAGCAAACCTACGTCTGCTAGCAATAGCAACTCTAAACGTAAATTACGGATTTCACCTGGGGTACCATTAGTTTTTTTACGTGGTGCACGATTAGTACTGCTAGCAAAACGAGTATTACCTAAACCATGCCAACCACCTTTAGCCACGCGAAGTTTTTGGCCGTGCTTAGTTAAATCACCTATAATCTCATCAGTATCAACATCGACCGCACGAGTCCCTACGGGCACTTTTAAGGTTAAATCAGCACCCCGCTTACCAGTACAATTGGTACTTCCGCCTTTTTCACCGCTTTCTGCGCGATGAAACTTTTCAAATTGATAATCGACTAAAGTATTTAGATTTTCATCTGCTTGGATGTAAACATCACCACCATCGCCGCCGTCGCCACCATTGGGGCCACCCTTTGAAATAAACTTTTCACGTAAAAAACTGATAATACCGTTACCGCCATTACCGGCTTCGACACGGATTATAGCTTCATCTACAAATTTCATGGGAGTTTCCTGCTTAACGAGGTTAATGAGTTGCTAACTACTAGCTGAACTATAAGTATAACTTAGCTTAGGCTAAAAATAAAAAATACCTAGAGCAACCTGTTTATTTAATAAAAAACCCCGCACAAGGCGGGGTTTTTTCACAGCGATAAGCTTATTCGCTTACAATGCTGACGAATCTACGATTGTGCTCGCCTTTCACTTCAAACTTCACTTTACCTTCAGTTAAAGCGAACAAAGTGTGATCTTTACCAATACCAACATTAGAACCAGCGTGGAACTTAGTTCCGCGTTGACGCACAATGATGCTACCAGCTAAAACCGACTCACCACCAAAACGCTTAACACCTAAGCGTTTAGCTTCTGAATCGCGACCGTTACGAGTGCTACCTACACCTTTCTTACTTGCCATGTGTCGATACTCCTGTTACGCGCTGATGCTGGTGATTTTCACTTCAGTGAACCACTGACGATGGCCCATCTGATTACGTGAATGCTTACGACGGCGGAATTTAACGATTTTAATTTTATCGCCACGGCCATGATTGACCACTTCCGCTACCACTTTACTACCTTCTAATAAAGGTGCACCGATGTTGATTTCTTCGCCATTGGCGATCATCAAAGGTGTAAATTCGATTGTTGCGCCGGTTTCTAAGTCTAGTTTTTCTAGACGTAGAGTTTGACCTTCCGTCACACGGTGCTGTTTACCGCCACTTTGGAAAACCGCGTACATAGTTAACTCCGTACAAAGCACGCCATAGCCATATTAAAGGGGGCGTGTTAATTCAATTCACAGGGCGCGAATTGTACGCAATTTCCCCTAGCCCCGCAAGTAGAAATAAAAAAAAGATCACTTAGTTACTAAAAGGATCGACATTTACTTGGGGACTGGGGGCTCTATAGTGTAGAATTGGCACCATTCTTGGGTTTAAGCAGTTGTTTTTTATGTCACTTCAACAGATCCAGCAACTTACTGCCACTGATATGGCAGCAGTGAATCGGCATATCTTTTCACAATTAAATTCCGACGTTGCGTTAATTAATCAATTAGGCATTTATATTGTTAATAGTGGTGGCAAAAGATTGCGGCCACTTTTAGCAGTATTAGCCGCGCGAGCATTAGGCTACCAAGGAGAGAAACATCTCTCTATTGCGGCTATTATTGAATTTATTCATACCTCAACACTGTTACATGATGATGTTGTTGATGAATCGACTTTGCGCCGGGGCAAGCAAACCGCTAATGCCTTGTTTGGTAATCAAGCCAGTGTTTTGGTCGGTGACTTTTTATATAGTCGCTCATTCCAGATGATGGTAGAAATTAATAATATGCGTGTCATGCATATATTAGCTGATGCCACTAACATTATTGCTGAAGGCGAAGTGTTACAGTTAATGAATATTAACGATCCAGACACGACCGAGCAAAGCTATATGCAGGTTATATACTGTAAAACAGCCAAACTATTTGAAGCTGCAACCCAATTGGCTGCGGTTATAGCCGAGCAACCTGAGCATATTGAACTTAGCATGCAACGTTACGGCATGCACTTAGGCACCGCATTTCAGCTTATTGATGATGTTTTAGATTACCAAGCGGACGCTGCTGAACTAGGTAAAAACCTTGGCGATGACTTAGCTGAAGGCAAGCCAACTTTACCTTTAATCTATGCTTTACAACACGGCACAGCTGAGCAGCAAAGCTTAATTAAAGCGGCTATCACTGAAGGTAACGGTTTAACCCACTTTACTGAAATAATGACAGCCTTAAACGAAACTAAAGCCTTTGAATACACCAGAAAAGTAGCAGAGCAAGAAGCACTAAAAGCGCAACAAGCCCTTGCTGATATTCCTGACTCTGAATATAAAACAGCTTTACTGGCTTTAGCTGATATAGCGGTATCACGTAACCATTAGGCTTGAATGTAATCTCCATAAAAAAGGCGCTTAAGCGCCTTTTTTATTACAAGCTAAATCTCACTAGATTAGTTGTTTTTTACAAAGTCTTCGCCAAGCGTAATATCACCTTGTAATGTAGGTAACATATCGTTCATCGCTTTTTGTTCAAAGGCACTTAACTCACCGATAGGTAATAGTTTTTCTACACCATTTTTACCTAACACTAATGGCTGAGCAAAGAAACGAGCATGCTCACCTTCACCTTCAACATAAGCGTATTCTGTAACTTCTTCGCCTTGTAAGCCTTTCATTAATGATAAGCAAAAACGCGCAGCTGCTTGGCCCATAGATAAAGTAGCTGAGCCACCACCGGCTTTAGCTTCAACAACTTCAGTACCAGCATTTTGAATACGGTGAGTTAATGAACTCACTTCTTCATCAGTGAAGCTTACACCTGCAACTTGAGATAAAAGAGGCAGAATAGTAGTGCCACTATGGCCACCAATTACTGGCACCTGTACTTCAGTTGGATTTTTACCTTTTAATTGGCCAATAAAGGTTTCGGCACGAATAACGTCAAGCGTTGTTACGCCAAATAAACGACGTGGATCGTAAGTACCTGCTTTTTTAAATACATCAGCAGCAATAGCAACAGTTGTATTTACTGGGTTAGTAATAATACCGACTAATGCTTTTGGACACTGTTCTACAATGGCTTCAGCTAAGGTTTTAACAACACCCGCATTGATATTAAATAAATCTGAACGGTCCATACCTGGCTTACGAGGCATACCAGCAGGGATCATTACAATATCGGCATCTTTTAATGCAGGATTTAAATCTTCTTTACCATAGCCTGTTACAGTTACAGCTGTTGGGATGTGGCTTAAATCTACCGCCACACCAGGTGTAACTGGAGCCAGATCATACAATGCCAAATCTGTACCGGCTGGTAAGTCTAATTTTAATAGCAAAGATAATGCCTGACCTATACCGCCGGCGGCACCTAATACGGCAACTTTCATGATTCTCTCCAAGTAAGGGTTCTATGAAAACGCGTCAACAATACTGAAACCGCGCAAAAATTACAATTGACATCAGCCTAAAGTCTAAGCATTTTACCTAAATTTAGTGTACTTTAGCCAACAAAGTTTTTTATTACGCCAATTTAATTAATTTGCTGATACTGATTAGGAGCATTTTACTTTATGACCAAGCAAGCCCAACAGGAAGCTTTAATTCGAGCATTTAAAGCTATACTTAAAACTGAAGGTTATGGCTCACAAAGCGAGATTGTTGAAGCCTTAAAAAATGATGGCTTCGATAATATTAGTCAATCTAAAATTTCCCGTATGCTTAGCAAGTATGGTGCAGTACGTATTCGCAATGCCAAACAAGAAATGGTTTATACCTTGCCTGCAGAATTAAGTGTTCCTACAACTCAAAGCCCTCTAAGGCAGTTAGTGTTAGAGATTGAACATAATGATGTGATGATTATTGTTCGCACTAGCCCAGGTGCTGCACAGTTAATAGCTCGTTTACTTGACTCTATTGGCAAGGCTGAAGGCGTATTAGGGACTATTGCCGGTGATGATACTATTTTTATTGCACCACAAAGCGTGAAAAACATTAATTTCACCTTAAAAAACATCACCGAATTATTTGAGAAAGTTTAAGTATGTCCTATCCCTAGCTCTAAAAAGCTTATTGAAGGCGCGTAAAATGCTGCGCTACAAGCAAACTGACAATAATTAATTAATTGATCCGGAGCTTCTACTTCAGAAGTTACAGCTAATCGACGTAAGACATGCTGCTCTAACACTTCTGCAGTAGCTGCAAAGCTGACCTCCATATTGCCTTGTTGCTTTAACTGGGCAAAAGGCATATTTTGCTTTAACAACATTTTAGTCGCATCCTTTGCTGATTGTTGAGCCAATGCCCAATGACTATCAGCGGCTAATAAGTCAGTATCTAGTGCTTTGCCACTCACCTTGTCCATACCCATTATAGCTTCTTGTTCTACTATCGTTAATTGTTGCCAGGCTTTTAAATCATAAATAACTTGCTGCACAAACACATAACTTCCAGCTGCTAATAAGGGCTGCAATTCTTGATCAACTAATGCAACTTGCCGTTTCAATCGGCCATTTAGGTTATTTGTTACATCGATAAAACCAGTTAAATTACGGCCATCTAAATAACGAAAACCTTGAATAAAGTCTTGAATGTCAATATTACCTTCTAAAAGCTGTAAAACTTGTTGGCAAGCAATATAGTTAACATCTTGTCGATCTGAACGTATTTGAATAAATAAATCTATCGGTGTCGCAGCTAACTCATGATCACTATTTTGTGGATCGGGAAAAGGCACTAAGCCCAAAGGCCGGGCATCTGGATATAAGCTATCCCAAAAGTTACTACCAATTGCAATGACACTAGTTAGCATAGCTTCTGAAAAATGATCCGCTAATCGCTCTATCAGCGCTGGCAGACGTGCTAATTTATAACGTAGTTGCCGTTCATGGCCTTCTAAAGCATTTAATAGTAAATAACTGCCATGCAAATTGGCCTCTGTACATATCCCTAACTGTTCGCGAGCCATATTTATCCCTATGATAATAGCTATATCATCAGCAAATGTAGCTAAAGGTGTTTTTTTGCCGCATCTCTTGTGAGATATCTCTCACAAAGTAGTGCGCTTTAACGTCAAAACCCTGTAGCCATGCTGAAGCAATAAACCATAACATATTGTATTAATTAAACTTAACGCTGCTTCTAAATAAATCTCGATAATACTACCGCATCTGTATGGATAAAAGTAGCCCCCTTTTTAGCCGTCAATGATGCATAATTATCACGTCGATTGATTGACACCTTGACAAGATGTTAAGGCACAGCAGGACGCTGTACCTTGCTAGGATAGCACAAGGATAGAAATAGGACCTGTTCAGGATGAACATAAGCTATTGAAAAGGAATAATTCAATAGCTGCAGGATGCAAGGACACACTTGGATAAGTGCACATTGCAGGACGCAATGTTTAAGGATGAAAGGAAAGGCGGGAAGCCTCAGGGATACTCCAGGATGGAGTTCAAGGATGATATGCTAAAGGATAAGCACCGCAAGGGATGCAAAACAGGCCTTAGGTGAGCAAGCAGTGAATAGCTCACCTTACCCTGTGCCTTTATTTTTTCAGTACACCACTTAACTTTATATTAGTTAATACAGTACCCACGTTATTCACTTATTCAGCTTGTTCCACTATTCGCTTCATTGCTTTCATATAACCGCGTAATGTTTTTCCTACTTGCTCAACTGGATGCTGTCTAATAGCTTCATTCACTGCGATTAATTTCAAATTATCTACACCTGTATCTGCTTGACTGACATGACCAATATAGTCTTTATCTAAGCTGTTTATTATGTCTGTTAATAATGGCACTGCGGCATGAGAAAATAGATAATTACCATACTCAGCAGTATCTGATATCACCACATTCATTTCATATAACCGTTTACGCGCTATGGTATTAGCAATAAGCGGCGTTTCATGTAAAGACTCATAGTAAGCCGATTCAGCAACAATGCCAGCATCTACCATAGTGTCAAAAGCTAATTCAACGCCTGCTTTAACCATTGCAACTAGCAAGAGTCCCTGATCAAAGTAGCTTTGTTCAGTAATTTTCACATCTGAAACGGGTGCTTGCTCAAAGCCACTTTTACGTGTCTGTTCACGCCAAGTATGTAAGTCTTGATCATTATTCGCCCAATCGGCCATCATAGTACGCGAAAAGTCACCGCTAATAATATCGTCCATATGTTTTTCAAATAATGGCCGCAAAGTTTGTTTTAACTGCTCAGCTAAATCAAAGGCTTTAATTTTTGCCGGATTACTTAACCGATCCATCATATTAGTAATGCCGCCATGTTTAAGAGCTTCTGTTACTGTCTCCCAACCATATTGAATCAGTTTAGCGGCATAGCCAGCATCAACTCCATCGGCTACCATTTTATCAAATGCCAGTATAGCGCCTGTTTGCAACATGCCACATAAAATGGTTTGCTCGCCCATTAAGTCAGATTTAACTTCAGCAATAAACGAAGAATGTAACACCCCAGCTCTATCGCCACCGGTCGCTGCAGCATAAGCTTTTGCTATCGCTAAGCCTTGACCTTTAGGATCATTCTCTGGGTGTACTGCTATAAGGGTAGGCACGCCAAAACCACGCTTATATTCTTCTCTGACCTCGGTACCAGGACATTTTGGTGCGACCATTATTACGGTAATATCATCGCGAATTTTCTTACCTTCCTCTACAATATTAAAACCATGAGAGTAAGACAGCACCGCCCCTTGCTTCATTAAAGGCATAATGGCATCAACCACAGCGCTATGTTGTTTATCAGGCGTTAGGTTTAAAACCAGATCAGCATCAGGAATTAATTCAGCATAGTTTCCCACCTTAAAGTTATTATTAGTGGCTCTTAGATAAGAGTCTCGTTTTTGGCTAATAGCTTCATCTCGTAAGGCATAACTGATATTTAAACCAGAATCACGCATATTTAGCCCCTGATTTAAACCTTGGGCACCACAGCCAACTATTACAATATTCCAATCTTTTAATAATTCACAACCTGCACTAAATTCTTCAGGCTGCATAAAACGGCATTGTGCTAATTGCTGCAATTGCTGACGTAAATTTAACCTATTAAAATAATTACTCATGTCTGCTCTCTATTCACTATCTGCTTACAAGCAGACTAGTTTATCGGCCTAAATTGATATTGATGGTAACGGATGCATCATCTTGCCTGAAGTGATATATTCAAAACTCTGTATTTCATTTTATGCAACAAAGGTTTTATGGACATACGTAGCGCGCAATTATTTCAGCATTTAGCCAGCAGTTTAAATTTCAGTCACACCAGCGAGCAAATGCATGTTAGCGCTCCCACACTAACCCGGGTGATACAGCGGCTGGAACAAGAACTGAAAACGCAATTATTTTATCGCGATAAGCGCTCGGTAAAACTAACCGACGCTGGCAGACGCTTTCAACGTTTTGTCTACTATTGGCTAGAAGAGTGGCATCAATTACAACTAGATTTACAACTTTCCAGTGTTGAGCTAACAGGAGAAATTAGAATATTTTGTACCGTAACGGCTAGCTATAGCCATTTACCGGCAATTTTAGATCGATTTCGCTTACTTTGTCCCAAAGCCGATATTAAACTTAGCACTGGTGATGCTGCATCAGCTATTGAGAAAGTGCGCCAAGGTGAAGTAGATATTGCCTTAGCTGCTCATCCAACTTTGTTACCTATCAATATGGCTTTTCGTAGTATTGCTAAATTACCAGTCAATTTAATAGCGCCAACTATTCCGTGTCGAGTTAATGATTTACTAAATCAAAAGCCTATACCTTGGCAAGATATACCTATGATATTGCCAGAGCACGGTCCAGCTAGACAACGCTTAGACACATGGCTAAACCATTTAGGCATTAAAGCAAAAGTAGTCGCTATGGTTGATGGCCATGAGGCTATGGTGTCTATGGTTGCATTAGGTAGCGCTATCTCACTAGCAGCCGAGCCTGTTATTCACCATAGCCCAGTACGAGACAGGGTAAAAGTAATAGAAATTGACTATCAGTTTGAACAGTTTGATTTGGGAGTATGCATGCTAACAAAGCGGCTCAATGAGCCGCTAATTCAGTCATTTTGGCAAGTCGCTGTAGCTAAAAGCCAATAGATAATCACAGTTTAAATTAGATATTTACTTAACAACAGTGAGATGACTGCCTCGTTTGGGTTTGGTCGGCGCTGTTGTGTCAGTATCAGTTTCAAGGCTTTCGCTAAATATTTCAGCCTCATCCTCTTCTTCTTCTAACGTAAACACTGTACCAGCGCCATTTTCTTTAGCGTAAATAGCTAAAACAGCAGTAGTAGGGATATATAATGAAAAAGGCTGACCACCAAATCGAGCATTAAATGTTATAGCGTCATTACCTAGTTGCAAATTTGCCACCGCTGAAGGTAAGACATTCAACACTATTTGGCCATTTTGAATAAATTGTACTGGCACTTTCACACCAGGCACAACCGCATCTACAACCAAATAAGGTGTACAGTTATTATCAACTATCCACTCATAAAACGCCCTTAATAAATAGGGACGGTTAGCGCTCATTTTCATTACAGCATCATTCCTCTACGGATTTCACGCTCAGCTTCAGTTAAAGAAGCTTGAAACGCATCACGCTCAAAAATACGTGTCATATAGATCTTAATTTCTTTACTGCCCGGACCATTTAAGTCTATACCTAATAATGGCAAACGCCATAGCAGCGCAGCCATATAGCAGTCAACTAAACTAAACTCTTCACTCATAAAGAAGGGTGTTTCATTAAATAAAGGTGCTATAGATAACAAGCCTTCTCTTAACTCTTGACGGGCAATTTCAGCATGCTCATCATTATTTAAAATTTTAGCAGCTTGTTGATACCAATCTTTTTTAATCCTATGCATCATCAAGCGCGCTTGGCCACGAGCAACGGGATATACTGGCATTAATGGTGGATGTGGAAAACGCTCATCCAAATATTCCATAATAATATCAGCTTCATATAATGCTAACTCACGATCTAATAAAGTGGGTAAGCTACCGTATGGATTAACTTCGTATAAGTCTTCTGGTAGATTGTCAGCAGCTACCTGAAGAATATCAACGGTGACGCCTTTTTCAGCTAACACAATACGCACCTGATGGCTAAACATATCTTCAGCCGACGAAAAAAGTGTCATCACAGGGCGTTTATTGGCAGTGATCGCCATGTATCCTCCAGTAAAATAAAAAAACGGCAAAGGGGCACGAGGCCCCTATTCACATTTCTAATGATAATAATTAGTTAATGTACATCTTTCCAATATTCTTTCTTCAGTAAATAGGCAAACACAAAGAAAATAAGTAAGAAAACCATTACTTTTATACCGAGCGCTTTAGACTCTAGTTTTGATGGTTCACCTACATACTCCATATAGTTTACCAGATCTGCAATGGTTTGGTCATATTCTTCACTATTTAGCGCGCCAGTACCGTCAGTTTTCAAACCAACATAGACTTGCTTCTGTTCACCATCAACCAAACGGGTCTCATATGCCTTATAAGGCATACCTTGTAAGCTTTGCAAAACATGCGGCATACCCACTAACGGGAACACCGTATTATTAACCCCAAATGGCCGACTTGGATCCGCATAAAAGCTACGCAAATAAGTGTATAGCCAATCAGGACCACGAACTCGAGCTACGTTGGTTAAATCTGGTGGTGTAGCACCAAACCATTTCTCACCATCTTTAGCAGACATTGAGTTCGTAATGTGATCACCCACTTTCTCACCAGTAAACATTAAGTTTTCCATACCTACATCTTCAGGAATACCTAAGTCACTAAAAGTACGTGAATAACGCTGGTACTGCATTTGGTGACAACCTAAACAATAGTTTTGGAAGGTACGAGCACCTCTTTGCAAAGATTCTTTATCAGTCAAATCAATAGGTGCTTTATCTAGGTGTACAGAGCCACTTGCTGCTAGTACTGCTGATGACGCTAGAAATGCAACCACAGAAAATAAGGTTTTGATCATTAGCTTAACCTCTCTGGTAGCGGTTTAGTTTTCTCATTTTTACTGTAGAACCACAGTAGAATAAAGAAGCTAAAATAGGTAAATGAGAAGATACGAGCCAATATTGTATATGTTTCTGTAGCTGGTAATACACCTAGCACACCTAAAGCAACAAAACTGACACAGAAAATAACTAAGTTTACTTTATGTAAGCCGCAACGGTAGCGGATTGAGCGTACTGTACCGCGATCTATCCATGGCAGTAAGGCTAAAGCAATAATAGCTAAAAACATAAATACAGCACCTAACAATTGATCAGGTACGGCACGTAAAATTGCATAAAAAGGCGTAAAATACCACACAGGTGCAATATGCTCTGGTGTTTTCATTGGGTTAGCTGCTTCAAAATTTGGCGCTTCAAGGAAGTAACCGCCACCTTCTGGAGCAAAGAAAATAAACCATGCAAATATTAATAAGAAGCCAGCAACACCCACTAAATCTTTAACAGTGTAGTATGGGTGGAAAGGAATCGCATCAACGATAATTTTTTTACCACCTTTAGTGTAATATTGATGATAAGTAAACTTTTTATCGGCTTCGGTTTGCTTAACACTGCCATCGTTATCACGTTTAATTTCAATACCGTCTGGGTTATTTGAACCAACTTCATGTAAAGCCATTAAGTGTAAAAACACTAAAATAACTAAAACTAAAGGTAACGCAATAACATGCAGAGCAAAGAAGCGGTTTAAGGTAGCACCTGAGATAACGTAGTCACCACGGATCCACAAAGTTAAATCTTCGCCAATACCAGGGATAACACCAAATATCGAGATAATAACTTGTGCGCCCCAGAAAGACATTTGTCCCCAAGGCAGCATATAACCCATAAAGGCTTCAGCCATTAAGACTAAGAAAATTAGCATACCAAAAATCCACAATAACTCGCGTGGTTTCTGGTAAGAGCCGTACATCATGCCACGTAACATATGTAGGTAAACAACAATAAAGAATGCTGACGCACCGGTAGAGTGCATATAACGAAGCAACCAGCCGTAATCAACATCACGCATAATGTATTCAATTGAGGCAAAGGCGCCATCAGCTGTTGGTACATAGTTCATGGTTAGCCAAACACCAGTGAGGATTTGGTTAACTAAAATTAACATGGCCAACGAGCCAAAAAAGTACCAAAAGTTAAAGTTTTTCGGTGCAGGGTACTGAGTGACATGCAGGTTCATTTTTTCCATGAACGGCATACGGTACTCAATCCACTCCATTAGATTTTTAAACATTAGACGCTCCCCTCATCTTCACCAATCATAATTGTGTTGTCATCGAGGAACATATAAGGCGGTACTTGAAGGTTTGAAGGTGCAGGTACACCAGAAAACACCCGACCGGCTAAATCATAAGTAGAACCATGACACGGACAGAAGAAGCCTGACTGAACACCTTGAACATGAGCAGAAAAATCATTTGGAATATAAGTTGGTGAACAACCTAAATGGGTACAAATACCGACAGCAACAAAAATTTCTGGCTTTTTCGAGCGATGAATATTTTGGGCATAGGCAGGTTGTTGATCAACTTTAGATTCTGGGTCAGCTAATTGATTATTTAACTTAGATAGCTGCTCTAACATTTCAGGACTGCGTTTTACTATCCAGACTGGCTTACCTCGCCACTCTACACGAATTAACTGACCTGTTTCTAGCTTGCTAATATCAGCTGTCACGGCAGCACCAGCTTGTTTTGCACGTTCACTGGGGTTCCAGGACGCAATAAAGGGTACGGCAACACCGACAGCTCCTACACCCCCTACCACTGAGGTTGCAATGGTCAGGAAGCGACGGCGACCTTGATCTACGGGCGCATTGCTCATCCACTCATCTCCAGGTTAATGCTTAAAGACAATTTAAGCATTTTTATAATTTAAAAAATATCGCTGATCATAATGAAAAGCCTTGCTTTACACAAGGATTAAGGCAGCCTGAATTGGTATTATCTCACTGCTAAGTACTACATAGTAGTCATTTTTGCTTTGTTTTTACAGACTATTCGATTTTTAAGCAAAAAAAACCCGGAACATAAATCCGGGTTTTAATTTTATTAAAACGATTAACGTTTTGAGAACTGTGGACGCTTACGTGCTTTACGTAGACCCACTTTCTTCCGCTCTACTTTACGTGCATCACGTGTTACAAAGCCTGCTTTACGCAATGCTGGACGCAAGGTTTCATCAAACTCCATCAATGCACGGGTAATACCGTGACGGATAGCGCCAGCTTGACCACTGATACCACCACCTTTAACAGTGATGTATAAGTCAAACTTTTCAACCATATCAACTAACTCTAATGGCTGTTTTACAACCATACAAGCTGTTTCACGACCGAAATATTCAGTTAATACGCGCTGATTAACGGTAATTTTACCTGTACCAGCTTTGATAAAAACACGGGCCGTAGAGCTTTTACGACGACCAGTTCCGTAATATTGATTCTGTGCCATGATATGCTCCGATTAAATATCTAATACTTGCGGTTGCTGAGCAGCATGTTGATGCTCTGCACCGGCGTAAACTTTTAACTTACGGAACATAGCGCGGCCTAATGGGCCTTTTGGCAACATGCCTTTAATAGCAAGTTCCAAAACCATTTCTGGTTTTTTCGCGATCAATTTCTCGAAAGTGATTTCCTTTAAGCCACCTGGAAAACCAGAGTGCGAGTAGTATATTTTGTTTTGCGCTTTATTGCCTGTTACAACCACTTTTTCAGCGTTAATAACGATGATGTAATCACCTGTATCAACGTGTGGCGTGTACTCTGGCTTATGCTTACCACGTAAACGGGCAGCGATTTCAGTTGAGATACGACCCAGCGTTTTATTCGCCGCATCAACAACGTACCAGTCGCGTGTTACGCTTTCTGGTTTTGCACTAAAAGTTTTCATTTAACTCTATCCAAATATAAACATAGTTACACCTGATACAGTGCAGGGCTATTGCATTCTGTATCGTTCGCGTACCCCTTCGAGTACATCACTACCGGGCTAACGGCAGTATAAGGCTGTAACGTAGGCCGGGCGCGGATTATATATTAACCAATTTAAAAAATCAGCATTGATTACAAAAATATCTGCATATTAATGAAAATAATTAAGCTAAATGCTGTTTTGCCAGATATTCAACCGACTGCATCTCTTGTAGTCGGCTTATAGTACGCTTAAATTCAAAATTAAGTATGCCATCTTGATACAGTTGCTCTAATGCTAGGTCAGCAGAAATAATTAGCTTTACGTGTCGCTCATAGAACTCATCAACCATAGCAATAAAACGTCTGGCTACATCATCATTATGTCGGCCCATAGACTTCACATTAGCTATAAGCACAGTATGGTAGCATCGACTTAGCTCCATATAGTCATATTGACTACGTGCCGTTTCACAGAGTTCAGCAAAATCAAACCATATAACTCCATCTGCTTCTGCTTTAGCAGCAAGTTGCCTATTTGCTACAGCTATTTGCACATTAAAGCGTTGTGGCTCAGTTGATAATGCCAAAAAATATTGCTGTAAATTAAGCTCAGCTTGCTGATCAGCTGGAAAATGGTAAATGTTTGCTTTTTCTAAAGTGCGCAACCTGTAGTCAATACCACTATCAACATTAACAATTTGGGTATGTTGCTTAATTAATGCTATAGCAGGTAAAAATCTAGCCCGCTGTAAACCATTGCGGTATAAGCCGTCTGGTTCAATATTGGACGTTGCCACTAAAGTGATACCACGGGCAAAGAGTGCCTGCAATAAGGTACCCAAAATCATAGCATCAGTGATATCTGATACAAAAAACTCATCAAAACATAAAATATCAGTTTCTTGTTTAAATTTATCTGCCACTTTTTCCAAAGGATTGCTTTCCCCCGGCAAAAGCTTAAGCTCTTGATGCACCCGATACATAAAACGATGAAAATGAATGCGTAACTTACGTTTAGTCGGTAGACTTTGATAAAAGGTATCGACAAGATAAGTTTTACCTCGACCAACACCGCCCCAAAAGTATAGTCCTTGTAAGGGTTCTAAAGGTTTGTTGCCAGAGATAAAGCGCCGCCACCATGAAGGGTTCTTGTTTTGGCTACTACAATAGTCATCATATAAGCGTTGTAATTGCTTAACGGCAAATTCCTGAGCGGCATCGTACTGAAAATCGTCACGTTTTAAGTCTTGTTGATATTTTTCTATTGGTGTCATTGAAATCTTGCTTGAAAGCTAATAGTTTTAACCCTAAATTCAGATTTCAATTGTAACATGCCTTACCACTAGGCATAACAAGTTGGGTTACACTAAGTAAAAGAAATTATTCTTCTGGAGTTATTATGGATTTTGTTGTTATCGCCATTGCTGCAAGCATAGGCTTAATTATTGGCGCTATTATTAGTCGCTTTGTTACATTGAGACAATTTAACCACGACAAACTGCAACAGGAACTGCAGCTAAGTAAAAGTCAGTTACATCAGTATCGGCAAGATGTCTCAACCCATTTAGAGACAACTAATCAGTTAATGACACAATTACAAGATAATTATGGCCGCATTGCTCGCCATATTGCCGAATCTAAAATGCAATTAGTGGCGCAACCTACTGCAAAGCCAGATGATGATGAATTAAATTACTTGTCGGGTGATATTGCTTCACATATTCGTCAATCTATAGATCAAATAGATGAAAAACGTCGCGTCTATTCTGATACGGTGCAGCAACCACGCGATTATTCAGGCCAGAGCAGTGGTTTAATTAAACAAAAAGTAACTGACCAAAACAATAATTAATTGATGTTTTATTTAGCATAACGGAACTTTTGTCACAGTTTGCGGTTCTTAACCGCGAACTGTAATTGGAGACTTTTGCGCTATGAATAAGAAATTGTCATTAGTTAGTGCTGCTGTAGCAGCAAGCTTGATGTTGGCTAACCCTTTACCAGCTGACGCTAAAATCCCCTTTTTTTCTACTAGCGAGGAAATGCCTACTTTAGCACCTATGCTAGAACAGGCTACTCCTGCCATAGTCCATATTTCTGTTGAAGGTAGCCGCGAAGTACGACAACGTTTACCTGAAGCCTTTCGTTATTTCTTTGGCCAGCGCGGGCCAAATGAATTACGCCAAGAGCAACCGTTTAAAGGTTTAGGATCTGGGGTTATTATTGATGCCAGCAAAGGTTATATCGTTACTAATAACCATGTTATTCAAGATGCTGACAATATACAAATTAGGCTAAAAGATGGCCGTACTTTTAAAGCAAAAAAACTGGGTGCAGATCCGCAAAGTGATATAGCCTTATTACAAATTGAAGCTAAAAAATTAATCCAAGTCCCGCTGGCTAATTCAGATAAGATTAGAGTCGGTGATTTTGCCATTGCTGTTGGTAACCCTTTTGGCTTAGAGCAAACCGTTACCTCAGGTATTATAAGTGCCTTAGGTCGTGGTGGCCTTGGCATTGAAGGCTTAGAAGACTTTATTCAAACCGATGCTGCCATTAATAGCGGTAACTCTGGCGGTGCGCTATTAAACCTAAAAGGTGAGCTAATAGGCATCAATACCGCTATTCTTGGCCCAAATGGCGGTAATATTGGCATTGGCTTCGCCATTCCTACGAACATGATGAAAAACCTAGTTGACCAAATTGTTGAATACGGCGAAGTAAGGCCTGGTAGCTTAGGGATCCGTGGTGGTGACGTAACTGCTGATTTAACAGAAGCCATGAACTTAAAAGTTAGCCGAGGCGCTTGGGTTAATGAAGTTATACCTGATAGCCCTGCCAGTAAAGCCGGCTTGAAGTCTGGCGACGTTGTTATCAGTATGGATGGCAACCGCATTAGCAACTTTAATGAATTAAGAGCTAAAGTTGCTACCTTAGGCGCAGGAAAAACAACAAAGCTAGGTATTTTACGTGATGGCAAAGAGCGTACCATATCAGTAACTTTGGGCAGCACAACTGAAACAACAGTTGCTGCTAATGAAATGCACCCTATGTTGCAAGGCGCTTCTTTATCAAATACAGATCAAGGTGTAAAAGTTGACAGTGTTGAGCCTAATTCAGCAGCCGCCCGGATTGGCCTTGTCGCTGACGATATTATTATTGGCGTTAACCGTAAAGCGATTAACAACATTAATGATTTAAGAAAAGCGATAGAGAACCGCAATGGTATAGCTGCACTTAACATCCAACGTGGCAACACTAATCTGTATGTATTAATTCGCTAAATTTTGATTAGGTTAGGCAGGAGTTAACCGCTACTGCCTAACCTGAATTAGTGTTATGCTTAGCGCATTATATTCATGTACTATTTTGAGCAACTGTGCGCAAATTTTTATTATTTCTGCTAAAAAGTATCGCTTATGGTTTGGCTTTAGCCTTTGTTTTGCTATGGGCACTGCCTGCATTTAACCATTTAAGCCTACCAAGATTACACTCTTCCGCCAATGACAAACTGCCAGCCCCTATCAGTTATAATCATGCTGTCAGACGCGCAGCCCCTGCTGTAGTCAATGTTTACACCCGTAGTACTTTAGTGGATCCTCGTGCTCTACGACCGCGTACTATTGAACGCCAAGAGCTTGGCTCTGGTGTTTTAATGAGTGCTAAGGGTTATATCTTAACAAATTATCATGTGGTTTATGGTGCTGACCATATTGAGGTCGCTTTACAAGATGGCCGCTGGTTAGAAGCAGTATTAATTGGCCAAGATAAAATGACAGATTTAGCTGTACTTTATGTTCAAGCTGATAATTTACCTGCTATACCACAAGATCCTGAACTTAAACCACAAGTTGGCGATGTAGTATTAGCCATTGGTAATCCATTAAATCTTGGTCAAACCATTACCCAAGGTATTATCAGTGCTAATGGCAATACAGGCTTAAGCTCACAAGGTAGTTACCGTGACTTTATGCGCATGGATGCGGCGATAAACCGTGGTAACTCAGGTGGTGCGCTAGTGAATACCAATGGCACCTTAGTTGGTATCAATGCCGCAGCTTATCAATTAGAGAACCAAGATGTGCAAGGTATCTTTTTAGCTGTGCCTTATAAGCTTGCATTAAATGTTATGCAAAAAATTATCAAGCATGGCCGCGTCACTCGGAGTTATTTAGGTTTAGCCGGCGATGCAGTGCTTAATGCTTCTGGTGAACGTTTAACCTCATCGGGACAATTACTCTATGGTATTAGGATCACAGCCGTTAGCGTTAATGGCCCAGCAGCAGAAGCAGGTATTCAAGTCGATGATATAATTTTGGAAATGGATGGCCAGCGCTTTGAAAATGTGCAAGCAGCATTAAACCTTATTGCAGAAACACCGCCCAACACTAAAGTTCAACTTACTATAGAGCGTAACTCACAACGATTAACAATCACTGCGGTCACTCGCGAGGTTATATAGTATATGTAGCGGCTTAAACAATAACGGCTTGCCAATGGCAAGCCGTTATTGTTTAACGAGGTTAATCGGTTATCTCAGCACTATTGAGGTGCATCTACTCGCTCTATTTGTGCCCCTAAGTTCTTTAGCTTAAACTCAATTTGTTCATAACCACGGTCTATATGATAAATTCTATCGACAATAGTAGTGCCATCAGCCACTAAGCCAGCAATAACTAAACTAGCAGAGGCCCGCAGATCTGTGGCCATTACTTGTGCAGCTAAAAGTTTATCACTGTGCTCACAAACGGCAGTATTACCTTCTAAACGAATTTTAGCACCCATGCGTTGTAACTCAGGAACATGCATAAAGCGATTTTCAAATATGGTCTCTGTAACCATGCCAACGCCATGAGCCACAACGTTGAGTACCGTAAACTGAGCTTGCATATCGGTAGGAAACCCAGGATGTGGTACTGTTTTCACATCAACAGCTTTAAGCTGTCTGCCGGTCATATTAGCGCGGATCCAATCTGGGCCTGTGCTAATTTCTACACCTGCTTTGCGTAACTTATCTAATACTACCTCAAGTTCCGACGCATCAGCATTACGACAAGTTACATCGCCTCCGGTTACAGCAGCAGCCACCAAAAAGGTGCCTGTTTCAATGCGATCAGGTAAGACGCTATGTTCAGCCGCATGCAAAGACTCAATGCCTTCAATTGTTATGGTATCAGTACCAGCGCCAGTAATTTTAGCGCCCATACTGTTTAAATACACGGCTAAATCGACTACTTCAGGTTCGCGGGCGGCATTATCAATAGTAGTAATACCGTCAGCAAGCACTGCAGCCATCATTAAGTTTTCTGTGCCAGTCACGCTGACCATATCCATAATGATATTGGCACCTTTTAAACGACTAGACGTTGCTTTGATATAGCCATTTTCTACTACTATATCGGCACCCATCTTACGTAAACCATCAATATGTAAATTGACCGGCCTAGCACCAATAGCACAGCCACCAGGAAGCGACACTTCAGCTTTGCCAAAGCGGCTTAATAAAGGGCCTAGCGCTAATATTGACGCCCGCATAGTTTTAACCAGTTCGTACGGAGCATATTGATTATTAACACCAGCAGCATCTACTGTTACTACGTTGTCAACAAAACTAACTTCTGCACCAAATAACTGTAAAAGCTTAATAGTGGTTTCAATATCTTTTAATTTAGGCACATTACGAATAGTGCTGGTAGATGCCGATAATAAACTGGCAAATAAAATTGGTAGGGCTGCATTTTTTGCCCCTGAGATGGTCACATTACCTTGTAAAGGTTGGCCACCTGTTACTAAGAATTGTTGCATATAATACTACGCTGGCGGATTAAGAAGTTTTTCTCTACGCCATTGTGTCGGCGTAAAGGTCTTGATGCTAACAGCATGAATAGTGCCATCAGCTATTGCGTCCATTAAAGGGCCATAAACCATTTGCTGTTGTTTTACCCGACTAATATCAGCAAAACAGTCACCTACAGCTATTACATTATAGTTGGCACCTTCCGCCTTAACATAGACTTCTGTTAGCGCCAGTTGTTCTAATAATAATTGTTCTAATTGCTTAATATCCAAAGTTTAACCTTACTCAACAATTGGCAATAATGCTCTTACTGCACTCACATCAGCTAATGATAACAGCTGCTGCGGGACATTACATAATTCAATTTTCAAGCTAGTATCTCGAGCCTGCGCTAGCTGTTGTAACAGCCAAGCCAAACCTGCAGTATCTATAGCTGTCAATGCAGCAAAATCGAATTGTATAGTACCAGTTAACGTATTTAACAACTTAAAGGGTGAATACAGTATTAACGTATCACGATTTAAGACGCCTTCAAACTGAATGCTATTAGCTACAGCTGTAATCTTAAGTGTCACTTCTGCTCAGCCTTTTCAGCTTGGTCTTTAGTATTACTAATCGGTGTTTTCGCTTTTTCTAATAAGAGGCTAGTCACATTTTTTAAGCCTTGCTGGCGAATAATATTACTTAATTCAGCTCGCTTACTATCTAACAACGAAATACCTTCTGCCACCATATCAAAGACTAACCAATTATCGCTGCCTTTACTCTGGCGTAATTTAAATTCAATATTAATATCTGGCTTACCAGGGTCAATCACTCTAGTTTTTACACTAATAATTTTACGATTACCTATATCAGATGCTGGTTCTATCATCACTTTTTGATCGCGATACTGGGTAAAGACCCCCGCATAAGTTGCTATCATATACTCTTGAAAAGCATCAACAAAAGCAACTAAATCCTCTCTTGGCGTATTGCGTAAATCGGCAGCATTACCAATAACTCTTAACGCAGCATAACGGCTATCTATATAAGGAATTAACTCCTCATTAACTACGACTCTTAAATAGTCAGGGTTATCTTCAATTTTTTTCTGATCTTTAGCGATACGAGTGAAAGTTCTATCGGCAACAACTTCAATCATTTTGAAGGGGTCGGTATAGGTTTCCACCTCTGCCAAAACAGGTAAAGCTAAGCTACAAACGCTAATAAGCATACCTAATAAAAGGGTTTTAAATTTCATAATTAGCTTCCACGATTAAATAAAAATTGACCGATTAACTCTTCAAGCACTATTGCCGACTTAGTATCTTCGATATAGTCACCATCAGCTAATATTTCAACAGTTTCATCAATAAAACCAGGCTGCAAACCAAGATATTGCTCACCTAATAAACCTGATGTCAGTATTGCTAACGAGCTCGTTTCCGGAAAGTTACTGTAGTTACTATTAATAGCCAAAGTAACTACAGGTGTATAACGGTTAGTGTCTAAATTGATCGCAGTTACCCGCCCCACCACAACACCACCTACTTTTACTGGCGAGCGAACTTTTAAGCCACCTATATTATCAAATCTGGCGTGTAATAAGTAGGTATCATTGCCACCGCCTACCCCGCTGTTAGCAACATTAAGTGCCAACATAAAAAATGCTGCTATAGCTAAAACTATAAAGCTACCTACCAATAATTCAATTTTCCGCGTGGTCATTTTATCCACCAAACATAATTGCAGTTAAAATAAAATCGAAAGCCAGCACAGTTAAAGATGCTGTTACGACCGTTTCAGTTGTGGCTCGGCTAATACCCTCAGAAGTGGGTACAGCGTCATAACCTTTATGTAAGGCAATCCAAACTACAATAATTGCAAATACAAAACTTTTAATGACGCCATTTAAAATATCTTGATATAAGTCGACGTTTGCTTGCATGGCTGACCAATAGCCACCACCATCTACACCTAACCAATCTACGCCGACTAAATGGCCCCCTAAGATACCAACCGCATTAAAAATTAATGCTAATAGCGGCATGCTAATAACACCGGCCCAAAAACGTGGGGCAATAATACGCCTAAGCGGATCAACAGCCATCATCTCCAAGCTTGATAACTGTTCCGTTGCTTTCATTAAGCCTATTTCTGCCGTTAGCGCACTACCTGCTCGGCCAGCGAATAACAAGGCTGTCACTACAGGCCCTAGCTCACGTAGTAAGCTAAGTGCAACTAAAGGCCCAAGCATTTGCTCAGCACCAAATTTAACCAAAACGGTATAGCCCTGCAGAGCCAGCACCATACCTATAAACAGCCCTGAAACAACTATTATAATTAACGACAATACTCCCACTACATACAACTGACGCATTAATAATGGGAAATTACGTCGTATATCGGGCTTGCCTACTAAGGCAGAAAACAGCATAGTGCCTGCTTTACCAAAGCCTTGCACAGTGGCTAATGCTGAATGCCCTAGTTGTTGAACTTTATTTACAATCACTTAGCCAACTCCATTAATTCATCCTCGTAAGGCGCAGCATTAAAATGGAAGGGTACAGGGCCATCAGCTTCACCTTTTAAGAATTGCTGAACTAGCGCTGAGGGATGCTTCAGTAACTCAGCAGGAGTACCATGACCAACCACTGACTTTTCTGCGATGATATACACATAGTCAGCTATGCCCATCACTTCATGCACGTCATGGGTTACTACAACCGAAGTTAAACCTAAAGCATTATTAAGCGACTTAATTAACCGCACTATTACTCCCATTGAAATGGGATCTTGCCCAGCAAAGGGCTCGTCATACAAAATTAATTTAGGATCTAAAGCTATAGCTCGGGCTAAAGCAGCTCGGCGTGCCATACCGCCAGACAACTCTGCAGGCATTAAATCTCTTGCGCCCCTTAAACCTACCGCCTCTAGTTTCATTAGTACTATTAAACGGATTAAAGATTCGCTGAGTTTAGTGTGCTCCCGAATAGGAAAGGCAATGTTATCAAAAACCGACATATCACTAAACAAGGCACCGCTTTGAAACAGCATGCTCATTTTTTTTCGGGCTTGGTATAGCTCAGAGCGAGAAAGCGCAGGAATATCTTGGCCATCAAACATAATGTGGCCTTGGCTAGGCTTAAGTTGGCCACCGATTAAACGCAACAAAGTTGTTTTACCAATACCGCTAGGGCCCATAACAGCGATAACTTTGCCGCGGGGAAACTGCATATTTAAGTCGCGAAATATTACCCTATCACCTCGACTAAAATGCATATTTTGAATATCTATTATCCTATCCGACAAACTTTTTGCTCCGCATAACGAGCAGTATTAATACCGCATAAAAATTAGGTTGGCTTACCTTAAAACTACACTTAAAGATATTGCTCGCAATATACATACAACCTTGTATGTTTGCAATTAGCCTGTACCCTGAGCTTAGCTATTATCATTGTAAGCTGGTTCTAAGCTAAAGTCGTTAATAAAAATCGTTACAAACTGTGAAGAGATGCTAACATTTAGCTAATTAACAGCTTTTTTTTGCTTTTCAACCTGATAAGCTGGAAAATATGTTAACTATGCTATCACTGCCGAGGAATTAACAATTGTCACCTTTGCTTATCGCGATTATTGTGGTGTTTGTTGGTTTAGTGCTTCTGGTATGGAGCGCTGACCGCTTAATTTTTGGTGCTTCGACAGTCGCCCGCTACACAGGCATATCACCTATGCTTATCGGCTTGACTATAGTAGCACTAGGCACCTCTATGCCAGAAATTCTAGTTTCTTCTATTGCAGCCTATAAAGGCCATTTAAGCACAGCAGTTGGCAATGCCCTTGGCTCAAATATTATCAATATTTTATTAATTATTGGCCTAGCCGCTTTATTAAAACCTATCCGTGTCACCTCACTAACCATTAAACGTGAATACCCTTTATTAGTTGCAGCAACGTTATTGGCTTACTTCTTTTTATCTGATCACTTTCTTAGTCGAATTGAAGGCTTAATATTAATAGCCGCTTTTTTCAGCTTTATAATATTTATGGTGTATTGCGCTCGCACCATAGCAGTTGATGATCCGCTAATGCAGGATATCAATAACGAAGAAAGTCCACCTATTTCCTTAGGTCAAGCCATTTTTTGGTTTGTGCTAGGTATGCTGCTATTACTTGCTGCTTCACAGTTATTGGTTCACGGCTCTGTATATATAGCACGCTATATAGGCGTTAGTGACTTAGTTATAGGCTTATCTATCGTTGCTTTAGGCACTAGTTTGCCAGAGTTAGCAACTAGTATTGTTGGTATAATAAAAGGTGAAGTGGATTTAGCCCTAGGTAATATTATTGGCTCAAACATTATTAACATATTGGCCGTGCTAGGTATAAGTGCCATTATTGCTCCAGGCGTTATAGATCCACAAGCGAGTAACCAGGACAGTTATATTATGATAGCTGCAACTATTATCTTGCTGCTTATGTCGCTACGACACAGTCGGCAACCACGACTAAGTAAATTTGAAGGTCTATTTTTATTAACTGCATTTATTGCTTATCAATATTTTTTATTTTCATCCTTTGCTTAAAGAGAGAACCATGAGCACCGATTTTCGTATTCGCGCCAAAGAAGTTATTGCCATTGAAGCCAGTGCTGTAGAGCAACTAGCCCAATATATCGATGATGAATTCAATTATGCCTGTGAACTTATTATTAATAGTAAAGGTAAAACCATAGTATCGGGTATGGGTAAATCTGGGCATATCGCTAATAAAATAGCAGCCACACTGGCCTCTACAGGTACTCCCGCTTTTTCTATCCATCCAGGCGAAGCCAGCCATGGTGACTTGGGCATGCTATCTGCGGAAGATGTGGTTATTGCAATTTCTAATTCTGGTGAAACAGCAGAAATGTTAACTATAGTGCCGGTTATCAAGCGGCGCGGCATTAAACTTATCGCTATCACTGGCAATCCTGACTCTACTTTAGCTAAATTTGCTGATGCCCACTTATGTGTAAAAGTTGACCAAGAAGCCTGCCCGTTAGGTTTAGCTCCTACTTCCAGCACAACGGCAACCTTAGTTATGGGTGATGCCCTTGCTATGACATTACTAGATGCCCGCGGCTTTTCAGCAGATGATTTTGCCTTATCACACCCTGGTGGCAGCCTAGGCCGCAAACTATTACTGCGTTTAGACGATGTGATGCATAAAGACGATAAGGTACCTATAGTTAGTATTAATGCCACTATTAAAGATGCCTTATTAGAGATTTCGAAAAAAGGCTTAGGAATGACAGCTATAGTCGACCAAGAAGGTGTATTAGCCGGTATTTTTACTGATGGCGATTTAAGGCGTATTTTAGATCAACGCTTAGATATCCATAGTTCATTAATTAGCGATGTTATGACTAGGCATTGCATTACGGCTAATAGCCAAATGTTAGCCGCAGAAGCTTTACAAGTATTACAGCAGAAAAAAATTAATGGTTTAATTGTTGTCAATAGCACTAACATCCCTGTGGGAGCCATGAATATGCACGATTTATTACGTGCTGGGGTGCTATAAATGTCGCTATTTTCTCAGCTATATCAAGATATAAGCGATAACGTTATTGCTCGGGCTGCTAATATAAAACTATTAATTTGCGATGTTGATGGTGTGTTTTCTGATGGCCGTATTTATCTTGGCAATAATGGTGAAGAATTAAAAGCTTTTCATACCCGCGATGGCTATGGCATTAAAGCTTTACGTAATGCAGGTATTGAGGTCGCCATTATTACTGGGCGAACTTCAACAATAGTCCAACAAAGAATGACATCCTTAACCGTCCCCTATATTTACCAAGGCCAAGAAAATAAAATCGCCGCTTTTACTGATATTCAATCACAGCTGCAACTTAGTCCCAACCAAATTGCCTACATAGGCGATGACTTAGCTGACTGGCAAGTCATGCAGTATTGCGGTTTAGCCGTAGCAGTAGCTGATGCTCACCCTTATTTGCGAGTAAATGCTCACTATAACACTAGCTTAAATGGCGGTTTTGGCGCTGTCCGCGAATTATGCGATTTATTATTAATTAGTCAAAATAAATTTATGCTCTTTGATGGTAGCAGCACATGAGAAAGCTATTGGTATTATTAGTTTTAGCTCTGGTTTTAACCGCCAGTTATTTATGGTTTAAACCTGACAACAACACAGCCCTAGTGTCTGCTGATCAAAAATTACAACCCGATTATATTGCCAGTGAAATCAGCCGAACCTTATATAACGATCAAGGCTACAAAACTGACTCTGTAACAGCAGTACGTTTAGAACATTTTGACCAGCTAGGTTTTACCCATTTTGAGCAGCCTATTTATACCTTATATAACAACCAGCATCAGCCTAGTTGGACGGCACATAGCCAAACAGCAACTTGGTACCCTGAAGATAGAATAATTCTAGAACATAAGGTTATTATTGAAAGCTTATTGCAGAATGAACTGATAGAACGCATAGAAACAGATACACTAGAAATGCTATTCCCTGACAACCGTTTACAAAATAATCAACCAGTGCGTGTAATAGGTAAAGGTTTTATTATTGAAGGTGTAGGCATTCAGGCAGACTTAACCAACAAAACCTTACACTTATTACAACATAATAAAACGGTATACCAAAATGAAAGCTAACTATATTACAGCCACAGCTATATTGTTAATAACATTTAGCTCTATTGCCGCTGTTCCAGATTACAAGCAACAAATTCAAATTGACGCCGATAACTTATCTTCGATCAAAGAAGATGTTTTGACATACCGCAACAATGTCATTATTACTCAAGGCTCAATGAAAATGACTGCTGATCTATTAGAGATTGATGCCAGTGCTGGTAAAGGTAATGAAGTCTATCTTGCTACTGGCCAACCAGTAAAATATTCACAACGAATGGAAGATGGCAAACTCGTTACTGCTGAAGCTAAAAGCATGCGCTATGAACCATCAACACGCATCCTAACTCTTAGTGGCGACGCCGAGCTGGCACAGAGTGGTAGCGTAGTTCAAGCATCAACTATTCGTTATAACGTTGAAAAACAGCAATTGAATGCCGATAGTAATAAGACCAAGCGCGTAACAACTATTTTTACGCCAGAGGAAAAAGATAACCCATGAAGTTAGTCGCAGCACATCTGGCCAAAAGCTATAAAGGCCGACAAGTAGTAAAAGATGTCAGCCTAGAGGTCAATGCCGGCCAAATAGTTGGCTTACTCGGCCCCAATGGTGCCGGAAAAACGACAACTTTTTATATGATAGTAGGCTTAGTCCCCTCAGATAAAGGCAGCATAACCCTTAATAATGAAGATATGACTTTTGAGCCTATTCATGCCAGAGCCAGAAAAGGCATAGGTTATTTACCTCAAGAAAGCTCTATTTTTAGAAAGCTTAGCGTGTATGATAATTTAATGGCTATTTTACAAACGCGCAAATCTTTAAGCCGCGCTAAGCGTGAAGAAATAGCAGATGAGCTATTAGAAGAATTTCATATTGGCCATATCAAACATAATTTAGGTATGAGCTTATCGGGTGGTGAGCGGCGACGAGTAGAAATTGCTCGCGCTTTAGCAGCCGAGCCTGCTTTTATTTTATTAGATGAGCCTTTTGCTGGCGTTGACCCTATTTCAGTTTTAGATATCAAAAAAATTATTCAACATTTAGGCCAACGTGGTATAGGTGTCTTAATTACCGATCATAACGTACGCGAAACACTAGACGTCTGTGAAATAGCCTACATAGTTAGTCATGGTGAACTGATTGCCTCTGGGCCACCACAACAAGTGCTAGCTGACCAAAAAGTACGAGATGTATACTTGGGTGAGCAATTCAGGCTATAGTTTTAAGGCAATTCAGGTATAGTTAGTTAAAGCTAGCCAATACCAATATCACTTGTGTTTCAGGAGATTAGTAGAAGTAAATGAAGCCATCTTTGCAACTTCGCTTAGGACAACAGCTGACCATGACCCCTCAGCTGCAACAGGCTATTCGCTTATTGCAGCTATCCACTATTGAGTTACAGCAAGAGATCCAAGAAGCTTTGGATGCGAATCCTTTATTAGAAGCAGATGACGATGCAACACCCTCAGCGGATGAGTCTTTACAGCAACACAGCCAAAAATCAGATGACAACTCAATAAGCAACGACACTAAAGTTGACAGCTCTGAAACAGATGCCAGCGAAGCCTTAGCAGATCAAAATATTAAAGAAGACTTACCCTTAGACAACGACTGGGACAACTTAGTTAGCGCCACTCCCGTTAGCTCTGGCAGTAGTGGTAGTGATGATGATACCGCTTACCAAGGTGAAACTAGCGAAAGCTTACAAGATTACCTACGTTGGCAAATGTATTTAACGCCTTTTTCTGAAATAGACTTAGCTATAGCTGAAGTAATTATTGAAGCTATCGATGACAGCGGCTTACTCACCATCAGCTGTGACGATATTTTACAATCGCTTGCTATTCCAGGCATAGAGGCCGATGAAGTAGAAGCTGTGATTAAACGGATCCAGCTATTTGACCCTATTGGCGTAGGCGCTCGCACGGTGCAAGAATGTTTGCTGGTGCAATTGCGTCAATTTTCAGCTGATACGCCATTTTTAGCCGAAGCCCAGTCTTTATTATTAGAACATAGTGACTTATTAGCTAATAGGGACTTCCGTTCTTTGATGCGAGTGACTAAACTCAAAGAAGACGAACTAAAACAGGTGATGCAACTTATTCAAAGTTTAAACCCACGGCCAGGCGCCGATGTGATAAAACAAGAACAAGAATACGTCATCCCTGATGTTAGCGTCAAAAAAGTAAAAGGCCGCTGGCAAGTCGAGTTAAATGTTGACGCCATGCCTAAAATTAGAGTTAATCAGCAGTACGCTGCCATGTCTAGAACAGTAAAAAGCAGTGCCGATAGTCAATTTATACGTTCACATTTACAAGAAGCAAAATGGTTTATAAAAAGTTTAGAAAGTAGAAACGAAACCTTATTAAAAGTGTCTAACTGTATAGTACAACAACAACAAGCATTTTTTGAACATGGCGAAGAAGCCATGAAACCAATGGTATTAAATGATGTTGCAGAAATGGTCGGTATGCATGAGTCAACCATTTCACGCGTTACAACCCAAAAATACATGCATACACCTAGAGGAATATTTGAACTTAAGTTCTTTTTCTCTAGCCATGTAAGCACCGAAAGTGGCGGTGAGTGTTCTTCTACTGCAATTCGGGCTTTTATTAAAAAATTAGTGGCGGCGGAAAACCCGGCCAAACCATTAAGCGATAGCAAAATGGCCGAAATTCTTTTAGAACAAGGGATAAACGTTGCAAGGCGCACTATAGCCAAGTATCGTGAGTCATTATTTATTCCACCGTCAAACCAGCGCAAAACCTTGATGTAAGTAAGCCAAAAAAAGGAATATGTCTATGCAAATCAATCTAACTGGTCGTCATGTTGAAATCACACCCGCATTAAAGGAATATGTAGACACTAAGTTCGCAAAATTAGCTCGACACTTTGAGCACATCACCAATATAAATGTGGTTCTCACTGTAGAAAAACTAAAGCAAATTGCTGAAGCTAAAGTTAATTTAAGCGGCGCAGAAGTATTCGCTATCTCAGATGATGAAAACATGTATGCAGCCATTGATCAGCTTATCGACAAGCTTGATCGACAAGTCATTAAACACAAAGAAAAGTTAATTCGACACTAATTAAAATATGATCAATTTAACCACCATGCTTACGGAGAACTGCACTAGAAGTGCAGTTCTTTTTAATAGTAAAAAGCGTATTTTGGAATATATTGCCGAGCTAGCACAACAGCAATTACCTGAGATAACTGAATACAGTATTTTAGAAGCCTTAATGGCGCGAGAAAAATTAGGTTCTACAGGTATAGGTGGTGGTATTGCTATCCCCCACGGTAAATTAAGCAGCGTGGTTAAGCCAATATTAGTCTTTGTTGTTAGCAAAGAGCCTATTGCTTTTGATGCCGTTGACAACCAACCTGTCGATATTTTCTGTGGTATTTTAATCCCAGAAGATCAATGCCAAACCCATTTAAGCACTTTATCTAGCCTAGCTAAATTGCTAAGCCAGAAAGAGCTAACCAAACAAATTCGTAATGCAGAAACTAATCAACAATTATATCAATTACTAATAGATTATTGTGAGGCGAATGCAGAATGATGAAACTGTTAGTGGTAAGTGGTCGCTCTGGTTCAGGCAAATCTGTTGCGTTACGAGTAATGGAAGATCTAGGTTATTACTGCGTAGATAACATCCCTGTTAATTTACTGCCTACTTTAGCCACAGCTGTCATGGGCCAATATGAACGGGTTGCTGTCAGTATTGATGTGCGCAACTTGCCAGAAGATCCTGATGATTTAACAGAAATTCTCTCCTATCTACCACACAAGGTAGAACTACATATTTTATATTTAGACGCCGATCACAGCACTTTAATTCGCCGCTTTAGTGAAACGCGCCGTATGCACCCTTTATCACACAAGGCTATGTCGTTAGACGAAGCCATTCTGCGTGAGCAGCAACTACTTGACCCCGTCGCTAGCAGTGCAGACTTATATATTGATACCACAGAGCTAAATGTGCACCAGCTAGCAGAGCAATTACGGGAACGTATACTCGGCCAAAAAACTGGGCGCTTAGTTATATTATTTGAATCTTTTGGCTTTAAATACGGCATACCCAAAGATGCCGACTATGTGTTTGACGCCAGGTTCTTACCCAACCCACACTGGAACCCAGACTTAAAACCACTAACCGGATTAGACCAACCGGTAAAAGAGTTCTTTGCCGCCCAGCCCGTAGTCGCTAAATATATTTGGCAAATAAATAGCTTTATTAGTAGCTGGTTACCACAACTAGAGCGCAACAATCGCAGCTACCTTACCATCGCCATAGGCTGCACTGGCGGTCAACACCGCTCGGTATATATAGCAGAATGCTTAGCAGAAAGCTTTCGCAACCAACGCGACGACGTACAGCTACGCCACCGTGAATTAGTGCGTCATCACCAACGCCAATATTAATTTATGCGCTGCAAACAAACTGTCACTATAGTCAACCAACTAGGCCTACACGCCAGAGCCGCCACTAAACTCGCTCAGCTATGCCAGCAATTCAGCGCCAAAATAGAGTTAATCCAAGACAAGCAAACCGCCGACGCCAACAGTGTATTAGCCTTACTCATGCTAGCCAGCAGTAAAGGCAAAACCCTACAAGTTGCCACCGAAGGCACAGACGCCCAACAAGCCTTAGACGCCGTAGTTAATTTAATTAACAACGGCTTTGATGAAGACTAACTCCTGAAATTATTAATTAATACAAAGCATTATTTCTTGTATAAAAAAATAGCGCCTATTGGCGCTATTTTTATTATGTTGCAGATTTTAAGCTTAGATTTATAGGTATTCTACAGCGACTATTTCATACTCTACTACGCCGTTTGGTGTTGTAATATTAACAACGTCGTCTACTGACTTTCCTATTAAACCTCGGGCTATAGGTGAGTTGACTGATATTAAATTGTTTTTAATACTCGCTTCATCATCACCTACTATACGATAAGTAACTTCTTGGTCAGTATCTACATTAAGGATAGTTACTGTGGTACCAAAAATTACTTTACCGGTATTTTTCATCTTGCTAATGTCTATAATTTGCGCATTAGACAATTTAGCTTCGATGTCTTGAATTCTACCCTCGCAAAATCCTTGCTGCTCACGAGCTGCGTGGTATTCCGCGTTTTCTTTTAAATCACCATGCTCACGTGCAGTTGCAATTGCTTGAATAATAGCCGGTCTTTTAACCGACTTTAATTCATGCAATTCTAAGCGCAGGTTTTCTGCACCCTGCACCGTCATTGGGATCTGACTCATGCGTTTACTCTCTTATGTAATTCTTGTACCGACACAACACTTTCAAATGCGCTGGCTGCGGTAGATTCTACTGTAGCAAAAGCAGCATTAAGTGTGGTGGTATAATTGGTTTTATACTGCAAGGTACCACGGCGAATTGCTTTAGAATCTTCTATTGCTTTACGGCCTTCGGTTGTATTAACCACATAGCTGTATTCGCCGTTTTTAATTCTATCTAGAATATGTGGACGGCCTTCTGATACTTTATTTACCGTACGGCATTCGATACCTGCTGCTTGTAATGCTTTAGCTGTACCACCAGTTGCATCTAACTCAAAGCCTTTAGCAACCATTAGTTTAGCTAAATCTATCATTCGCACTTTATCGCTGTCACGCACCGAAAGCAAGGCTCTACCACCAGTTGGGATATCACAGCTAGAACCTAACTGACCTTTTGAGTATGCCATGCTAAAGGTTTCGCCTACACCCATTACTTCACCGGTAGAACGCATCTCAGGGCCGAGTATAGGGTCAACACCTGGGAATTTATTAAACGGGATCACCACTTCTTTTACTGAGAAGTAAGGCGGGATAATTTCTTTAGTAATACCTTGCGAGGCTAATGATTGGCCAACCATGCAACGAGCACCTATTTTAGCAATAGCCACGCCAGTAGCTTTTGATACAAAAGGCACAGTACGGGCAGCACGTGGGTTTACTTCAATTAAGTAAACTTCGTTATCTTTAACTGCGAACTGGGTATTCATTAAACCAACAACGCCAAGCTCTAAAGCTAGTTTGCGCACTTGGTCACGCATTACATCTTTAATTTCAGCCGACAAGGTATGAGGTGGTAATGAACAGGCAGAGTCACCTGAGTGCACACCTGCTTGTTCGATATGCTCCATAATGCCGCCAATTACGACGTCAGTGCCATCACAAATAGCATCAATATCCACTTCGATAGCATCGTCTAAGAAGTTATCTAATAACACTGGCGAGTCGTTAGACACGCTTACGGCATCAGTCATATAACGGCGTAAGTCTTGCTCGTCATAAACAATTTCCATCGCGCGTCCACCTAGTACATAAGATGGACGTACTACCATTGGAAACCCAATATCTGCTGCTGAATTAATGGCTTCTTCCACACTGGTTACCGTAGCATTTTTTGGCTGTTTTAAACCTAAACGTACTACAGCTTGTTGGAAACGCTCACGGTCTTCAGCACGGTCGATAGCGTCAGGTGAGGTACCAATAATTGGCACTCCATTGGCTTCTAGGGCGCGGGCTAATTTTAGTGGTGTTTGGCCACCATATTGCACTATTACGCCTTTTGGCTTTTCTTTAGCAACAATTTCTAATACATCTTCTAATGTAATTGGCTCGAAGTATAGGCGGTCTGAAGTATCATAATCTGTTGAAACCGTTTCTGGGTTACAGTTGATCATAATGGTTTCATAGCCATCTTCGCGCAAAGCTAACGCAGCATGCACACAGCAGTAATCGAATTCGATACCTTGACCAATACGGTTTGGGCCACCGCCGATAATCATAATTTTATCGCGATCAGTTGGGGCTGCTTCGCACTCTTCATCATAAGTGGAGTACATATAAGCCGTATTAGAGGCAAATTCTGCCGCACAGGTATCAACTCGCTTATATACTGGGTGAATATCAAAGCTATGGCGCTTTTTGCGCACTTCGTTTTCGCTTACACCTAATACATCTGCAATACGTTTATCAGCAAAACCTTTGCGTTTTAAGCGGGCAATAGCGGCTTTATCTAAGCCAGCAAAACCGGCTGCACATAAGGCTTGCTCTTCTTTTATTAGGTCTTCAATTTGCACTAAGAACCAAGGGTCTATCTTAGTTAGAGCAAAAATATCATCAATTGACATACCAAAACGGAAGGCATCGCCTATATACCAAATGCGCTCGGCACCGGGTTCTTTTAATTCACGAATTAGAATATCTTTAGCGTCGGTTCGAGTTAAATCAAGAATAGGATCTAAACCAGACATACCGGTTTCTAGGCTGCGTAACGCTTTTTGTAGTGATTCTTGCTGGTTGCGGCCAATAGACATTACTTCACCAACAGATTTCATCTGAGTAGTTAAGCGATCATTGGCGCCAGCAAATTTTTCAAAGTTAAAACGCGGCACTTTGGTTACTACATAGTCGATACTAGGCTCGAACGATGCTGGTGTTTTACCACCTGTTATGTCATTGGCTAGTTCATCTAAGGTAAAACCCACTGCTAACTTAGCCGCCACTCGGGCAATTGGAAAGCCAGTAGCTTTAGAGGCTAAGGCTGATGAACGTGATACCCGTGGGTTCATCTCAATGATAACCATACGGCCGTTTTCAGGGTTAATACCAAACTGAACGTTAGAGCCACCGGTTTCGACACCAATTTCACGCAGTATCGCCAACGATGCACTGCGCATAATTTGATATTCTTTGTCGGTTAAGGTTTGTGCCGGCGCTACTGTGATAGAGTCACCGGTGTGCACACCCATAGGGTCGAAGTTTTCAATGGCACAAACAATAATACAGTTATCGTTTTTATCACGCACCACTTCCATTTCGTATTCTTTCCAACCTATTAATGATTCATCAATCAATAATTCTTTGGTTGGTGACAAATCTAAGCCATTAGCACAGATTTCTTCAAACTCTTCGCGGTTATAAGCTATACCACCGCCAGAACCACCCATAGTAAATGACGGCCGAATAATACAAGGGAAGCCAATATCTTCTAAAACAGCAAAGGCTTCTTCCATTGAATGAGCAAAACCTGCCCGCGGGCAAGATAAACCTATAGCGCGCATTGCTTCATCAAAGCGACTGCGGTCTTCTGCTTTATCAATGGCATCAGCTGTAGCGCCAATCATTTCCACATTATATTTTTCTAGCACGCCATGGCGCTCTAAATCTAGTGCGCAGTTCAATGCAGTTTGACCACCCATAGTAGGCAGTACCGCACAAGGACGTTCTTTTTCTATTATTTTTTCTACAACTCGCCAGTGAATTGGCTCGATATAAGTAGCATCGGCCATTTCTGGATCAGTCATAATAGTAGCTGGGTTAGAGTTAACTAAAATAACTCTATAGCCTTCTTCTCTTAAGGCTTTACAGGCTTGGGCACCTGAATAGTCAAACTCACAAGCTTGACCAATAACGATAGGGCCAGCGCCTAAGATTAGAATACTTTTTAAGTCGGTACGTTTTGGCATTGCGTCTGAGTCTCCGTAATTCGTGTTAGCTTAGGCTGAATGTTTACGCATCAGCGCAATAAAATGGTCGAATAGCTCAGCGGCTTCATACGGGCCTGGGCTTGCTTCAGGGTGGCCCTGAAAACTAAAGGCAGCTTTATCTGTCCGCTCTAGGCCTTGCAAGGTACCATCAAATAATGACTTATGGGTGGCACGTAAGGTATCTGGCAAGCTGGCTTCATCAACCGCAAAACCATGATTTTGCGCAGTAATCATTACTCGTTTACTGTCTAAGCTTTGCACCGGATGGTTAGCGCCATGGTGGCCAAACTTCATTTTTATTGTGCTAGCACCACTTGCTAAGGCTAATAGCTGATGGCCCAAGCAAATACCAAAAATAGGAATATCAGTTGTTAAAAATGTTTTGATAGCTGCAATAGCATAATCACAAGGAGCAGGATCACCAGGACCATTGGACAAGAATATGCCATCTGGATTCATAGCTAATACATCTGCTGCTGAAGTTTGTGCTGGCACTACAGTAATTTTACAGCCACGCTCAGCTAAAGAGCGCAAAATATTACGTTTTACGCCAAAGTCGTAGGCAACAACATGAAACTCACCGGTATTAGTTTGATTAAAACCTTGGCCTAACTGCCATGTACCTTCTGTCCATGAATAAGATTCTTTAGTGCTGACTACTTTGGCTAAGTCCACGCCATTTAAGCCAGAAAAATCTTTAGCTAATTGTAGTGCTTTGCTTTCGTCAAGATCATCTATGGCCATAATACAGCCATTTTGCGTGCCCTTTTCTCGCAGTATTCGGGTTAATTTACGAGTATCAATATCAGCGATGCCAAGGATATTGTGCGCATTTAGATAATCTGTTAATGATTGTTGATTACGGAAGTTACTAGCAAGTAACGGTAAGTCTCTTATAACTAAACCTTTAACCCAAACCTGGTTAGATTCTTCATCTTCAGAGTTAGTACCGGTATTGCCGATGTGTGGATAAGTAAGAGTGACGATTTGTTCTGCGTATGAGGGATCAGTTAATATTTCTTGATACCCCGTCATAGAAGTATTAAACACTACCTCTCCAACAGAAACTCCTTTAGCGCCAATGGCTGTACCGCGAAATACGGTGCCGTCTTCCAGTACGAGCAGGGCGGACTTAGACAAAATAACCTCCAAACAGCAGAAAACAAGTTAAAACCACTTAAGATTTAGTACCTGTTTTGACCCAAAAAATGATACCCGAATTTGCCTTAGGCAAACCTGACTATTCTATGCGATTTGCGGCTTTTTTTCTATGCTTTTTTTGCTTTTAATAAAAACATTGGCTTTACGGCTATTTATGCACTTAACCTTGCATAAAGTTATGCTAAATCGGTTAATCCAAGCACTTGCTGCATAGTATAAAGTCCAGGCTGTTTGTTTTTCAACCAGACAGCAGCACGCATAGCTCCTTGGGCAAAGGTCTCACGACTAGAGGCTTTATGAGTTATTTCCAGTCTTTCGCTTAAATTAGCAAACAATACGGTATGGTCACCAATAATATCTCCACCACGAATAGTCGAAAACCCTATCGTTTGTTGCTCTCGTTCACCGGTATCTCCTTCTCTGCCATATACAGCAACCTTAGCTAAATCTCGGCCTAAGGTTTTGGCAATATTATTACCTATAGCCAATGCTGTACCTGAAGGAGCATCTTTTTTAAATCTATGATGTGCTTCTATAATTTCTATATCCGCATCAGCACCCATCACTTTAGCGGCGGTTTGCACTAAGTGTTGCAACAAGTTAATGCCAACACTCATATTCGGCGCCCACACAATAGGAATAGACTTACTGGCGTGCTGGATCTGCTCGTATTGGTCATTGGTTAAGCCTGTTACCCCAATAACCATCGCTTTTTGCGCAGCTACGGCTAATTGTAAATGGCCTAACATTGGCTCGGGTAAGGTAAAATCTAGCCAAATTTCTGCCTGCTTAATGCTGTTAGCACTTACCTCAGTTAAAGGTAAGGCTAATTTACCGCAACCCGCTAACTCACCAGCGTCAATACCCACTAAAGATGAACCTTGACGCACAGTAGTAGCTGTTAGGTTAAGCTGTTGTTGGCTAGCTACATTAATTAATGCTCGGCCCATGCGACCATTAGCGCCTAAAATTCCAATTGTTGGCATATTTTCACCCTAGTAAACGTTAATCTTAACCCGCATTAGAGCAAAAGCCCCGCTTGGTATAAAGCAAAAAAATTAAAGAGCCTGTTGTAATATTTGTTTAGCTATTTGTGGCGTAATATCGCCATGCTCACCTAACTTAAGCATATTATGCTGCACTAGCTTTGCCTCTACCGCAGCAATTGCTGCAGCACCTAACTTATAATCGCTAAGTTGAGTGGCTACACCCATCTGTTGAAAAAATGCTTTTGTAAGGGCTATAGCCTCATCAATCACTTGCTCTTCATTGCTATAGGATAGCTGCCAGACTCTGCGGCCATATTGCAGTAGTTTTGCTCTTTTTTGTTCGCGCTGTTGCTGTAATAAAGCGGGTAATATTATAGCCAAGGTTTGGGCATGATCTAAGCCATAACAAGCTGTTAATTCATGCCCTATCATGTGTGTTGCCCAATCTTGAGGGACACCTTGGCCAATTAAGCCATTTAATGCCATAGTTGCCGCCCACATAATATTTGCCCGCACATCGTAATTTTCTGGCTCAGTTAATGCCAGTGGCCCTTGCTCGATAAGTGTTTGTAACAAGCCTTCGGCAAAGCGATCTTGCACAGCAGCATTAACCGGATAGGTTAAGTATTGCTCTATAACATGAACAAAAGCATCTACCACACCATTAGCCACTTGCTTAGTGGGCAAGCTAAAGGTCACGCTAGGATCTAAAATAGCAAACTGGGGATAGACTAGCGGGCTAGAAAAGCCTAATTTTTGTTGTGTTTCATAACGGGTTACAACCGAGTTACCGTTACTTTCGCTACCGGTTGCCGGTAAAGTTAGTACGCAACCTAAAGGAATAGCTGATGTTACCTTAGCGCCCTCGGCTAAAATTTGCCAAGCATCACCTTCAAACACTGCTGCTGCGGCAATAAATTTAGCGCCATCTATAACGCTGCCACCGCCTACAGCTAATAGAAAATCAATTTTTTCACGACGTACTAAATCAGCCGCTTGCATTAAAGTTTCAAAACTAGGGTTTGGCTCAATACCGGAAAACTCTAGCCAACTAAAATCACTTAATGCTTGACTAACTTGTTGATAAACTCCATTGCGCTTAATAGAGCCAGCACCATACAGCAACAATACTTTACTGTTTTTTGGGATATTATTTGTCAGAGTGGCAATTTGCTCTTTACCAAAAATAATTTTGGTTGGGTTTTGAAAACAAAAATTAAACATGTCATTACACCATTACGTAAATTGCTTAGGATCGGAACAGAACCTCTATAGCTACCTTTATAGGATCAACATAAAGCAATTCAAGCGCAGCTGGGAGCTTACTGCGCTAAACAACAACCATCATCAGTTGATTAGCTGCAACTAGAGCATAAACTCCCTATCAATCAGCAAATAGCTGTTTAACTTTTTGCTCTAAACCAGCTGCAGTTACGCTAGCTGCTGCCACTGTTGGCGCCGCTTCAAGCTCCACCACTGACCAAAAGCGACCTTTAAACTTAAAGGCGCCATTACCTTGATGGCTAAAAAATGATCCCCATAAGCCCTTTAATGCCATAGGCACAACAGGCACTGGGCTTTCAGTCAAAATACGCTCTATACCTGGACGAAAGCTATCTATGGTGCCGTCTTTTGTTAAGCGGCCTTCAGGAAAAATACAAACTAAGTGCCCGTCGGCTAATGCCTGTTTAATCTTAGCAAAAGCAGCTTCATGTACTTGCTCATTTTTCTGCTTGCTGCAAATAGGAATGGTTTTAGCAGCTTTAAATAATTTATTTACCAAAGGTAAGTCATAAATAGCTTTTTCCATCACAAAACGAATGGGCCTTCTAACTGCACCTGCAATCACTAAGGCATCAACATAGCTAATATGATTAGCCACTAACACCGCAGCACCTTGTTCAGGAATATGCTCTAAGCCTTTTTTTTGTACCCTATACATAGTGTGACTTAGTAAATATATAACAAAACGCAACACAAACTCTGGCATCTGAGAGTACACATATAAGGCCACTGCTATATTCATTAAAGCTAAGACTAAAAAGTACTGACTAATTGACAGCCCTAGTACCGATAAAAACAAGATACCAGCCAAAGCGCTAGCAACCATAAATAAAGCATTAAAAATATTATTTGCCGCTATAACCCGCGCTCGTTGATGTGACTGGGCACGTTGTTGTAATAACGCATACAAAGGCACGATAAATAAACCGCCAAACACACCAATTAAACTTAATGCCATTAGCAACCACCAACCATAAGCAGTAGCTAAAAACTGACTTAAATTTATTTCTGCTGTAGGGGCAAACGATGGACTAGTTAAATACAAGGCGATGCCAAAGATAGTTAACCCAACCGAGCCAATAGGTACTATTCCAAGCTCTACTTTATCGCCAGATAAACGCTCACAAAGCATAGAGCCAATACCCACGCCCAATGAAAATGCAACTAATAGCGCAGTTACCACTGTATTATCACCGCCTAGCACTGTTTTAGTATAGTTGGGAAATTGGGTTAAATAACTAGCGCCTAAAAACCAAAACCAGCTAATGGCCATAATAGATAAATATAAATCTCTATTGGTGTAACTAATACTTATTGCTTTTTTGGTTTGCTGCCAAGGTGCAAAACTAAATTTTTGAGCCGACTCTACTTTACCCACTTTTGGTATATAGCGGCTAACTAGGTAACCTATAACTGAAAACAATACGACTACGGTACCTATCCACAGCTCTGCCTGATTAAAGCCAACAATAAGACCACCTAATACAGTTCCCAATAAAATTGCCACAAAAGTGCCCATCTCTACCCAAGCATTGCCCGCTAATAATTCTTTAGGTGTTAGTAGTTGCGGTAATATTGCATATTTAACGGGGCCAAAAAAAGCCGACTGAGTACCCATTAAAAATAAAATAGCCAACAGTACTAAATATTGCTGAAAATAAAATGCTAGCGCAGCCGCCAGCATCAAACCGATTTCTATCAGCTTTAAACCTCGGATTAATGCTGTTTTACAACTAGCATCGGCCAAAGCGCCTGCAGTAGCAGAGAACAATAAAAACGGTAAGATAAATAAGCCAGCCGCCAGATTCATTGTGATATCAATCGACCAGGGCAAGGCATTAGCTGCGGTAAAAGCCAGAGCTAACATTAAGGCATTTTTAAATACATTGTCATTAAAAGCGCCTAGCGCTTGGGTTAAAAAGAACGGCATAAACCGCATGCTACCTATAATTTTCAACCCTGACATTGCCGCTCCATTAATTATTAGTATCTGTTTATAAAGCCAACAGCATAATAAAAAGCCATTAACTTCACCAGCAAATAGATTTACTGACTAAAACAGTTAATATGATGATAACTAATTTAGCCTTGCGCTTAGCAACTAAGATTGACAGGAAGTCTAGCCGTCTATATATTTGCAACTTATGTTTGCACGTTGCAGTAATGAATCATTTTTGTAGGTACTATTATGTCTTCAGTTTCACTAGCCCCCATTGGTGCTAAACGCTCATTACTGCCGTTATTGTTTTTTGTGATGCTATTTCTGGGCACTGGCTTGTATTTACAAAGCCAAGATGTGGCTTATGCGTTTTACCAACTACCAGGTCATGTTGCTATTATTCCAGCTTTAATTTTAGCGGTTTACTTACACCGAGCACCATTAACAGAGTCTATTGACGTTATGATCAAAGGTGCAAGCAATCATAATATTATTACTATGTGTATTATTTATTTGCTTGCTGGTGCCTTTGCTAGTGTAGCTACTGCAACGGGAGGCGTAGATGCGGCCGTTAATGCTGGTTTAAGTTTAGTCTCGGCCAGCTGGTTGTTACCGGGCTTATTTGTTATTGCTGCTGTTATTGCTACCGCTATGGGTACTTCAATGGGCACTATTGCTGCTTTAGCACCTATTGCAGTGAATTTAGCAAGCCAAGCTAATTTAGAGCCTGCCTTAGTAGCAGGCGTACTGCTAAGCGGCGCCATGTTTGGTGATAATTTATCTATTATTTCTGATACCACTATTGCCTCCACCCGCACCCAAGGTGCCAAGATGGCAGACAAGTTTAAAGAAAATATTAAAATTGCCCTACCTGCCGCAATTATCACCTTAGCGTTGTATATTTTTTTATCATCTGATGGCGCTGTTATTACGCACGAAGCCGTTAATTGGACCGGCGTACTGCCCTATGCTGCTATTTTAATTTTAGCTATTTTGGGCCTAAATGTCTTTGTAGTGCTATTACTGGGTGTGGTGCTAGCCGCCGCCCAAGGGGCATTTTTTGCCAATTATAATATAGCTAACTTAGGTCAAGATATTGCCAGCGGTTTTGCCAATGTCCAAGAAATTTTTATATTAGCTATGTTAGTAAGTGCTTTAAGTGAGTTTATTAAACAACAAGGTGGCTTAGAGTGGATTGCCATAAAAATTCAATCAGCAGCCAGCAAGCTTAAACTAGCTGGCAATAAAGCTCAGCAACTTGCCATAGCAACCTTAGCCTTTAGCAGCAATTTGTGTATTGCTAATAATACTGTTGCTATAGTATTAACCGGTGACCTTAGTAAAACCCTAGCCAAACAACACCATATTAGCCCTAAACGCAGTGCAAGCTTATTGGATATCTTTGCTTGTGTTAGCCAAGGCTTAGTGCCTTATGGCGCACAAGCCTTATTGTTAGGCGCTAGCTTTGGTTTATCACCTTGGCAAGTGGTAACAAAAAGCTATTATTGTATGATTTTATTAATAGTGGCTATTAGTGTAGTGATATTGCGCAGTAGCAAGCATAGCTAAGTTAAAAACAGTAATTATTAGCCACACTTATCAGTATACTTTAGGCTGTTTATTTTTTTTAAACATTAACAGCAGTTGGTTTATCGGTTTAGCAGCAAAATGGTATAGCAAAATATACCATTTTAACTTTAAAAAGTGGCCTCGCACAAACCAGATTTGTTTAGCAAAAGAGTACTTGTCTGGTTCAGCCGCTAGCACTTTTAACATTAATTTACAGACAAACTTATTAGGCGCTAAAGTATTTCGTTGCTGTAAATACGCGCTGGCTTCTTGGTTAGAAAATACCTTGCTTATAACAAAGGCAGCGTTAGATACTGCTGCTTCAGCACCAATCAACTTAGCTTCTTGTTGTAGCGAAGCTAAACCACTTTGCTCCATTACATGATTAAACAATTGATTAATATCAATAATATCTTTAACTGTACGATGCGTTTCTTCTTGAAAAAACAAATGCACTGCAGCATGAATAAAGAGATGCTCGATACAAGGCAGATACAAATTGGAACCGGAGATCTGCACTGCCCGCTTAAAAAATGGTGCTATATTCAGTTTTAATGCTGATGCTGTTGGATATATTTGATGGTGCAAATCTATAACTGTATGGCGCTCAAAATGTTGAACTGGCGGGCTTTGATGCGACCACTTCATATAGTAATGGCGATCATAATCTGATATTTGCGGTTCATAAAAGCCCTGAAAGAACAGCTTACTGCGCATAGTTAAAAAAGATTTTTCTGGTACTAAAATATCAATATCACTAAATAATCGACCATAGCTCATCGGTAACGCTAAAGCCCTATAAGCGGCGCCTTTAAGTAACAAACAAGGAAAATCTAGCTCTGCGGCTAAATCCTCTAATAACAATAACTCATAAAATAAGCTCTGCTGCTGTTTATCAGCATACTTAGCACCAGCATTTAAGTGCTTAGCTACTACTGCTGGCGGCTCTAAACTCGGGTTATGTAAATGCAGTTGGTAGTAGGCTTTAGCTAATAAACCATAACGGCGTAAATCGACTAATAACTGCCGCCAATGCTCAGGCTTTGCTTGCTGATAAAAGGCTTGCGTATCTCGAAAGAAGTCTAATACTATAAAACTCATATTAGCTCGTCCAACAAAGCTAAAGCATGATCAGAGTCAGCATAAATTAATTCAAATGCCTGGGTTGAATTAACCAGTTGACTTAAAGCATTGAAGCCTTCTACCCCTAACACAGAATAATTAAAAGAGTTTATTGCTAATTGCATAAAACTATTACTGGGCGTTAAACGATTAAAGGTTGTTGATTCAGCTCCAGCTTGGTACAGCGGAAAAATGATATGAGTTGCTCTACAGGCTTGATTAGCTTGCTGCCAGCTTAATTCACTGGGTAATAGGTAACCTATAGTGCCTTTAATGGTATTAGTAATATTAAACAGTACCGGCGCATCTGCATAGCGCTGTTTTATTACCTGTAAAGAATGATTTTTTAAACTAATAGGCCTCACACTAGGTAGCACGGCTCCGCTTAAAGTATCAATAAAGCAGGTTTCATCAGATAATAGCCGCCACCCTTCTAGCATTAGCATAGCCGCTAAGGTACTTTTACCTGAACCTGGTGCAGCTGGCATTACTAACGTCACAGCACCTTTTTGCAGCACAGCAGCATGGATAGATAAATAATGATGCTGAAAAGAGGCCACACTCCAATTAAATGCCCATTCAAAAATGGCCGGCAGATGCGCTGGCTCTGACATTCTAAAATGCTCTGATGCAGAACCAACATAAAACTCAGCCCCTAATAAGCGCCGACGCTTTTTAATGTTTAAATCAAAGTCATAAAACTGTTGTAGATCAAAAGGCTGAAACACTTCTGCAGGGTATAGCTGTTTTATAGCATGATAAAGCGCACTAGATTGATTAGTAACAGCAAGCGAGAAAGGGTAAGTATGTAAGGAAAAATTATATGCTGTCATCCTGACTTATTTAACTATATAACAGGCTAACGAGTGGTTAAGCCTATTAGTTATTAACTGTTCTAGATCAGTATCTAGGGCTGCGACTCCTGCTCTAATGTAGTTTCATGACTAACAAGGTTAAACCTTAATCGAAACTCATCAGGCTCGTTATCTTCAACAAAAGTTAACGCTTGTTCAATATAACCTGATTGTTCAACATTAGCCAGCGCTAGCCATTTGGCATAATCCATTGCGTAAATAGCTGTTTCAGCTTGCATACTTTAGCCTTAGGTTTTGAAGTTAAGCAGAGTTATCTACCGCCTCTGACATAAAAAGCGACTAAATTCTTTAAGTCCTTCCTCTTTTGCCCTGTTGTATTTTGATAGGCATTTACAAAGTCTTCTGGTGCTGGAAAATTAGACCAACGGCCATAATAATACTTAAGGTAAAGAGCATATAAAAAGCAATAAGCAATATTTCTATCAAAATAGCTATCACTATAATTTACTATTAAGCTACTTATTGGCATACGAAGATTTTTGTTAAATATCTGACTAAAAGTAGTATGCTCATTAACGCACACACCTCTAAAGTAATAAGCACGCCTTCTTGAGTTAAAGCAGCCATTCCAGTAGCTAAAGTAGTCTATAGCACAAACATCAGGAATGTCAGTTTCTACGCACTCTTTACCAGTATTTGCAGTAACTGAGGCTATTTGTGATGCTGTAGCACTTAAACCACAATTTAAACTTGAACTGCCCCAAGTAGCACGGCTTTTAAAAGACATTAACAACGGCACCGAAGCAGTCGCCGTAGTTAGAAACTTACGGCGGCTAGTTTGAGTCGACTTCACTTCCTTATTATCAATAGGTTCCATAATTTCATCCTAAAGCTTACAGCATACTAGTAGCTATTTATTACATATAACCGTTAACATGCACAATTTATACCAGCAGCATAACTTACTGAATACAATGGCAGTACTTGCTTTATACTGCCATTGTTATTCATTTTTGTAAAAAAAACTGACAGCTTTACAAGCGACATTGTGGTAGTGCAGTAGCTGCCTTACGTTCATTATAAGTTCGCATTGCATTTGGCATTTTTTCTCGCAATGACGTTATACGATTTTGTGGCAATGGGTGGGTAGATAAAATTTCTAGTGTCCCTCCGCTACCCGCTGCAGCCATATTTTGCCATAAGTTAACTGCTTGCCTTGGCTCAAACCCGGCTTTAGCCATTAAATCTAAGCCCATAATATCGGCTTCTGTTTCGTGTGCTCGGCTAAAGGGTAAAGTTACGCCTATTTGTGCCCCTAAACCAAATGCCGTCATTAATTCGTTTTGATATTGCACTTGGTAGGCTTTCATAGCCGTGCTGCTTAAGGTTAGCGCAGTTTGTACAAACTGGTTAGTTGATAAACGCTCATTGCTATGGCCTGCCATAACGTGGGCGATTTCATGGCCAACAACAGCTGCTAACTGAGATTGATTTTCCGCTACCTTTAATAAGCCAGTATAGATACCAATTTTACCACCAGGTAAGGCAAAAGCATTAACCTGTTCACTATCAAATACTACCACTTCCCAATTCTGCCGCGCATACTCAGCAGGTGTCACATTGATTAATGCGCCAGTGATACACTGCACATATTGGATTGTATTACGATCTTTTGAAATTGGCGTTTCAGCTTTTAACTGCTCAAAAGTTTGCGCACCCATTTTACTTAGTTCGGCATCATTAAATAACATAATTTGGTTGCGCCCAGTAGGCGATTGCGCACATGCTGCCAACACTAGTGCTGTTGCGGCAACAAGCGCCGATGCTTTTAACATTGTAATATCCTTATGCAAGTTATTTATGACTATAAAAACTTAATTATAGGTAATTTTATCTGCTACTGAATAAAAAACCACCCGCAGGTGGTTTTTTATTTTAATGGTCTAACTAGTTAAGTCATCAAAAAACTTTTTTACACCATCAAAAAAGCCTTTTGATTTGGGCCTATGCTTAGCTTCGGCATCACCGGCCATGCTATCACCTAGCTGTCGTAATAACTCTTTTTGTTTATCACTTAGGTTAACTGGCGTTTCAATGACGACTTTACAAACTAAGTCGCCCACAGCTCCACCACGGACAGACTGCACACCTTTTCCTCGCAAACGGAACATTTTTTCTGTTTGCGTTTCAGCTGGCACTTTCAACTTAACACGGCCATCTAAGGTTGGTACATCAATCTCTCCGCCTAAGGCTGCTGTAGTGAAGCTAAGCGGGACATCACAATATAAATTGCTGCCTTCGCGTACAAAAATTGCGTGCTCTTTTACATGTACTTGTACATATAAATCACCCGCTGGAGCGCCATGCATACCAGCTTCACCTTCACCTGTTAAGCGAATGCGGTCTCCGGTATCTACTCCTGCAGGTATTTTAACCGAGAGGGTTTTAGTCTTTTCAATCCGGCCATCACCATGACACTTTTTACAAGGATCTGAAATAACCTTACCGCGGCCACTACAAGTTGGACAAGTTTGCTGCACAGCAAAGAAGCCTTGACGCATAGTTACTTGGCCGGCCCCATTACAGGTTGAACATGATTTAGCCGATGTGCCTTTTTTAGCGCCAGAACCATCACAGATATCACAGCTGGCCATAGTAGGTATTTTAATGTCAACCGACTTACCACGAACCGCTTCTTCTAGGCTTAACTCTAAATTGTAACGTAAATCAGATCCGCGTTGGGCTCTGGATTGGCCACGACGACCACCGCCACCGAAAATATCACCAAACACATCACCAAAAATATCGCCAAAATCAGCATTTCCGCCGCCGCCAAAACCACCGCCGCCACGATTAGGATCGACACCGTCATGACCAAAGCGATCATAGGCAGCCCGCTTTTGCTCATCCGACAATATCTCATAAGCTTCTTGGACTTCTTTAAACTGCTCTTCCATGGCCTTATCACCCTTAGTTCTGTCAGGGTGTAACTTCATAGCCAGCCGTCTATAAGCCTTTTTGATATCTTTTTCGTCGGCGTCTTTTGCGACACCTAATACTTCATAATAGTCACGCTTCGACATAGCTTAGTGCTAACTTCTTATGTTGAGGGGCTGAGTAAACTCAGCCCAGTTAAACTTAACTTACTTTTTATCATCTTCTTTAACTTCTTCAAACTCGGCATCAACGACGTCGTCATTTGAATCAGCTTGCTGACTTGCACCAGCACCTTGCTCAGCTTGTGCTTTAGCTTGCGCAGCTTCCATCAGCTTTTGTGATGCTTGCATTAAAGCCTGAGACTTCTCGTCAATAGCTTCTTTATCACCGTCTTTTAACACAGCTTCTAAATCTGCAATAGCGCTCTCAATAGCTGTTTTATCATCGGCAGCTAAATTGTCGCCAGCTTCTTCTAACTGCTTACGAGTTGCATGCACCATAGCATCAGCTTGGTTACGTGTTTGCACTAACTCTTCAAACTTTTTATCGTCTTCAGCATGTGCTTCAGCGTCACGTACCATTGCTTCGATTTCTTCATCCGTTAAGCCTGAGTTAGCTTTAATGGTGATCTTCTGTTCTTTACCTGTATCTTTATCTTTTGCCGATACATGTAAGATACCATCAGCATCTAAGTCGAAAGTTACTTCGATTTGTGGCTCGCCACGACGTCCTGCGCGAATACCTTCTAAGTTAAACTGACCCAATGATTTGTTATCTGATGAACGTTTACGCTCACCTTGTAACACATGGATAGTTACCGCAGATTGATTATCTTCAGCTGTTGAGAACACTTGCGACTTCTTAGTTGGAATAGTCGTATTTTTCTCAATTAAAGCTGTCATTACGCTACCCATAGTTTCAATACCTAAGGATAAAGGCGTTACGTCTAATAATAATACGTCTGTTACATCACCTGATAATACCGCACCTTGAATAGCCGCGCCTACTGCAACTGCTTCGTCAGGGTTAACGTCTTTGCGTGGCTCTTTACCAAAGAACTCTGTAACGACCTCTTGCACTTTAGGCATACGGGTTTGACCACCAACTAAAATAATATCGTTGATGTCAGCAACCGTTAAATCTGCGTCTTTTAACGCTTGTTTTAATGGCTCTAAAGTACGCTGAATTAAATCATCAAGTAATGATTCTAATTTAGCCCGTGTTACTTTAATGTTTAAGTGTTTTGGACCTGATGCATCAGCTGTGATGTATGGCAGGTTCACTTCTGTTTGCGATGCTGAAGATAATTCAATTTTCGCTTTTTCTGCAGACTCTTTTAAACGCTGCATAGCTAGCGGGTCATTTTTTAAATCAACACCTTGCTCTTTTTTGAACTCTTCAACTAAATAATTGATTAAACGGTTATCAAAGTCTTCACCACCTAAGTGAGTATCACCATTAGTCGCTAGTACTTCAAAAGTTTGCTCGCCGTCTAAGTCATCAATTTCAATAATTGAAATATCGAAAGTACCACCACCTAAGTCATAAACTGCAACTTTAGTGTCGCCTTTCTTTTTATCCATACCGTAAGCTAACGCAGCAGCTGTTGGCTCGTTAATAATACGCTTAACATCTAGACCCGCAATACGGCCGGCATCTTTAGTAGCTTGACGTTGCGCATCGTTAAAGTAAGCAGGTACCGTAATAACAGCTGCTGTTACCGCTTCACCTAAATAGTCTTCAGCGGTCTTTTTCATCTTTTTCAATACTTCTGCTGATATTTGCGGAGCAGCTAATTTTTTACCTTTAACTTCAACCCAAGCATCACCATTATCAGCCTTAACTATTGAGAAAGGCATGATTTTAATATCACGTTGTACTTCTTCGTCTTCAAAACGACGACCTATTAAACGCTTAATTGCGAATAAAGTGTTTTTAGGGTTGGTTACTGCTTGGCGTTTCGCCGGCTGACCTACTAAAACTTCACCGTCTTCGGCATAAGCGATAATTGAAGGAGTGGTACGTGTACCCTCAGCGTTTTCTAGTACCCGAGGTTTATCACCATCTAATACTGCTACACAAGAGTTTGTTGTACCTAAATCTATACCAATAATTCTACCCATAACTGCTCTCCATTTTTATTCTGAACAATTAAAAATTGCGTTGAACAGTTAATGGGGATAACCCTTGTTCCATTCAAGGTTATTCAATTAATTTTTTTGTTTTATACTAAAAATTAGCAAAAACATTGCTGTTAGTACGAAATTAAAGCCTTAAATAGTAAAAGCGGTTAACTTATTAGGCCTGACCTGACTATAATGGCCACTAATGTTGAGCTAATAAAAAGGTTTTTTTATGCCATTACTGGATAGTTTTACTGTCGATCATACCATTATGAAAGCGCCAGCTGTGCGCGTTGCAAAAACAATGCAGACCCCTAAAGGTGATGCTATTACCGTTTTTGATTTACGTTTTTGTGTGCCTAACGAAGAAATTCTGTCAGAAAAAGGCATTCATACTTTAGAGCATTTATTTGCTGGTTTTATGCGTGATCATTTAAATAGTGATGATATCGAGATTATCGACATTTCCCCTATGGGTTGTCGTACTGGTTTTTATATGAGCTTAATTGGCACTCCTGATGAAGTAACTGTTGCTACCGCATGGCAAGCTGCTATGCGTGATGTATTAAAAGTGTCCAAGCAAAGTGATATCCCTGAGCTGAATATTTATCAGTGCGGTACGGCGCAAATGCACTCTTTAGATGAAGCTAAACAAATAGCTGAAAATATTATTAATCGTGGTGTTGGTATTAACCAAAACGATGAATTAGCCCTGCCAGAAACCATTTTAAAAACCCTATAAGCCAAGCCGTTACTCAGCAACGACATTAGGCCGTTGCTGAGTAATAAGTTAGCAAAACAAACAGTCACCTCTCTGCTTTAACTCAACAATCAACATTCAACATTATTTTGCGCAGCTATCTAGCAAATAGGCGATATGCTGATACTCAATGCCACTGTGTCTAGACAGCCCTATCTCGCAGCTTCGACTGCTAGAGACACCTTGAACACAAGCTGCAACTTGTGGTTTTAAACTATCTAAGGCAGAAGCATTAAGCTCTGGTAGTACAAAGCCTTTATCACCAGCAAAGCCGCAACAACTAATGCCTTCTGGGATCACTAGCTGTTCAGTACAGGCTGCCACTAACAGTTTTAGCTTATCGGCTTGGTTAAGTTGACTGGCACTACAGGTTAAATGCAAGGCGACTGGGGTTGATAACTTAGTGAGTTGTAATTTAGACAGCACACAATCTGCTAAAAAGTCGACGCTGTCATACAGTTTTAAGCGCGCATCTAGCTTAGCCTTTAAGGTTAAGCTACAGGGGCTGCTATCAGAAAAAATAGGTAACCTTCCCTTGTCGCTAACCTTAAGTAACCATTGCTCAAGCTGTTGCTGTTTTTGCTCGGCTGCGGCAAATTGGCCCTTAGAATGAAACGGCATGCCGCAACATTGACTATCAATACCTTCTGCGAGAATAAGCTGATAACCCGCTTTGGCTAACAATGATTGCATTACCTCAATTAAACTACGCTTATTTTGGCTAGTTGCCGCCGGCCCCATAACTCGCCCTGTGCAGCTGGCCAGATAAATAATAGGAATAAGCTCATCTGTTAATTTAGTAGTAATTTTGTGCTGATTTGCCTGCATATAATGAGCACTAGGCATAGCCTGATGCCAAAAAGGCAGTATTTTATGTAAAGTATTGCCAAAGCTTAAGCCATAGCGCGCAGCTTGAGCCATAAGGCTAAATTGGCTAGCCATTAGCTTAGCCAGCCCCTGCCAGCGTCGGTTATTAGTTGCCCTTAACTGGCGAGTTAAATCACCGGTGTTTATCCCCACCGGGCAAGCGGTTTGACACATACCACAAGCAGCGCAGCTATCATTGCCTTGATATTCATAAGCTTTAGTTAGCTGCTTTACGCGCTGTTTATTAGCCCCCGTTCGGTTAAGACTGGCGATTTCACGCTGAATTACAATGCGCTGCCTTGGTGTTAAGGTAAGCTTACGTGACGGACAAACCGGCTCACAGAAACCACATTCAATGCATTTATCGACTATAGGCTTTGTTGCCGGTAAAGGCTTTAAGCTTTGTAAATGAATTTGCTTGTTATGACTTAACACCACATCGGGATTAAGCAGTGATTGCGGATCGAGCAGCTGCTTAATTTGCCACATAAGCTGATAAGCGTCGCTGCCCCATTCTAATTCAACAAAAGGCGCCATATTACGGCCAGTGCCATGTTCGGCTTTTAATGAGCCGTTAAACTCTACCGCCACTAATTGGGTTACAGCCTGCATAAAGGCAGCATATCTGCTTATTTCTTGCGGTTGCTCAAAGCTTTGGCTAAAAACAAAATGCAAATTGCCCTCAAGGGCATGACCAAAAATAATTGCCTCATTATAATGATACTGCGCAAACAGCTGCTGTAACCTAAATACCCCTTGGGCTAGTTTTTCAACCGGAAAGGTAACATCTTCAATAATAACCGTAGTGCCGGTTTCACGCATAGCGCCAACAGCGGGGAAAGTGCCTTTACGAATAGCCCATAGCTGATTGTAGATCTTAGGATCAGTACTAAACCCAACTTTTTGTTCAAGCGCATATCCTTGCAGTGCTGTGTTTATTTGTTGTATTTGCTGTTGTAACCCAGTTGCTGAGGCGGCTGTGGTTTCAATAAGTAAGGCACTGGCTGAATGAGACAATTGCTTTATCCACGCAGGCATGCCGGCTTTTTGCTCAATAGAGCTTAAGCTGCGCCTATCGAGCAATTCAACGGCTACTACCGGTTGTTGCTTTAACAGCCTAACCGCTTCGCAGCATTGCTCTATATTAGCAAACACTAACAAGGCAGTAGCACGATTAGGATAATCTGGCACTGTATTTAAGGTTACTGAGCTAATAAAACCTAAGCAGCCTTCTGAGCCCACCATTAAATGCAGCAATATATCGATAGGATCGGTAAATTCAGTTAGCGCATTCAGCGAAAAGCCGGTGGTATTTTTTAAACGATACTTATGTCGAATTTTAGCCGTTAATGCTGTATTAGCCTTGGTTTGCTCGGCTAAATGACTTAATGCGGCTAATAAACTGGCATGGCTTTGCCTAAATGCCGTAACGCTAGCGGCATCTTCGCTGTCTAGCACTGTGCCATCGAACAACACTAGCCGCATACCAGCTAAAGTTTGAAAGCTATTTTGCGCCGTACCACAACACATACCACTGGCATTATTAGCAATAATGCCGCCAATTTTGCAGCTATTAATTGATGCGGGATCGGGGCCAATTTTGCGCTGAAACTTGCGCAGTACGGTATTGGCATCAGTGCCAATTACCCCAGGCTGCAAGCGAATTTGCTCACCTAAGCCTCGTACTTCTCGCTGCTGCCAGTTTTCGCCTAATACAATTAATACTGAATCAGTAACGGCCTGCCCCGACAAACTAGTGCCAGCAGCACGAAATGTAATAGCAACTCGGTGCTGGTAGGCTAATTTAATAAGACTGATTACTTCAAGTTCAGTCTCTACCCGCAGCACCAATTTAGGAACTAAGCGATAAAAGCTAGCATCAGTGCCATAAGCGAGCCTAGCTATAGCATCATCAAAATAGCGCTCGCTTGGGATTACCCCTTTAACTGATTTTATAAACTGCGGGGATAACATTTCTACCTCGGTGACCAGTAAGCCATTATGATCAATAATAGTAAGCAGGCTAACTTTGCTTGTATAAATTTTGATTGTAAAGCAACAAGGCAGAATTAACTTAGAAGGCGAAACAGACTTAACAGGATAAAAAAATAAAGAAAGGATGACAAGCTAACTAAGGTTAGCAAAAAAACGACAACCTGACTTGTCAGCTTTAGCCGCAAGTCAGGTTGTCGTTATTAATATCATTTTTTACTACAAGGTACTGCTTAACTTATTGCTAATAACCGCAGATTTATTCTGGCGCTTTAGCAACACCTACCATTGCGGGGCGTAATAAACGACCATTTAATTCATAGCCCTTTTGCATAACAAAAGTAACAGTGTTTGGCGCAAACTCTGTTGTTGGCATAGTAGTCATAGCTTCATGCAAGTCTGGGTTAAAAGGCTCACCTTGTGGGTTAATTTGATTAACACCATACTTAGCTACTACATCTAAAAATCCTTTTAAGGTTAAATCTACCCCTTCAGCAAAGCCTTTAAGTTGCTCATTTTCACGATCAACAAACTCTAAAGCCCGCTCTAAATTATCAGCTACAGATAGCAAATCTGCAGCGAACTTTTCTAGAGCAAATTTATGGGCTTTTTCAACATCTAAAGATGCGCGGCGACGGGTATTTTCAGCATCAGCTTTTATCCGCAGCATTAAATCTTTTTGTTCGGCCAATTGCGCTTGAGCCTGATTTAATTCTGTTTCTAATTTAGTAATAATATCTTGCTCAGCCGACAATTCGACTGGTTCACCTTGTTCATTCCCTGGCTGAGTCTGCTCAGTATGGATATCGTTTGGCTGTTTTTGCTCTGTCATGTGTTACTACTCCCAAATTATGTAGGTGTATTATGGGGATCCTTACTGCCGATTCAAGTGCAAACTTAATTGTCTTGCACAGGCGCTTACCAGCGGAATTAAACGGCCATAATCCATTCTTCTGTGTCCTAGCAAAGCGACAAAACGCTGCGGCTCAGCCTGATATCGTTGCGTTATAATACTGACATTTGCTAATTCTGCAAAACCCGATTCTTTGCCTAATAATAACTTAGGATGGTCATCTTTGGTTATGGTCTGCAATAAAGACATTAACCCTTCAGGATAATCCAACAACTGCATGACTTGCTGTAAGGCTGGGCTTTGTTGATAATCTGGCGTTAATAACAATTGATGTTGACCAAAAATAATAGGTTGGTGCTGCTGTAACTCATCTAAACTTAACTGACCCAATACTTTTCGTAATAATGCTTGGCATAAATCATTTTCATTACGCACCACATTGCCTAAACGCTCTATGCCTTCCTGCCACTGGCCGCCACTTAGGGCAGCATTTAATAAACATAAAACCTTACTTAAAGTGGCATTATCAATAGTGTGTTCGCAGTGTAAAATTCGGTGTAAAATATCGCCATCTTCGTCTATTACTACTAATAATAAGCGATCGCTGGCTAAACGCACTAAATCAATTTGCCGTACCATACGGGTTTCAGCTTTAGGTGCGCTAATAATAGCAACAAAACCTGTTAAGTTGGTGAGTAACTGGCCGGCTTGTTGGCATAATAAGGAAACTGGCAACTGGGCGGTTAATTTACGTTGCAGCTCTGTACTCCACATGGCAGATAACGGCTGCAGCCGCATTATTTTATCTATAAAAAACCGGATGCCTTTAGTGGTAGGAATACGACCTGCTGAAGTATGTGGCGAACGAATTAAGCCTTGCTGTTCAAGCAACATCATGGAGTTACGCACCGTTGCTGAACTTACAGCTAACTCAGCATGCTGCGCCAACAACTTAGATGAAACCGGCTGACCATCTAATAAATACTGTTCAACAATCAATTTAAGTATTAAATCAGAGCGATTTAGCGATAATGTCATGCCTAGTTCCCAATACAAATGTAAGCTTTATATGGGGACGTTTGACAGTTATTCAAGCTACAATTGCTACTAGTGTCTGGCTAAGGCTACCGCTATACTAAATACAAGCTGTGTAAGGAACCTACTATGTCTGACGCTTTTACAACTATTGGCCTAATTGGCAAACCGCATCATGCCGGAGCTAATCAAACTCTACTTAGCCTATATCAGTTTCTCCAAGACCGTGGTTTAACCGTATTTATAGAACAAAGAGTAGCCGATTCATTAAATTTACCAGAAGCTAAAGTGCTAGATTTAGTAGAACTTGGTAAGCAGTGTGACTTAGCTATAGTGGTTGGCGGCGATGGTAATATGCTTGGTGCAGCAAGAGTACTAGCTAGATTTGATATTGCTGTTTTAGGCGTTAACCGCGGTAACTTAGGCTTCTTAACCGATTTAGCCCCAGAAAGCTTTCAGCAACCTTTAAATGAAGTACTCGCCGGCAATTTTGTCACTGAGCACCGCAACTTACTGGAAATAACAGTGCATCGACATGGCATTGTTAAAAGCAGTAATAGCGCAGTTAACGAGGCGGTGTTACACGCTGATAAAGTCGCCCATATGATTGAGTTTGAAGCTTATATCAATGATGAATTTGTGTTTTCGCAGCGCTCTGATGGCTTAATTATTAGTACTCCTACCGGTTCTACAGCTTATTCACTTTCTGGTGGCGGGCCTATTTTAACCCCAGATTTAGATGCAGTTAGCTTAGTACCCATGTTTCCACATACTTTAAGTAGCCGGCCCTTAGTGGTTTCAGGTAACAGTGAAATTCGCTTAAAGGTTGCGAGTACCAATGACGCTCACCTACAAATAAGTTGCGACAGCCATGTAATTTTAGCCGTTATGCCTGGCGACGATATTTATATTCGTAAACATCCTACGCCATTACGCTTAGTTCACCCGCCTGGTTATAGTTACTTTCACGTCTTACGAAATAAACTTGGCTGGGGCAGCAAACTTTATTAAAAACTGACTTGCTAAGAATTAATTTCCGATATAAAGTTACTGTATAAATAACCACTGTTATTTTAATCAGCCTTCCTAGTGCTTTTTGCTAATAGTTTATAGGCTGCAACATGGATTGAAACGGGAGCCTTATATGCTGTGTCATTTGCACATTAGTAACTTTGCTATAGTACGCGCATTAGAAATCGATTGGGCTGATGGCATGAGCACCATCACCGGAGAAACCGGTGCCGGTAAGTCAATTGCTATTGATGCTTTGTCATTATGCTTAGGTGAGCGCGCTGATGCCAGCGTTGTTAGGCCAGGTGCTGATAAAGCCGATATTGTTGCTACTTTTGATGTTAGCAAGCTCACTGCTGCACAAAAATGGCTAACCGATCAAGACTTAGCTATGGCTAATGACTGTATAGTTCGCCGAGTGATCAGTAGTGAAGGCCGCTCTCGTGGTTATATTAACGGCGTACAAGTGCCAGCGCAGCAACTAAAAACCCTTGGCCAGCATTTACTAAGCATTCATGGCCAACACGCTCATCAACAATTATTAAAAAGTGATTACCAGCGCCAACTAATCGACAGTTTTGCTGGCCACCAAGTTGCCATTAACAACACTAAAGAGGCATGGCGGCAATGGCAGCAATTACAAGCTGAATATGCCGAATTAGAGCAATCAAAACAACAACGAGACGCTCAGCGCCAATTATTAGAATATCAAGTCGCCGAGTTAGATAGCTTTTCTCCCGCTGCTGACGAATATGCTAATTTAGAAGCTGAGCACAACTTACTTAGCCATGGCCAAACCTTGTTAAGTCAAAGCCAACAAGTTGTGCAACTACTGTATGATGACGAGCAACAAAATATCTACCAAGCCTTATCGGCTGCGCATAGTCAACTAGAACAGCTCTGTATACTCGACCCTAGCCTTAGCGGCATTAGCCAAATGCTAAATGATGCCTTAGTCCAAACCGAAGAAGCCAGTCGAGAATTGCGGCGCTATAGTGACAAAATGGAGCTTGACCCAGAGCGATTAGACTTTATTGATCAGCGACTTGGTCAATGGTTAGCCTTGGCTCGTAAGCACCAAACTAGCAATGAAGAGCTACCCGCATTACACCAGCAACTTAGTAGTCAATTGGCAGAGCTAACTTGTAATGATGAACGCTTAGCAATGTTGGCAGATAGTATTGAACAAGCAAAACAGCATTATGCTGAGCAAGCACAATTGTTAAGTAAGCAACGTCAAGCTGCTGCCGAGCAATTAAGCCAAAAAATTAGTGCCAGCATGCATGAACTAAGTATGAGCAATGCAAAGTTTAACATTCAACTAACAGAGTTAACCTTAAACCAAGCCAGCATTAACGGCATTGATGCTGTTGAGTTTCAAGTATCCACCAACCCAGGTCAACCATTACAAGCAATGCAAAAAGTAGCTTCTGGCGGTGAGTTATCACGGATAAGCTTGGCCATCCAAGTAATTTTGGCCGACAAAGTAACTACACCTACCTTAATATTTGATGAGGTCGACGTAGGCATTAGTGGCCCCGTCGCTGCTGGGGTGGGTCGCTTACTTAGACAGTTAGGCGAAAAAACACAAATTATTTGTGTTACCCATTTACCTCAAGTTGCCAGCCAAGGCCATCAGCAACTTTTTGTTGAAAAGTATACCGACGGCGTAAACACCGAGACTCGTATGCTTACCTTGAATGACGAGCAACGTATTGGAGAAATTGCTCGTTTATTAGCGGGTGAAAACATCAGTGCCAGCGCCTTAGCTAATGCTAGAGAACTTTTATGTGCACCTGTAGTCTGAAAGAAGGTTTTTATCGGCACGCCGGATAGGGTATGATGAACGCATTCAGTAAGAGTAGACAGAACATATGAAAGCAGTTTTAACCACAGCATTACTAATTATTGGCCTTAGCAGCCTAAGCGCATGCAGCAGTTGGGTATATCGGATTGATATACCTCAAGGCAACTTTTTAGAACAAAAAGACATTAATAAGTTACGGGTAGAAATGACTAAAGAGCAAGTGCTATATGTTTTAGGCAGCCCAGTTGCTAGTAATGCCTTTGATAATGATACTTGGCACTATTTTTATTCATTAAAAAGTGGCATGGGTAATAATGATTTTAAAAAGCAGCTGATTATTACTTTTAATCAAAACAGATTACAAGATATCAGTGGCGACTACGAAAAATCTGAAAACTTTAACCAGCCTTTAGATATTTAAGCTTAATTATAAACAAAACGTTTAAACTTATATAAATAGTTTAAACGTTTTTGTTATCCGCTAATCTACCACCCGTCACCTTATCGGCGCGGCCTTCTTGTTTGGCTTTTTCAGCACGCCTGCGGCGTAAATCCTTAGGATCAGCAATTAATGGCCTATATATTTCTATTCTGTCGCCTTCTTTAACAGTATCAGTCAGCTTTACTGTTCTACTCCAAACGCCAACTTTTTGTTGCGACAAATCAATTTCTGGATATTGCTGCAAAATACCAGATAAGGCAATAATCTGCTCTACGGTGGCATCTGCTGCTACCGATATGGTTAATATCGTTTGCTTTGTAGGCAAGGCAAAAGCCACTTCAACCATCAGTTGATCAGCCATTTACTTCTCCGTATACTTGCTTAGCGCGTATAGTAAAAGCATTAACCATAGAGGCGGCTAATTCGCCAAACACTTTACCAAACGCAAATTGAACTAATTTATTTGAGAATTCAAAATCTAATTTAAGCACAACTTTACAGGCCTTGTCATTTAGTGGGATAAACTCCCAAGCACCCTGTAACTTTTTAAATGGACCATCAACTAAATGCAGATCAATTCTCTGATAAGGGTGAAAGGTATTGCGAGTAGTAAAAGTATGGCTAATTCCGGCCTTGGAAACTTGCAATGACGCCACCATCTCTTGTTCAGACTGATTAACAATACGTGCAGCAGTACAGCCTGGTAAAAACTGTGGATATTCCGGTACTCTATTTACCAAGTCAAACATCTGTTTAGCGCTATAAAAAACCAAAGCACTGCGCTCAATTTGTGGCATACTCTATCCCCTTTATTGTCGCGGCAGATTGTAACAGAATAACGGGCTGCAACAAGGCTAGCACCAAAGCAATTCATTAATACAGGGCCGTAAATACTGGCAAATTATGACTAAAAAAACTAAAAGTAAAAATACAAACGGTACTATAGCGCTTAATAGAAAAGCGCGGCACGAGTACTCTTTAGAAGATCGCTTTGAAGCGGGTATCAGCTTACAAGGCTGGGAAGTAAAGAGCATTCGCGAGGGTAAAGTTAACTTGTCTGATTCTTATGTCATCATTAAAAATGGCGAAGCATTTTTATTTGGTGCTCAGATTCAACCGTTAAACAATGCCTCTACTCACGTTGTATGCGATCCAGATCGCAGCCGTAAACTGCTGTTGCATAAGCGTGAATTAAGTAAGCTAATTGGCCTAACAGAACGCGAAGGCTATACCCTTATTACTACTGCTATGTATTGGAAAGCCTGCTGGGTAAAACTTGAATTTTATTTAGCTAAGGGTAAAACAAATTACGATAAACGCGATGATATTAAAGATCGTGACTGGTCGCGTGAAAAAGAGCGGATGATGAAGCATTCTCGCCGTTAATAAGCGTAAGCAGGACTTGAATTATTAATATTCATCCCCATATATATAGCAGTTGGTAAACATAGTAAGTTGTAATGGTGCTTGTATAAGTAACTACTGCAACGTACAATGTATAAACACTAAGAGTGTAAGTGTTTCACACAGAATTCGGGGCTGATTCTGGATTCGACGAGATTCACGACCTCCTAAGTGCATGCCGAGGTGCGGTAGGCCTCGTAAAAAAACCGCAAAAAACTAGTCGCAAACGACGAAACGTACGCAATCGCTGCTTAATAGGCAGTAGATAGCTCTTCCCCTCACGCATGCCTGTAAGCTGAGACTCTGGAAGATCACCCCCAACAGGATCGCGTCGCGTCTTCGCCTGGAGACAAACCGTTAAAACCAATCAGGCTCGCCCGACGATAGCCTGCCATTCGGCGCTCATAGGGTTAACTAAATGAATGTGCTAAGCATGTAGTACTGAAGAGCTAGGTTTTTCGGACGCGGGTTCAACTCCCGCCAGCTCCACCAAAACACAGACCTAGACAGTCTCTAAACGTCCACTAACCCAGCGTAACTGCTGGGTTTTTTATTAGTTGTAAACTAAAGTTTGATTATTAAGGCTGATGAGGTAAGTTGGCTTTTAAGGTTGTGGAGTTTCTTTATTGTTTTCTGCACTACTATCTGTGGTTTTATCCGCTTCTGCTATCAAGGCATTGTCGCCTATGTTCTCTAAACCTTGAGTTTTATCTATAGCCTTAAGTTGGTGGTGAATTGCAGCTTTAATTAGCATATGAGCGCTAATAGGTGCGGTAATTAGCAAGAAAATAGTAATTAATAACTCATGAGCACTGTAATTACCGTGGCTGCTAAAAAAGAAAATAGCACCAAGTAAAATTCCACCCATTCCTACTGTAGTGGCTTTAGTTGGCCCATGTAAGCGCATAAAAAAATCGGGCATTCTGGTTAAACCTATAGAGCCTATTAGCACAAAAACACCACCAATAAGTAAAAAGAACACCACTACCCATTCCATAAACTGTAGCATACTGACTCCTATTCTATTATGTCGCCACGTAGCAAAAACTTGCATATAGCTACTGTACTAACAAAACCTAACATAGCTATTAAGAGTGCTGCTTCAAAATATAGCCAAGAACGCATTAACAAACCGTATAACGAAATCAACGCAATACTGTTGATATACATGGTGTCTAATGCCAATAAACGATCGGGTAAGCTAGGACCACGCAATAAACACCAAATATTTAACAGCAAAGCCAGGCTAATCATGGCAAATACTAATAATATGACGTTATTTAACATTGAAATATTTCCTTTAAAGGCGCTTCATACCTTTGCTTAATCGATGCAATTAATTCAGCTTCATCAGTTAAATCTAGCACATGTATTAACAACCAGCGTTGTGGTAATGGCTGGTTGGGATCAATCGAGTCAGCATGAGGATAAACATCAGCACTTACTGTGCCTGGTGTCATAGACACAGTATTAGCCAATATGGTTAAAGGTAAAGTATGGTGCAAATCAATGGGAACACGCACAAAAGCAGGTTTTAATTTATGTTTAGGGCCAAGAATAATAATAGCGACTTGCAAATTAGCCGTGACTATATCGCCTAACACCCTAATAAAATATCGCACAGCTAATAATGGCCGTTTGATTTGTGGCTGTTTATCACGAAACCTAGTAGTTATTAAGGGTAAAATAACCGCTAAGATTAAACCAAAAAACAGATGAATTAACTCAACACTTTGGTTTAGTAATAGCCAAACTATAAATAATATTAAGCTGCTAAAAGGAGCCGGTAACCAACGGTTATACATTAATCGTCTCCTTTAATGTTTTTAAGGGGGGCTTCAGTAAGCGAATTAGAGACAGGGCTGCCTAATACCCGCTCGGTTAGGCTATTAAGATCATATAACTGACTCGCCGCATTTTTGCTTAGTTGGGTCAGGGGGCCAGCAAACACGACTAACAAGACACTAGATAGCAGCAACCAAGTTACCGCAACAACTTGTAAAGGTTTTGCATGTTCACCATCTGAATCTGAGCCACTTACCCGCCAAAACAGCATAGACCCTGCTCGTGATAAACCAATAATGACCAATAAAGTACAGCTTAAAGCAACGCCCCATAACATCAACTTTTGGCTAGGTTGTTCTACTGCTTGCAAAATCATTAACTTACCAATAAAGCCAGAAAAGGGTGGAATTCCGGTTACACTTAAGGCTGCTATTAAAAATAGTGTACCCAATAAGGCTGGTTGAGCAATACGTCGACCTGGCACTAAGCGGTCTCCTACTTTACCGCGCTGATTTGCTACTAGATCGGCTATTAAAAATAAAGCGGCGCAAACTAAAGTGGAATGAACGCTATAAAAAACCACCGCACTTGCTGAGGCGGGTGTTTGCACTGCCACTAATGCCACTAAAGTGCCTACAGAAATAAGCACTAAATGAGCAACAACACGACGAAAGTCTTGGCTAGATACTACTCCCACTGCACCAATAACAATAGTTGCTAACCCCACCGGCCATAACCAAGCTGAGGCAATGCCCGCTAATGGGCCTGCATGCTCACCAAATATAGTGCTATAAACTCGCAGTAATCCATAAACACCAATTTTAGTCATAACAGCAAATAACGCTGCCACAGAGGGTGATGCCGAAGAATAAGCCGCCGGCAACCAAAATTGTAGTGGTAAAATGGCTGCCTTTAATGCAAAGACAATCATCAACAGTAAGCCACCTGTTTTAACTAACATTAAGTCTTCAGGCGCTACATTAGCCACTTTAGCTATCATATCGGCCATATTTAAAGTGCCTAAGGTGCCATACAACACGGCTAAAGCAATAAGAAAGACTGCTGAACCGGTTAAGTTAATGATGACATAGTGCAATGCAGCTTTCGTTTTGTTCTTACCGCCAGCATGTACTAACAAGGCGTATGAAGCGATAAGTAATACTTCAAAGAACACAAACATATTAAACAAGTCGCCAGTTAAAAAGGCCCCATTAATCCCCATCACTAAGAATTGAAATAACGGATGAAAGAATGAGCCCTTTTCATCTTCGCCCGCGCTACCATAGATAATAGCGCCAGCAGCCAAAAAGCTGGTTAGGCAGACCATAGTTACTGACAGCGTATCTGCTACTAGCACTATACCAAAGGGTGCCTGCCAATTACCTACTGCATAGTGCAGTATGCCTAACTGTTGAACTTGTAATAACAAAGCAATCGTAATTACAAACTGGATAACTGCCGAAACCATGCTCAGCCAACGACGATGCGTGGCACGGCGATGGATAGGCGGCAAAATAATCAGCAACGCCGTTAACATTGGCAAAATTATAGGTAATACCACCAAGTGCCACATTAACGCTGCCCCTTACCTGTTTCTGGTAACTTACCATCAACATGGTCATTACCTAAATCCGCTCGTGCTCTTATGGCAAGAATGACTAAAAATGCGGTCATCGCAAAGCCGATAACAATTGCAGTTAACACTAAGGCTTGCGGTAAAGGGTCTGCATATTGCTCTGAGCTCCCTAATACTGCTGCGCCACGTAGTGTCAGTCGGCCTGACGAAAATATAAATAAATTAACCGCATAAGACAGCATAGTTAAACCCATCATTACCGGAAAGGTTCGACCGCGTAATATTAAAAACACGCCGCAACTGGTTAAAAAGCCAATACAACTGGCAAACAATGTTTCCATTAGATTGTTTCCTTATGTACAGGTCTATGGCTAGTGGTCATTTTGCCTAAGTTAGCCAAAATTAATAAAGTTGCACCTACTACCGTAATGTACACCCCTAAATCAAAAGCTATTGCACTAGCTAATTCAATTTCGCCTAATAACGGTAAATGGTAGTAATCAAACCAAGAAGTTAAGAATGGCTTATTAAACAACATACTGCCTATACCTGTTACTAAAGCTATGGTTAAACCGATAGCAATTACCCGCTGATATTCAACTTCCATTCGGGTTTTCACCCAATCGACTCCGTGGGCAATATATTGCAAGATAATAGCTACTGCCGTGACTAAGCCAGCAATAAAGCCGCCACCTGGTAAGTTATGGCCACGGAAGAAAATAAATACCGACACCATTAGCGCTAACGGCAATAGCACTTGAGATACAGTCGCTAACAACATGGAATGGCGTTCGGTACTCCAAGGTCGACCTTCACCGTCGCTACTGGGTTTAAATAACGGAATACGCGTTAGCAATTTGAAAATACCCAAAGCTGCTATACCTAAAACGGTAATTTCACCTAAAGTATCAAAGCCACGGAAGTCGACTAAAATAACGTTTACCACGTTAGTACCACCGCCACCAGTTTTAGCGTTAGCAATAAAGAAATCAGAAATAGTAGTAAAGGGTCGGGTCATTAAGGCATAGCTTAAGCTACCTACTATCACCCCGACCATACTGGCTATAGCAACATCAAACAACACCCGCCCTGCGCTGGATTGTTTGGGCGTTTTATGGGGTAAAAAGAATAGCGCCAGCATTAATAAAATAATGGTCACTACTTCAACTGATAATTGCGTTAAGGCTAAGTCTGGCGCAGAAAAACGGGTAAAGGCAATAGACACCATTAAGCCTACTACAGATATCATTAATAATGCCATTAACCGAAAACGATGCAGTACCGTAGTAGCAAAAGCACCAATTAATAGCATGGTTACCCCCGCTAGGTTAACAACGTCAACCGGTAGCTCGGCACGGCCGCCCCATAAGGTATCTAGGTTTATTAAAGGCAGACCTGCCAGCACAATAAAACTTAACAGTAACAGCTTCATATAGCGTTGTAATGAGCCATTATCTAGCCAGTTATAAGCAGCAGTACAAGCCTTGATAAATTTAGCAATGTATAACTCAAAGGTTTCCAGGACATCTATACCCGGCAGCATATGCTGAAAATCAAATAAGTGCTTGCGGTTGACATAGATTACAGTGCCTCCAATAAGTGCTAGTACACTCATTAGCAACGGTAGGTTAAAACCATGCCAAATTGCCACACTGTACTGAGGAATCGGCCCACCTAATACAGCAACGGCAGCTGAATTTAAAATATCTTGAATAAAGTAGCCAGGGAAAATACCGACTAAAATACAAAGTGCAACTAAGACTTCAACCGGCACCCGCATATAGCGTGGCGGCTCTTTTGGCGTTTTGGTTAAGCCTTTAGGTTGGCCATTAAAAAATACGTCATGAATAAAGCGCATTGAATAAGCAACCGAAAAAATACCTGCTACGGTTGCCAATACAGGGATCACCCAAGATAACGAGCCTAATAAGTGCTGATGCAAGGTTTCAGTAAAGAACATTTCTTTAGATAAAAAGCCGTTTAATAATGGCACACCAGCCATAGCGGCAGCTGCTACCATAGCTAAAGTGGCGGTTATGGGCATAAATTGCCATAAGCCATTTAGCTTGCGCATATCGCGTGACCCTGATTCATGGTCAATAATGCCCGCAGCCATAAATAAAGACGCTTTAAAGGTAGCATGATTAATAATATGAAAAATACCGGCAATAGCAGCTAAGTCTGAGCCAATGCCAAACAACATAGTAATTAAGCCTAAATGGCTAATAGTGGAATAGGCTAGCAAACCTTTTAAGTCGTGTTTAAATAAGGCTAAATAGGCACCAATTAGCAGAGTAATTAATCCTGTTAAGCTAACAATAACAAACCACAGCTCGGTACCCGACATAACCGGATAAAAGCGAGCTAATAAAAAGATACCGGCTTTAACCATAGTGGCTGAGTGTAAGTAAGCACTTACCGGAGTTGGCGCTGCCATGGCATTAGGTAACCAAAAATGGAATGGGAATTGCGCCGATTTAGTAAAACAGCCAATTAAAAATAACACGAGCATCACTGGGTATAAATGATGCTGCAAAATAATATCTTTACTGGCCAGTACCTGATCTAAATCATAGCTACCAACCGCTTGGCCAATTAATATAAAGGCTGCTAATAAAGCTAAACCACCGGCACCTGTTACCGTTAAGGCCATGCGTGCTCCTTGTCGCGCCTCGGTTTGATGCCACCAAAAACTAATTAATAAAAATGAGCTTATGCTGGTTAATTCCCAAAATAACCAGAGTTGTAAAATATTACCCGATAGCACTATGCCTAACATCGCTGTCATAAATAACATTAAATAAGCATAAAACCGAGGCATGGAGTCTTGCACTGACAGGTAATAGCGCGCATATAAAATAATCAGCAAGCCAATACCTAAGATCAATAAACTAAATAAATAGGCTAAACCATCCAGCCTAATAACAATCTCTAAGCCTAAAAGCGGTACCCAGTCTAAGCCAAAACGTAACACTTCGCCGCTAAACACCGTTTGGGTTAAGGATAACAGTATGGCTAAAGCTAAAGCTGGCGGAATAGCTGTTAATAGCGCGCAAGTACTCCTACTTGTTTTGGCACTTAATACTGGCACTAAAGAGCCCAGCATGGGTAACAGCAAGATCCATAAAAGTGTCATAGTTACAACCTGTCCTTATCGCGGTTAGCGAATGAGAGCCATCACGCGCGAAGGCGGTCTTGGCAATGCATAACTTTTTATAATAAACCGCTTTCTAAACATAATAGGCGACTTGTAGTCATAACGACGGTAAATAGCAAAAAACAGAAGTCATTATGCCAACATTTATACCGCTATCTTAGCAAAATGTCTATAAACGCTATGACTTAAGCTGTAGTTTTAATCTCAGCAAACAAGCTGTTTAACGAAGGTTTCTGTGCATATTTTAATCAAACTACCTAGCTTGATTTTTGCTATGCTTAGTCAACAATCATTAATTTAAAACTATAAACGTTTTTTGGCGGCCAGATGAAAACTAGAACCGAACGCGACAGCATGGGCGAACTACAAGTACCTGTAAACGCTTTATATCAAGCACAAACACAACGAGCTGTACAAAATTTTCCTTTTAGCGATCTGTTATTTCCTAAGCAGTTTATTGCTGCATTATTAAAAATTAAATTAGCGGCAGCACAAGCAAACAAAGAACTTGGTTTATTAGAGGCCAATATTTGCCAAGCCATTTGCCAAGCAGCTAAGCAACAATTAGCAGATATAGACATGCAACATTACCCGATTGATCTGTTTCAAACAGGCTCGGGCACTAGTACCAACATGAACGCCAATGAAGTGCTTGCTACCTTAGCATCTAAAAACTTGGGCAAAACCGTACACCCTAACGACCATGTAAACTTAGGTCAAAGCAGTAACGATACTATTCCTACTGCTATTCATGTTAGTGCAGCTTTAGCTATTAACAACCAGTTATTACCGGCCTTAGAGCAACTTCAGCACAGCCTAGCTAATAAAATCCAGAAAATTGGGCATATTGTTAAAACTGGCCGCACTCACTTAATGGATGCCATGCCGGTAACCTTTGAGCAGGTTTTAACCGGCTGGTCTAGCCAACTTAAGCTGAATCAACAACAACTCAAGCAACAATTACAGCAACTACTTGGCTTAGCTCAAGGCGGTACAGCTGTTGGTACAGGTATTAATGCTCACCCCGACTTTGCTAAGCTATTTTGCCAACAGCTAAACTCACTCACTGATATGCAGTTTAGACCTGCAGATAACTTATTTGCCGCTATTGGCTCACAAGATAGCGCTGTTGCTTGCTCGGGTAGCTTAAAAACCTTAGCCGTAACTATAATGAAAATTAGTAATGACTTACGCTGGATGAACTCTGGACCTCTGGCTGGTATAGCTGAAATTGAGCTAGCGGCTATTCAACCAGGGTCATCTATTATGCCTGGCAAGGTTAACCCTGTTATTCCAGAAGCCACTGCTATGATTTGTGCTCAAGTAATAGGTAATGACAGCACTATCACAGTTGCCGGCCAATCAGGTAACTTTGAGCTAAATGTTATGTTGCCAGTTATAGCTTATAATTTACTGCAAAGTATTAACTTACTTAGTACTGCCTGTCATGAGTTAGCTAGCCAAACAATAGATAGTTTTACCGTACTTGAAGATAATATTGATCAAGCCCTAGCTCGTAACCCTATTTTAGTTACTGCTTTAAATCCACTTATTGGCTATAGCAAAGCAGCGACTATAGCCAAACAAGCTTATCAACAGCAAAGACCCGTTATCGATGTTGCCTTAGAGCATACTGAATACAGTAGAGCCGAACTGGCTGAGTTACTGGACCCCAAAACACTAACCAAGCAAGCAATACCTAAGTAAAGGCCTTAGCTAGGAATTAAGTTTACCGATTTCGTTACTACAAATTTATTGTTATAGTTGCGCAACTATTTTAGAGGTTATTGTTTATGTCAGTATTTTCTCGTTGTGCTGTAATCGCTTTATTATTTAGCGCCAGCAGCTTAGTTGCCGCACCCGTTGTGCTAACTAATATTCATGGCTATGGCTTTAATGCCGAGCGTGAGCTCAGTCCTTTTCAAGTGCTGGTATTTGATGACGCAACTGGCAAAGTATTAGCTCGAGGTGATAGCAGTATTGCCAAACAATATGCCAAGGCTAAAACCATAGACGGTAAAGGCAAAACCTTATTACCCGGACTCATTGACGGCCATGGCCACGTTTTAGGCTTAGGCTTTAACTTGTCAATGACAGAGTTGCGTGGCAGCCAAAGTGAACAAGCTGCTGTACAAAGGGTTGCTGAATTTGCCGCTAACAATCCAGAGTTAAGCTGGATTAGAGGCCGCGGTTGGAATCAAGTATTATGGCCAGAAAAACAATTTCCCACTACGGCATTATTAGATGAAGCTGTCGCAAATAAGCCCGTTTGGTTACGGCGGGTTGATGGTCATGCTGGCTGGGCTAATAGTCAAGCTCTTGCAATAGCTGGCATAACTAAAGAAACCTTAGATCCTGCTGGTGGTGAAATTATTCGTGACGCTAAAGGTAACCCTACCGGCGTGCTAATAGATAATGCTATGGCATTAGTTGAACGCCATATTCCAGACAGCACAGAGAACGAAAAACGCCTAGCGTTAAAAGCAGCTTTTCAACACTTATTGGCTTTAGGCATTACCAGCACTCATGATGCCGGTGTCAATACCGATACAGTCAAGCTGTACCAACAATTAGCCGCTGAACAAGCTTTGCCTATACGCATTTACCCTATGCTGTCAGCCAGTGATCCACAGCTAGCACAATGGCTAAAAGCCGGTATTATTGACGACCCCACAGACTTTTTGGATATTCGTTCAGTAAAAATCTATGGCGATGGTGCTTTAGGTAGCCGTGGCGCGGCTTTAATTAAACCTTATAGCGACCAGCCGGAGCAGAGCGGTTTATTAGTAACAGCACCTGAGCAACTGCAGAGCTTAATGCAGCAAACTATTAATGCTGGTTTTCAAGCTAATGTGCATGCCATAGGCGATTTATCTAACCGCTTAACCTTAGATATGTTTGAACAACTTGTACCAGCCGAGCAACGTTTAGCCAGTAGGCATAGAATTGAGCACGCACAAATAGTGGCACCTGAAGATATTCCTCGCTTTGCTAGCCTTGCCGTCATCCCTGCTATGCAAGCAGTGCATGCCACTTCTGACAAAAACATGGCCGCTGATCGTCTAGGCGAAGCACGCTTAGAAGGGGCTTATGCTTGGCGCACTTTTTTAGATCAAGGCAGCATTATAGTTGGTGGCTCAGACTTCCCTGTCGAATTAGCCGAACCTTTTCATGGTATCCATGCCTCTGTTACCCGCCAAGATCAGCAAAATCAGCCCAAAGGTGGCTGGCTACCTCAGCAAAAATTAACCTTAGTTGAAGCCTTGCGTTCATTTACTCAAGACGCCGCTTATGGTGCCTTTCAAGATCAGATGATGGGCACCTTAGCACCTGGTAGCTGGGCCGATTTTATCTTAATTAATCGCAACATTTTCACTATTCCTGAAACTGAACTGTGGCAAATTGGCGTTGAGCAAACTTGGGTTAATGGTCAACAGGCATTTCAAAAGTGATTAGTCAGAAATGGAGTAAGTTGATCCGCAGCTTGCAGCAAAAAAAACAACGTAAGCTTGAACAATGTTTTATTGTTGAAGGTGAAAAAGCAGTATTAGAATTATTAGCCTCAAAGTGGCAAGTAAAAGCCTTATTTGCCACAGAGCGTTTTTTACAGCAGCATGCTGCAGCTGTTGCCCCGCTAGATTTAGTGCAAAGTTGCAGCAGTGAAGAATTAGCCAAAGTAGGAACTTTCAGCACTAACGATGCCGCCTTAGCCGTAGTTGTTATGCCAGAGGCCAAAGCCTTCACCAGCACTCAACCTAACTGGGTGCTAGTTTTAGACCAAATTAATGACCCAGGTAACCTTGGCAGTATTATTCGTATTGCCGATTGGTATGGTATTAAACATATAGTCTGCTCACCTGACACCGCAGATATGTATAATCCTAAAGTGATTGCCGCAGCCAAAGGTTCGTTTTTGCGGGTCAATTTATATTATCAACCCTTAGCCCCCCTTTTAGCTCAACAGCAGCAACCGATTTTTGGTGCTTATTTAGGCGGCGAATCGGTGCACGCTTTAACGCTAAGCTCACCTAATGGTTTTATTGTCATGGGCAATGAAGCTAATGGTATTAGCCCAGAACTTAGCGGCTTTATTAATAAGAAAATTACCATTCCTGGCTATGGCAATGCTGAATCACTAAATGTCGCTATCGCCACCGCTATTATCTGCGACAATTTATGTCGTTTAAGTCAAGCTTAGGCCTATAGCCTAAGCTGTTTGTTAACAGAATTTGGGCTAAAAGCAAAACCACCCATTCGCTTAGCCGACAGCCGAAAGCGTTATGGTTTGCCTATTTATCGGCCACATCATGCTGTTACCGATGCTATTGCTTGTGCCGAGTTATTGCAGGCCCAGATTGCCGATCGCTTTGAGCCTAGTACGGCAATAGAGCAACTCTGGCGTTAGCTGAAAGTTGCTGCTAGTTGTAAGTACTAGCATAAGCTATAGTAGGGATAACTAAGTAGGGCGGAGAGCTAGATGAAATCATTGCTTAATCGTATCGCTAAAACTCGCGGCCAGCGCATACTGTTATTGCTATTGATTTTAGCTTTATTTAGCACCGCCATTTACAGCGGCATCTTGCAGCAGCGTATTATTAATCCTTTATTAGCGCCGCTTGATAATAAAGCGCATAGTGCTTTAAAACAAAGCTTAATCTTAAGTAGCGCTTCCTTTGCTACGGCTCGCTTAATAGATCGTGGTATTGCTTTTGTATCTGAAGCTGAAGTTGGTGTTGGCGTGGCTAGCATAAAACCCGGCCAACTGCTTAAACCTTTGCAAGATATGGCCGTGCGCTATTCAGATTTAATGGTGCTAGCCATGACATCGGTTGGCATGCAGCTATTTTTACTTGAGTTTGGTAAAGTTGCTGCTTTGCCTTTATTTGGCAGTGGCATTATCGTTATGCTTTTAGCGACTGGACTCGGGCCTCGGGCGTGGCGACAAAACTCATTATTTTTACTGCGTATTTTTATCGCTCTATTAATCATAATTCGCATTGGGATCCCAATAGCAGCTTATGGCGTAGCCTCATTATCTACCTGGGTGCTAGAGCCGCAGCGAGTAGAGGCACAAGCAGCATTAAGCGGCGCAACAGCGCACTTAAATACTGAGCCTGCTTTACCAGCAGAAGATAGTGGCGCTCTAAGCTGGTTAAAGTCCAGTGCCAGCAGCGCTAATGAAGTCTTTAATGCCGTAAAACACTTTACAGATGGCATGGTAGAAAACTTGGTGCAACTAATAGTTGTCTACACTTTACAAACTCTTGTATTTCCACTGCTCTCGCTATGGCTACTCTGGCACTTAGGTCGCTGGTTTGTACTGCAATCTCGCTTAATGCCGCGTACCTCTGAAGCAGCACTAACACACTAAGGTATAAACACAACTTTGACTATTAATTATTAACACCAAATATTTTTGTAGCTTAGCTGCAATATAGGGTTAAAAGTTGTATAATAAATGCAACTTTAGCCTAAATTGTTATATTTTTGTTGTTATTACTATTTAGTATTACAATATCACTTTGCTCCATCGCAACCGAGACACACTATTGGATAGCGCCGATTTTATTCAAAAACGTAAGTTTATTGTCAAACTTGGCAAGATGCTGCACAAATATGGCACTCCTGCCTATCGCTTAGAAGCACACCTTAAAGAATTAACTCAGCATTTACAGCTTAAAGGCTCCTTTATTATTTCGCCCACAGCAATGACCTTTGTTATTTGGAGCGAAGGCCATGAGCAAGAATATACCCACGCTGAGCGTGTTGATCCTGGCGGTATTGACTTAGGCTCATTATCGCGCTCGGATGATTTAGTAGAAAAGCTGCTTCGTGGCGAAATTAGCATCCAACAAGCTGATGCTATGCTAGACATTATTAATGATCGGCCAAGCTCATACGGCCATCTTGCAACCGCTTTAGCCATGGTTTTATCAGGTGGTGCTTTTGCTTTACTGATGGCCACTAGTTGGAATGATGTTTTATGGTCGTCAGTATTATCATTAATGGTTTATCTATTTATGGTATGGGCCGAGCGTTCTATCCGTATCGCCCACATGTTAGAGCCCTTAGTTGCCATGGCAGCAGCTATAGCAGCTTGCGCTATTAGCCGTTACATTGACCCTGGGGTTAATATTCGCTTAGTAGTGTTATCGGCTATAATCGTCTTTATTCCTGGCTTGGCTTTAACCTTAGGCTTTGCTGAGTTGGCCGCTAGACATTTAGTGTCGGGTAATGCCAGAGTAATGGACGCCTTAATGCTGTTATTTAAGCTTTATTTTGGTGCCTTTATAGGGATAGAAATTGGCTTTAGTGTTTTTGGCCAAGTTGACTTTATAAAGCCTGAGCCTATACCCGATGTGATGGCATGGCTAGCAATTGGTATTTTAGGCTGTTCGTTAATGGTGCTATTTAAAAGCCGTGGTAAATATACGATCTGGTCACTTGCTTCTGGTTTTATTGCTTATGGCGTTAGTATTACCGGCGCAACTTTTTTTGATTATACCTTAGGCGCGTTTTTTGGTGCTTTTGCCGTTGGTATCTATAGTAATTTATTTACCCGTTTTGCTAATGCACCCGCTGCTATAGTGGCGACTCATGGTTTAATCGTCTTAGTGCCTGGTAGCAAAGCCTATATCGGTTTAAATACACTTATTTCTGGCCAAGAGTTTGTTGTCTCAACGGGAATTGGCCAGCAAACTTTTTTAATTTTTATGGCATTAGTTGCTGGTATTATTTTTGCTAACGTTGCTTTACCGCCCCGTAAAAGCTTGTAGGAGTTAAAGTGTCTAATCGTAGTTATTTACGTTCATTACGCTTAGGTTATGCGCTACGTGAAACCTTGGCAGAAGGCTACAGCCGACAAAAATTTATAAAAGATATGTTAGCTGGCGTAACAGTGGGTATTATTGCTATTCCATTAGCAATGGCCTTAGCTATTGCCAGTGGCGTTGCACCGCAATATGGCTTGTATACTGCTATTATTGCTGGCTTTATTATTGCCCTAACCGGCGGTTCGCGCTTTAGTGTCTCAGGCCCTACTGCCGCTTTTGTTGTTATTTTATATCCCGTTGCCATGAAGTATGGTTTAAGCGGTTTGCTTATCGCTACTGTCTTATCCGGTATTATGTTATTGCTAATGGCTATGTTCAGGCTAGGCCGTTTAATTGAATATATTCCTGCGCCTGTCACCTTGGGCTTTACTAGCGGTATAGCCGTGGTTATTGCCATTTTACAGATTAATGATTTTTTTGGCTTAGCCATCACCGATTTACCTGAAAGCACTCTAGAAAAAGCACTATTGCTTGTTAGCAACTTAGTCAATACATCTTGGCCTACTTTAACTGTAAGTGCCGTTACACTTGCCGTTATGCTGTTATGGCCACGTTTAAAAACAGCTTTACCTGCGCATTTACCTGCTTTATTTTTAGGTACTTTACTGGCTTTAATCTTTATGCAGCTAGGCTTAGAGCTAGATACTATTGGCTCACGTTTTAGTTACCTAACACCTGAAGGCGAGATTGGTAGCGGGATCCCCGCCTACTTACCCAGCTTTGTTTGGCCTTGGCAACAGCTTGGCCCCGAAGGTGTTGGCTTAACGTTTAGCTGGCCATTAGCAAAAGATCTACTGGCCGCCGCTTTTGCCATGGCAATGCTTGGTGCTATTGAATCATTACTCTGTGCCGTAGTATTAGATGGTATGTCGGGTCGCCGTCATAGTGCTAACAGCGAGTTATTTGGTCAAGGCTTAGGTAATATCATTGCTCCGTTTTTTGGTGGTATTACTGCTACCGCCGCTTTAGCCCGCTCGGCTGTAAACTATAAAGCAGGGGCTCAATCACCTATTGCTGCTATGGTGCATGCGTTAGTCTTGTTACTAGCCTTAGTATTATTAGCGCCTTTATTATCTTATCTGCCTATGGCAGCTTTGGCCGCACTGTTAATTGTTGTTGCTTGGAATATGAGTGAGGCTAAAAAGGCCCTACAATTAATTAAAACTGCGCCTATTAGTGATATTTGGGTATTTTTCTGCTGTTTTTCTTTAACTGTACTCTTTGATATGGTTATTGCCATCACCGCCGGTATTGTATTAGCAGCATTATTGTTTATGAAAGAAATTGCCGCTATGACCAAAGTTACCGATATCAGTCAACAGCGCAAACATATTCCAGCGCCATTACCGGAACATTGGTTAGCATTAAAGATTAGTGGGCCCTTATTCTTTGCCGCTGCCGATCGGGTTTTTGCAGATATTGGTAACTTAACCCAACATAGCAAAGGCATAATTTTATATATGGACGGCGTGCCATTATTAGATGCTGGTGGGCTAGCGGCTTTAACCAAGCTGATTAAGCAATGCCGAGCAGAAAATACCCAGTTGTATATAGCAGACTTACAGTTTCAACCGTTAAAAACACTGGCCAGAGCCCAGATAAAACCAGAGCCAGGTGTTGTAGTTTTTTACCCTACATTGCACGAGGCTTTAGAGGCAATTAACAACGCTAAGACTACAACTTAATATTTGTTAAAGATTGTTAGTCGATCTTAAAAGTTGTTTTTAAAGTTGCTAGACTAACTTGAGCTATTGCTTTAATTAAGGTGTGCCGTGCGTTATCTCGTTATTTTACTCTGGTTCTGTTCGTTAAGCTTAAGTGCAGACGAAGTAGCTGACTGTAATGACGAAGGTTGTATAACAAACCCAGATTTTATGTTTAGCCTAAGCTTAGGTTATGGTCAGCGTTCTAATCCATTATATGGCGGAGCAGAGTTACCTTTAGTTGTGTTACCCGACTTTTACTATTATGCAGAATATTGGTTTTTTGATAACGGTAAATTAGGCTTAACTAAACCATTAACCCCGAACTGGCAACTTAGCTTAGTTAGTCAATTAAACCCTGAAAAAGGCTACTTCCAAAAATGGTTTAGCAGCAACTTTACCGCTTTTCCTTTTACTTCTCCCTTAACGCCTCAAGCTTCCGTTGTTGAAAAATCGGCTGCTGCTGCAGCAAATATTAGTCAAGTAAATAAAAGGCCCACCGCTGTTGATCTAGGTATACAGCTAGATTGGTTTAAAAAAAGCTGGCATGGTCAAACTATTATTTGGCATGATATTAGTAATAGTTATAATGGCCATCATGTTAGTATTAGTCTTGGTAAAAGCTGGCAGCATTCTACGGGCTGGTGGCAGCTAAACGGGCGTTTATTTTGGAAAGGTGCCAAACTTATGGATACCTATTATGGTATAAACCAATATGAACCTTTTAATATTCAACATTACCAAGCTAAAGCAAGCTGGCAACCAGAAATTAGCTTACAATGGCGGCAACCGATAACAGAGCGCGCAACCTTAGTGGGCTTTTTACGTTATTTATATCTGGATAAAGCCATGACTAATAGCCCTCTAACACGCTCTGATCATATTACAACATGGTTTTTTGGTGTTAATTATCGGTTTTTATAATGCATGGATTTTGGTTAGTTATAGCACTTGCTAGTGCAAGTACTGATGCAGAACAATGCAAAGCAGATATTTGTTGGCGGGTTAGCCCTAACACTTGTGTTGCTGAGCGCCTTGATCAAGCTTGTTTAACTACCCTAAAAGTACAATGGCACAGTGCAACAACACAATCTCTATGTGTAGCTACTTCAGAGCAAACTTTACACTGCTGGCAACCAAGTAAAACCGGCAGTTGGCAAGAAAAAATACCTTGGCAAAACACAACTTTATCACTGCAAACTAATACGGCCTTAATCATTTTACAAACCGAGCTGCAAGTGCTTAGTCGTAAGCCGATTAAACCCCGACGATTAAACGGCCCCTGGAGTATTTTCTAATGACAAAAATCTTGTTAGTAGAGGACGATAATCGTCTGGCATCACTAGTACAAAGCTTTTTAACCCACCATGGTTTTGAAGTCCAATGCCAGCCTAGAGGCGATGCAGTTGCAGAGCACTGCCGGCAGTTTCAACCCGACGCTATTATATTAGACTTAATGCTGCCAGGTTTAGATGGCTTTGCCGTTTGCCGACAAATTAGACCTTGGTATAAAGGGCCAGTATTAATTTTAACCGCTAAACAAAGTGATATTGACCAAGTATTAGGCTTAGAGTTGGGTGCAGACGATTATGTAATAAAACCAGTAGAGCCCAGAGTACTAGTTGCTCGTATTAATGCTCTGCTACGTCGTGGTCATATCCATACCCAATCAACACAACAAGAGCTACAATTTGATCAGTTAGTATTAAAGCAACGTGCCCGTGAAGCTTGGTTAAATCAGCAGCGAGTTGATCTAACCAGTTATGAATTCGATTTACTCTGGATGTTAGCCCAACATGCCGGACAAACATTAAAGCGTGAAGCTATACATCAGCAAATCATTGGCCGAGAATATGACGGTTTAGACCGTACCGTTGATGTTCGCGTTTCCCATTTAAGACGCAAATTAGGTGACAATGCTGAAACGCCGTTTCGCATTAAAACCGTTTGGGGTAAAGGCTATTTGTTTGTTGCTGATGCTTGGCAATAACGGCTAACTATGCAGCGTTTATTTTGGCATTTTTATCTAGTTATTTTTTTAGTATTATTAGGCAGTGGCTGGGCGGTTGAGCAATTATGGCAAAAATGGCAGCCAAACTTAGAGCCGGCTTGGTTAGCTAGTTATGAAAAACAACTGGCTTACGGCTTAAGCCAGCCCAGTCAGCAATGGCCCAACTTTATTGACTTAGCAATAAGTGCAGTAGAGTTTGACAGTATAAGTTGGTTACCAGCAGAGCAACAACAACTGCAACAAGGCAAAATAATAAAACTGTTTCAAGCTGATGCCGTTTATTTTTATTACCTGCAACAAGATCAGTTGTGGCGTTTAGGTCCGCTGCCGTTAACCCAAGAAAGTCACGCCACAGCTTGGTTTAATTTATTATTTTTTGTGTTATTAGCTATAGCGTTAGCCTTATGGCTCTGGCCTATTGCCCGTGATATTCGCAAACTGCAACAAGGCTTACACAGTTTTGATCAACATAATAAAATAGACTTAACACTACCTAAGCATAGTGTTATAGCTCCTATCAGCCAAAGCGTGCAACAACTAACAGAGCAAGTAACTAATTTATTAAACTTACAACGGGAAATGACCCAAGCCGTTTCGCATGAGTTACGCACCCCCATAGCAAGGTTAAACTTTGCCCTAGAAATGGCTCATCAACTACCTAGTGATGAGCGTAAAATGATGCTACAAGATGTACGTGAGCTGCAACAACTAGTGGATGAAATATTGGATTATGCTCGGTTAGAAACAGCACAATCCCCGCTTAATTATCAACATATCAATTTAACTGAACTATTAACTAATTTACAAGAGAAGCTAAGCCCACTACCCGGTGCTACCATTAGTATGCAGTTAGCAGAGGAGGCTATGTTCTATGGCGATGGTCACTATTTAGAGCGGGCGATACAAAATATTATTATTAACGCTAAACGTTATGCTAAACAGCACATTAAGCTATCATTGTTACCCATTTCAGCTGGCTGGCAAGTGGTAGTTGAAGATGATGGCCCAGGTATTCCAGCAGCACTACGCCAACAAGTTTTAGAGCCGTTTTATCGCCAAGAAAGCAGCCGAAATAAACAAGGCGGAGGTTTTGGCTTAGGTTTAGCAATAGTGCAGCGTATTATGCAATGGCACAATGGCCATATTAATATCAGCGACTCAGCCCTAGGCGGCGCCTGTTTCACCCTTACCCTTGTGCAGCGAAAAGTAGAATAATTTCGATTAGCCTTGGGCCTTTGCTTTAAAGCCCGTATCATGCTCAACGCTACTTTAGGAGCCCCTATCATGTCTAAACAACCGGCTAATTGGATTATTATTTTATTAGCAGCCATTGTCGCCACTACCCCCTTAGCGATTGATATGTATCTGCCTGCTATGCCAATAATGGCCAAGCAGCTTGATACTACTATTGGTATGGTCCAGCAGTCTTTAAGTATATTTTTAGCTGCTTATGGTTTGAGTATGCTGCTTTGTGGCCCTTTAGCTGACAGATTTGGTCGGCGGCCACTGGCCCTAATTGGCTTATCTGGCTTTATTGCAGCTAGTGTCATTTTAAGCTTAGTGCAAAGTATTGAGTGGTTTTTATTTTGGCGAGCCTTGCAGGCTTTATTTGGCGCAGCTGCCACAGTAGTAGTGCCGGGTATAGTCCGTGACATTTACCAGCAAAACACCGCCAAAGGTATGTCCTATGTTTCTATGATTATGATGCTAGCACCGTTAATAGCCCCCGCTATTGGCAGTGGTGTTTTATGGGTTAGCAACTGGCAAATGATTTTTATTGTCTTAGCTGTTTACGCACTCTTAATTGTCATACTTAGCTGGCGATTTTTACCTGAAGGCACGCCACACCAAGAAACTAAAACAGCCCAATTTTTTTCCGGTTATAAAGTGGTTTTTAGCAAAGTCAACGCTAGACCAAATATTGCTACTTCTATGTTTGCTTCATTTTCATTTTTTTGCTTTTTAACTGCCGTACCTTTTGTTTATATTGAATATTTTAACGTTAATGAACAACAGTTTAGTTTATTATTTGGTTTTAATGTCGCTATGCTAATGTTAGCTAACTTTGTTAATAGCCGTATTGTTACTCGGCTAGGCCCACAACGTATGCTGCAGTTTGGCTTAATAGCCGCCATTGTTAGTGCCTGCGCTTTAACACTATTTAACTTTTGGCAGTTCTCTCTAGTTTACACTGTATTAACCATAGCGCCGTTAATGGCCAGCTTAAGCCTTATTGCCACTAACGCTGATGCTATGATTATTATGGAGTTTCCTAAAAACAGCGGCACGGCAACCGCGGTTATCGGCACCTTACGCTTTGGCAGTGGTGCCTTAGCTGGCCCACTTTTAGCGTTCTTTTATAATGCCACTGCATTACCGTTTTCATTTTTAATGTTAGCAGGAGTCTTGCTTATTGCTGCCAGTCAGTTATGGCGTAAAATTGCCCCTAAAATAGTTGCTTCTTAAATTTTACAAGCACCACCACTACAGTCGTCATCATCATCGGCTATTAGTGCTTCAGCTGCGGCCGCTCGGTCTAATTCTGCTTGTTGCTGCAGCACATTTTCTTCAGCCGCGGCAAAGTCTAAGTGATCAAGATTAAAGTCTAATTCTGCCATAGTTAAGATCCCAATTTAGCTAACAAAAATAAAGGAGCCAGTTTAGCAAATAAGCAGCGCAGTCTAAAGCTGATTTAAGCAATGCAGTATGGCAATGAAGTTGCTAGAATACAGCAGCTATTTTGCCTTACTGCTTGCAGGAGTTTGCTATGACCAGTTTAACCATTCTTACCCCAGATGATTGGCATTTACATTTTCGTGATGATGATATGCTGCACGAAACCGTGCCTGCTACTGCACGCCAATTTGCCCGCGCTATTGTGATGCCAAACTTAGTGCCACCGGTTATTAACGCCATTATGGCTAACGCCTATCGGCAACGTATTTTAGCTGCTAGGCCAAAAGGCAGTAATTTTGAGCCGTTGCTTACTTTGTTTTTAACCGACAAAACCAGCAAGCTAGATATTCAACAAGCTAAAGCTGCTGGTGTTGTGGCGGCTAAGCTATATCCAGCAGGCGCAACCACTAACTCTGCCGATGCAGTTAGTGCTTTAGATAGCCTCTACCCTGTTTTTGAAGCTATGGCCGAAGCAGGTATGTTATTATTAGTGCATGGTGAAGTGACTGATCATGATATTGATATTTTTGATCGAGAAAAAATATTCATTGATCGCTACTTGCAGCATATAGTGGCCAAATTACCAAGCTTAAAAGTGGTGTTTGAGCATATTACTACCGCTGATGCGGTTAGCTTTGTAACAGAAGCACCTGCCAATATCGCCGCGACTATCACGCCACAACATTTACTGTTAAACCGTAATGACTTATTAGTAGGTGGTGTAAGGCCACATAACTATTGTTTGCCGGTATTAAAGCGTCGTACCCATCAAGAGGCCTTACGTGCAGCGGTAGCTTCTGCCAACACTAAGTTTTTCTTAGGCACAGACTCTGCACCTCATGCTCAGCACGCTAAAGAGTCAGCTTGCGGTTGTGCCGGTTGCTATAGCGCCCACAGTGCTATTGAGTTGTATGCCCAAGTATTTGATGACTTAGGTTGTTTAGAAAACTTAGAGGGCTTTGCTAGTCATTACGGCGCTGACTTTTATGGCTTACCACGTAATACCACTACAGTGACTCTTGAGCGCAAGCAATGGCAAGTCCCTAACGAAATCACCTTACCTAATGGTAAGCCAATAGTGCCTTTCTTTGCTGGCAATACCCTTAACTGGCAACTTAAAGCTTAAGCTCTAGATATTAGTTTTTTAACTTTTTAAATAGCTCAGCAACCGTTCTAAAGCGCGGTAGCTGAGCGCTTCCATAATATGAGCTTTGTTAATATCTGTTTTTAACTGTAAATCGGCTATAGTACGCGCCACTTTTATTACCTTATGGTAAGTACGAGCAGACAGCTGAAAACGATGAATCGTATCCTCTAAGAAACTCGCATCAGCTTGGCTTAACGGGCAGTACTTAGCAATTTCTCGACCATTTAATCTCGCATTAGCTTTGCCTTGGCGTTGTATTTGGATTTCTCTTGCTGCTAATACTCTTTCACGCACGCTGGCACTGCTTTCTTCTTGGCTATTTTGACTTAACATGCCTTTGGGTAGCAAAGGCACTTCAATTTGCAACTCAATCCGATCGATAAAAGGCCCTGATAAGCGATTTAAATAGCGCATAACTTGCTCTGGTGAAGAACGACCATCTTCATGATGACCTGTAGGGCTTGGATTTAAAGCCGCTACTAATTGAAACTGAGCCGGAAACTCGGCCTGCCGAGCGGCGCGGCTAATATGAACTTTGTTGGTTTCTAATGGCTCTCGAAGCACGTCTAGCACTTTTCGCGGGAATTCAGGCAACTCATCTAAAAATAAAATTCCATGATGGGCTAATGAAATTTCACCAGGCCTTGGCACTGAGCCACCACCCACTAAAGCTACAGCAGAGCTAGTATGGTGCGGACTACGAAATGGCCGCTGCCGCCAATCGGTTAAATTGCGGGTTAATCCGGCTATGGAATAGATTGCTGCTGTTGCTAAGGCCTCAGATTCAGTTAAAGGCGGCATAATGCTAGGCAGTCGCTGCGCCAACATAGATTTGCCAGTGCCTGCAGGGCCCAACATTAATAAATTATGCTCACCAGCAGCTGTTATCTCTAATACTCGTTTAGCATGAGCCTGCCCCTTTACATCGGCTAAATCAGCTTGTAGGTTAGTTGGGGCAATCGGCAAAGCGGGAATGACAGGTAAAGCTTGCTGAGCAAGCAAAAAGCTATGCACTTGCAATAAGTGATCTGCCCCATGCACGGCAACATTAGTGACTTGCTGCGCTTGTTGGGCATTTAGCATTGGTAGCACTATGGCTCTTTTAGCTTCTCGGCAAGCTATAGCAACCGGTATTTCACCTAAAATGGGTCTTATCTCGCCCGATAAAGCAAGCTCACCACAAAACTCAAAACCTAATAAGCTTTTTTCGGCTAACTGGCCACTGGCAACAATAATCCCCAGTGCTATAGGCAAATCAAAACGGCCGCCTTCTTTTGGCAAATCTGCCGGCGCTAGGTTTACGGTAATTTTCCGATCAGGAAAGGCAAAGCCACTATTAACCATAGCGCTGCGCACTCTGTCTCTAGATTCTTTAACCGAGGTTTCTGGCAATCCTACAAGTTGAAAAGCAGGTAAACCATTACTGATATGTACTTCTACTGTAACTAAAGGGGCATCTAAACCATAGCGTGCCCGACTATATACAACCGCTAATGACATCCGCTGTCCTATTATCACACTAACCATTAATAACTAATATTTAGCACATAATTAACATTTAACAAGTTAGCTGAAATAAAAATAACCTGCCCAGCTAGTTATTTCTGTACAAACAGTAAACAAATGCTGAATTAAGCGCAAATAGCGGCTGATAACTTTGGCTTCTAGCAAAACTGCGGTAGCATAACGCCTTTGAGGTAAAATATTAGGTGCTATGACGGATATATCTGCTTCGCCATTTAGTCAACAACAACTGCAACAATGGTTTGATACGGCAACATTTCATCGCGCTCAAGCTTACTTGCAAGCTGGTAAAGTCTTAAAGTTAGAGTATAACGACAACTTATCAGACATTACGGCGCAAGTCTGGGGAGCCGCGTTTGCCCCCTATCGCCAATATATTAGCTTGTCAGAAAAAAATGGCCTTTGGCAGTTACAAAACCGCTGTACTTGTCCGGTTGGAACTAGCTGTAAGCATGTGCTTGCCGTATTACTTAAGTTGCAACGCGATTATCAAGACTACAAGCTACAAATAGAGCAACAGCCCTTACGCGCTTTAGATAATTGGTTTACCCAGGTCGAGCAAACCTTGCAACCTAAAACTGAAGACAAAGACAGTATTTTGTATCTACTTTCTTATGGCCGGGCAGGCTTACAGCTTAACCCTAGACGAGTGCGTATTAGTAAAAAAGGCGGCTATACCAAAGGTGTCGCTATTGGAAAATATGATTTAGTTAGCCCAAGCATGCCACCTTGGATAGATCCGCAAGATTACCGGTTACTTTCTTATTTTCGCGCTCAAAGCCAACACGACTTACCTGTATTAGAAGGTGAATGGGGCTTTTTGTTATTACAGCAATTGCTGGATACAGGCCGCTGCTTTTTTAGTGAAGCCCGTCATACTGTGCGCTGGGGCAACAAACAACGGATGCAGTTTCGCTGGCATAGCACCGAATCTGGTCAACAATTAACTTGGTCTGGTGATGATGCCGAGACTAAATTAGAGTTGGTGTACACTGAGCCGCCTTGCTATTTAAATACCAATAGTTATACCTTAGGCGAATTAGATACCGAGCTAAATAGCCAACAGCTACGTTTATTAAAAAAAATCCCGGCTATTCCTCAACAAGCCTTAGCCTCTAGCATTGGTAGACTGCAGCAGCTATTTCAAAACCAAGCTCTGCCTGTACCTCAAGCGGCTGGTGTTAAACAAATTACTGCTAAAGCCAAACCAGTACTGCAATTAAAAATGCTAACAGTAGCCGCTAAAAAACGCAGAGAGCCTGTGGTTATTTTACAGTTTAATTATGCTAACTATTTATTACCGCTTAATTTAAACCAGCCGCAGACAGAACAATTTGATGGCGAAGATACTGTTTTCATTAAGCGCAGCCGTGCAATAGAAACTGCAGCCCTAGAGCAATTAATTGCACTTGAGTTACAACAGGTTGATATTGCTACCGCACCTTGGCAAGAGCATAGTTGTTTTAATGCCGGCGCAGGGCCAGATAACCCTTTGCTATGGCAACCTTTTTTAGATGCACTACCGCAATTAGAGCAACAAGGCTGGCTAATAGAGCGTGATGAAGAATTTAATTTAGATATCTTAGTAGAAGCTCCTTATCTGCAAGTGGAAGATAGCAATAGCGGTGGCTTTTCATTAGCGGTACACGTCGATATTAATGGCCAGCAAGTGCCATTATTACCCTTAATTAGCCAATGGTTACGCCAACATGGTTTACCAGAAGCCAATAAGCCTATTTGGCTGTCATTGCCACAAGGTAAATTAGCCTTAGCGCCCGAGCTTATTCAGCCGTTTATCGACACTATTTTGCAGCTGCTTAATCCGTCAAAACCGGCTTTTAGTATTGAGCTGCCGGCATTTAAAGCGGCTTTATTGTCTGAGGAAGTAGGCAAAGATCTTAAGTTTATTAATGCCCAAAGAGCCCAGAAACTTAGCCAGCTGCTACATAATTTTAGCGGGATTGATAATTGTACTATCCCCCAAGGTCTACAGGCGTCGCTTCGAGACTATCAGCACCAAGGCTTAAACTGGCTGCAGTTTTTACGCCAGTATGGTTTAGGTGGGATTTTGGCTGATGATATGGGCCTTGGCAAAACGCTACAGACGCTTAGTTTGCTTTTATTGCAACAGCAACAAGGTGAGCTAAAGCATCCAGCCTTAATTATTTGCCCTACTAGTGTGCTTGGCAATTGGTTAAATGAAGCAGCACGCTTTACCCCGCAATTACGGGTATTACAAGTGCATGGCAATAAGCGGCAAGCGCTGTTTAATCAACTGGCAGATTACGATGTTATTGTCACCACTTATCCTTTAGTCGTGCGCGATCTTAAACATTACCTGCAACAGCCTTTATCTACCGTTATTTTGGATGAAGCTCAGCATATAAAAAATGCTGGTAGCCAAGCGGCAAAAGCAGTACGGGCGCTAAAAGCAGATTTTAAACTCGCCTTAACAGGTACACCGCTGGAAAATCATTTAGGTGAACTAAAGTCTATTTTTGACTTTGTATTACCCGGTTTATTGGGTAATGATACACACTTTAATCAGGTATACCGCAAGCCGATTGAGAAGAATGGCGATATGGAGCGAGCTCATGCTTTAAAACAACGTATAGCGCCATTTATTTTACGCCGTACTAAAGCACAAGTTGCTGCCGAATTACCCGAAAAAACCGAAATAATTCAATTATTAGAATTGGAAGCCGACCAACGTAACTTGTATGAAAGTATTCGTTTAGTTATGGAAACTAAGATACGAGAGCTGTTTATTCAAAAAGGCGTTGCCGCTAGCCAAATTCAATATTTAGATGCACTGCTTAAATTACGCCAAGCATGCTGTGATGCCCGCTTAGTGCCAGTTGAACATGCTCGGTCGGTAAAAAGTAATGCCAAATTACAATGGTTGCGCGATACCCTACCCGAAATGCTAGAAGAAGGTCGTAATATTTTATTATTTAGCCAGTTTGCTAGCATGCTTACATTAATTGAAGACGAACTAAAAGCATTAAAAATTAGTTACAGTAAACTAACCGGGCAAACTAAACATAGACAACAACAAATTGATGCTTTTCAACAAGGCGAAACTCGAGTGTTTTTAATCAGTTTAAAAGCCGGGGGCACAGGTTTAAACTTAACCGCAGCCGATACAGTAATCCATTATGATCCTTGGTGGAACCCCGCAGCTGAAGCTCAAGCCACGGACAGAGCGCACCGTATAGGTCAAGATAAAGCTGTTTTTGTGTACAAGCTTATTGCTAGCAATACAGTAGAACAAAAGGTACAACTTTTACAGCAGCATAAACAACAATTGGCTGACCAAATGTTTGCTGGCAGTAAAGGCCAGCCGTGGCAAGGTAAAGCAGATGATTTATTAGCTTTATTCAGCACGGATTAAACTGAATTATGTAAGCTAAATCAGATAATAATCGTAGTTTCACTGTCGTATATATTAGGTAGTAGTGAATGAAGTATCGTATTTTAACTGTTATTACAGTTATCGTTTTAATCTTAACCAGCTTACAGTTAAATGCAGCACCTAGTAGTTTTAACCAAGCAAAAGTTATGGCTCAAGCTATTTATGCCCCACAAAGCAATAGCTTTTATTGTAACTGCCCTATTCAATGGCAAGGTAAGAAAGGTATACCTGATTTAGCCGCTTGTGGTTATCAAGTGCGAAAGAATACAAATCGTGCCAATAGAATTGAGTGGGAACACGTCATGCCAGCCCATCATTTTGGTCACCAAAGACAGTGTTGGCAAAATGGTGGTCGAAAAAACTGCATAAAAAACGACGCAGTATTTAAAAGCATGGAAGCAGACTTATATAACTTAAAACCCGCTATTGGCGAAGTTAACGGCGATCGCAGTAACTATCAATTTACTATGCTGCCATCTACCTCAGTTCAGCATGGAGCCTGCCCAGTAAAAATAGACTTTAAACAGCGTAGCATTGAGCCTGCAGCGGTTATTCGTGGTGACATAGCTCGAATTTATTTTTATATGGCGGATAAATATGCCCTTACGCTATCAAGGCAGCAACAGCAATTATTTATGGCTTGGCATAATCAAGATCCGGTCGATGCAAACGAGCGTGAACTTAACCAACAATTAGCCATTGCCATGGACCACGACAATCCTTTTGTTAGCGGCCTACGTGAATGGCACTTAGGCTACCAACCTAGGGGATACGGTTTACCCGCAGCTGAGCGCTAACTTACATTACCACCAGGGCCTGTTACTGTAGACACCTTTACCATGCCCTTACGGATAGCACTTGCTAAGTCTGTGTAAAGCAAGCTTTCAGCCTGCTCATAGCTAACGGCTAAACCATTAATCATACATACCTGATTACGGCCATTAGCCTTGCTAAGATACAGCGCCATATCAGCAATCTGTAATACTTTTTCCCAGTTTAATAACTCCTCACTAACCCCCGAAAAAGGTAAATGAATAAAGCCACCACTAGCCGTTACATTAATACTATGCTTTTTAAATTCAACCGGCTGCTCAGCAATAACCTGTAAAACACGCTGAATAAAATCTGCAATTTTACTTGCTGAGATATCATTTAAGAGCAATAGAATTTCTTCGCCCCCCCAGCGCACTATTAAATCTTCAGTGCGACAAGTCGCCTGTAAACGCTGGCTTAGCTCTATTAAAACAGCATCACCTACGCTGTGGCCGTAGTGGTCATTAATTCGCTTAAAAAAATCAATATCTAATAATAGTAGCCCCGTTAAACTAAGATTATTATCTTTTTCGCGCAACCCCTGCTTACTGCGTTTTTCCATATATTGTTGCAAGGCTCGACGATTATACAAGCCGGTTAATGGATCTCGTTGCGATTGCAACGCTAGCTGCTTATTGGTTTCATTTAACTTAAGGTTAGAGCGCCTAACTTTACGATACAGCTGCCACAAGCCCACACCTGTAAATAGTATTAATAATACAATTAGCAGCATTAGTTTTTGCTGCAATTGTTTGTTTGTTAGTAACTCTGCTTTAAGTTTATTTTCTTGCTCTAACAATATAATGGTCTGCGCTTTAGATTTATTATCATAGCGATTTTGTAGCTCATTTAAGCGTGACTCTCTATCTGTAGAACGAATATCTTCACGCAATTGCATCAGTAGCAATAAGCTCTCTACCTGCTGCTTATACATACCCGCGGCAGCATAAGCTTTAGGTAGCCACTCATAAAAAGATTCATATTGAGACTTAGTGCCATTATGCTCAAAATACGCTAAATTTGTTTGCATTTGCGCAATGCCTTCAGCGTGTTCACCGTCCATCACTTTAATAAAACCTAAGTTCATTCTAATGAGATGTTGTAGATTTTCATCGGCTAATTTTTCTGCTAACGGCAAAGCTTTAAGTAACACTTTTTTTGCAGCGGCATATTGCTCAAGCTCTATATAAGCAGCCCCAATATTATTTTCAAATATTAAAACTAAGCCTTCAATATTAGCATTAACCACAACCTCTAAACCTTGTTCATAGACCTTTATGGCTTCAGTAAAGTTTTTTTCTGCGTTAGAGATATAACCTAATAATAAATATAGCTGAGGTAAATAATCATTAAACTGATATTTAATAGCATCTGCAAGCAATTCCTCAGTAATCTGTCGGCTTTCACTCCAGTTCTTAAGCTCAGTATGAACTAAGGCAATATTATAATTAAGAAAGGCTCTGCGCCGTAATTTAGCGGCATTATCTGTTTCACTTACGGCATCTAAGGCGCCAATATAATGTTGTAGGGCTTTTTCATATTTACTATCGGTCTGAAATAACCGGCCTAAAACATTATGGGCATAAAATCTAACTCTAGGATCTGTCGCTTGCTCAAGTGCTAGCTCAGCTTGCTCTGAATTAATGACTGCATCATTTAACTTTTGCTGAAACATTAATAGCTCTATTTCAGTAGCATAGACTTCACTGTGAATATTTTGATTCTCGGTTTCTGCAGCAATTTTTAGCAACTGCTGTAACAGTTTATTGCTGAGCTCAAAATCTTTAGCAAAATAAGCATTAGTAGATAAATACCCCAGTAATCTGGCGCGACTTTGTAAGGCGGGATTAAGGCTAGAGGTTTCAGCGAGTTCTGCTATTAACGCCATACTCGACTCTCTATCGTTTTGAGATAGCTCTACATATTTATCAAGCTGTTGCTCTAGTTTTGGATCAACATCACCTTCTTGAGCTTGAGCAAAAGCAGTGCTAAGAAACAAGCTAAAAAGCAAGAGCAGGGTATATACAAAGTAGTGCCGTACCATCATAGCTAATTTACCTAAAACAGCGATATTATCCCTAATAAAACATATCCTAATAACCTATATCTGACAGATATATAGTTAAGGGTCCTTGGCAAAGGGCATACAGCTTACTTTAGTTAGCTCTACCCGTTTTTCGCTACTTTCATCTTGGAGCCAACAGCGTTTATTATCTAGCCATAAGCTATATGTACGAGTTGGTAACTGATGTCGCCCCATTATAGGTAAACCCCTAGAGTCTCGTAGTAGTGCTTGTTCAATAATCAATATATTGTCGTTGGTCAGTACAGTATCAGACAACTTCACCGGTGCCCCGCCCGATAACGCTATTATGCCTTGCTGTAACTGCAGTTTAACATCAGCATTCACCATGTTAAGTACTGCAGGCTGGGCAGCAGTTGTCATATTCTGGCAACCAAAAGCCAAGATAACGCTAGCCACTAAAGTTAATTTTTTCATCATTACTCCAGTGGTAAAATCGGCATACTAATCCGGTTATCTAAAAGTAGATTAGGTTGTTTTAGTTTAAACTCAACTGTACCAGTTTCTTTGACTGCCGCGAATGAATCTGTTTTATCTACTTGTTGTGATACTGATGCAGCAACGACAGGACAGCTATGATGTTTTGCAAAATATAAAGCTGTATTTAAACTCGCTTCGGCAGTGTTACCCAAATTATGTTTAAAATCATCTTCTACTGCACAGCCTTTAACATCTGCTGCATAAACCGGATATTCTACTGGTATAAAACCATCAGCGTAGTCACCAAAACCTTTAGCATTTATGCCAGAGAATTGCACGGTAAAATATGTAAGGCCACAGTTGTCTGCTGGATAAAAGCCATAAGGCTTACCGCAAGTTTGGCCGCCTATTTGAATTACTTCAACATCTACGCCACGCAAAGCATTCATAAAGGCTTCGCTTGCCGAACAAGTTGACTCACTCGTAAGGACAAAGACTCTATTTAAACCTAGTGTAGGTAATGCCTGTGATGTTAACCGGCCCTGATTGTAATCAATAACAGTATCATAAAAAGGCATTGGCTGTAGCGGAGCACCCGTTACTGGGTTCGTATTTGGATATTTATCATTAAACTGTACTTTTTCAAAAAAGCGATCTTGGATAATATTATTGCCAGCAACCATATATCCAAACTGTGATGCTAAAGCTAACAAGCCACCACCGTTATAGCGTAAATCAATCACTAGCTCTGAAATGTTTTCTGTACCGAATTTTTCTATGGCACTTATAAGTTGTGGTTGGGCTATAGCGATATGGCTGTTAAACACCAAATAGCCCACTTTGCCAATATCGGTATTTATTACCGAGACATTTTGCACTGGTGTAGTAGCAACATCTGCAGATTGCACATTGTAAGTCATTTGATTTCCGGCCACTTTCTGCATAACAATCTGATGCGATTCACCTGCTGAACTCGGATACAGACCGGCTAAAATTTTTGCAAGCCCCTCATCAGTATTATCATTTACAAAGTCGACACCATTAACAAATCTAACCTCATCACCACGGCTAATACCCGCACTAGCAGCTGGCGAACCAGGCTCGGTATAAGCAACCGTCAGTTTGCGCGGTGGTACGCCTTGATTTAAGTGCCAGCTAATTCCGTAACCTGATTCAACACCACTTTGAGTTTGCTGCAAATAATCGGCAGTATTCTGTACAAAGTGGAACTTATCTTTACTAGCACCAGAATCGGTTTTGCCATCTGTTTTTAATCGATGAAAATAGTCGACAACATTGTAGCCGGCAGGATTAAGATCACTCAGTTCGCGGTACCATAAGTAAGTGCGGTTACTCCAAGAGCGCAGCCAAAGTTTTTCATGCAAAGCTGAGCCTACCTTATCTGGATAAGCTTTATTGCTAAAGGGGTCTATACCCTTGCGTGGTATCGCACAATAATCTTTCAATTTAGACTCTGCTAAATATTGACCTGGCGTATAAACAAGCTGATTACCCCCAGATATATCATCAGTGTCAATCGAACTACCCGAGCCGCCACAGCCGGTAAGCAACAAGCTTATTGCAGCGACCATTAAGGTTAATTTATGAGGTAAATGCACTTGAGCCTCTCCATGCTGTTTTGAAATACTTTTTATAATTAAAAATTTAATAGAACAAAACTAAGCCTAATTAACATTACCACCAGGTCCTGTCACTGTGGCCACATCTATCAACCCTTCTCGAATAGCGCCTGTCAGGTCAGTGTATAAGAGCGTTTCTGCTGTCGCAAAGTTTACATTTAAACCATTTATCATACACACTTGATTGCGACCATTGGCTTTACTACGATAGAGCGCCATATCAGAAATTTGCATTACTTTTTCCCAATCCAGCTCTTGTTCACTGATATTAGCAAAAGGCAGGTGAATAAAGCCACCGCTGACACTAACATTAATCCTGTGTTGTTCATATTGTACTGGAGCCTCAGCAAGTTTATTTAAGATCCGCTTAATAAAAATAGGGACTTTTTCTAAAGAGATATTATCTAATAACAATAAAATTTCTTCGCCGCCCCAGCGCACAACTAGGTCTTGTTCCCGGCAACTCTCTAACAAGCGCTTACTTACTTCTATTAATACCGCATCACCCGCACTGTGGCCATAATGATCATTAATACGCTTAAAAAAATCAATGTCTAACATTAAGATGCCAGTTAAAGTACTTTCACTATCATTTTCGCGACGCTTTTTACTGCGGACCTCCATATGCTCATGTAAAGCACGACGATTATATAGCCCCGTTAAGGGATCACGTTGTGATTGAATTGCTAATTGTTGGTTAGTTTCGGATAGCTTTTTATTAGATTGGCGAACTTTACGATATAAAGAGTACAAAGCAACAGCGGCAAAAAGCATTAATATTACAAAAAGCAAAGTTAACTTCTGTTGTAATTGCTGATTTTCTAATAGCTGAGCTTTTAAAGTGTTTTCATGCTCTAAAATTGTAATTTGCTGCGCCTTTGCTTTAGTGTCATAGCGGTTTTGCAATTCATTTAAGCGTGCTTCACGCACTGTAGTGCGAATATCCTCACGCAAAGCCATGCGTTCAAGTAATAAATCTGCTTGTTCTTGGTATCTGCCTGCCACCGCATAAGCATCAGATAAAGAATCATAATATGATTCAAAATCTACTTTTGTCGCATGCTGTCTAAAATAATCCATGCTAGCTTTAATTTGCTCAATACCAGCATCGTGCTCACCTTCTAATACGCGAATATAGCCTAAATTTAATAGCGATAGCTGTCGACTATATTCATTACCTATACTTATTGCACGCTGCTTAGCTCGCTCTAATATAGTTTTTGCTTGTTCAATTTGTTTAAGATCAATATGACTAACAGCTAAATTATTCTCAAAGGTTAAAGCTAAACGTTTATTACCATTGGCTAGCGCAGCTTCTAAACCTAAAGTATCAAATTGAATAGCATCTTCTAAGCGCTGTTCTATTCCTGCTATATAACCCAGCAATAAATAAAAATTGGGTAACATATCTAAGTGCTGATATTTAATGGCATCTCGCACTAACTGCTCTGTTAGCTGTTTTGCTTGCGACCAGTTTTTTAATTCAGCATGCACCCTTGCCATATTAAAATTTAAAAATGCTCGGCGGCGTAAAGTAAATTTATCATTGGTTTGCGTAATAACATCCATGCCACTTATAAAGTGCTGCAAGGCCAGCTCATACTGAGTGTCAGCTCGATACAGCCTGCCTAATACATTGTGGCCAAAATAAGCTATTCGTAAGTCTGTTGTATGTGGTAATAAGTCTACTAATACATCGGCTTTAAGAATGGCATCATCCAGCTTGTTCTGAAATAGCAGCAACTCTAACTCAGTAGCATAAATTTCAGTTAACACATTCGGGTTATCAGTAACTTCTGTAAGCTGCAACATTTGCTGCAATAATGCGTCAGTTTCAGCTTCATTTTTTACATCAATATCAGTTTTATAATAAGAATCTGTTATTAAATAACCTAGCAGCCGCGCTTTACTGGCTACAGCTGGGTTATTAGCATTACCATAGGATAGCTTTAGCTGCTGCAATAAGTCTCCTGCCTCAGCCTCTTTATTATCATCAATAAGCTGAATATAACGTTCTAGCTCTTGCTCTAATTCGACATCTACTCCAGTAGCGCCTAGAGGTAGAAAGCAGAATAAAAATGCAAAAGCAATAAGGTATCGCAAAGTAAACAGCTTAATATGCATCATAAAACTTTATACCTAATTTAAGATTAACTAACATTACCTTTAGCGCCTGATATTGTTGTTACATCAACCAACCCTTCGCGAATAGCACTAGATAAGTCACCATAAAGCAAAGCTTTTGCCTGCTCAAACTCAACCTTTAAGCCATTAACCACACAAACCTGATTTCTACCATTAGCTTTACTTAAATATAAAGCCATATCCGCAATTTGCATTACCTTTTCCCAGTCTAGCTGCTGCTCATTAACTCCAGAGAAGGGTAAATGAATAAAGCCACCGCTCACTGAGATATTAATACGGTGCTGTTCGTACTGCACTGGTGTTTCTGCTAATTTATTTAAAATTCGTTCTATAAAAACGGGAACCTGTGCCAATGAAATATCGTTTAATAACAATAATATTTCCTCGCCTCCCCAGCGCACCACTATGTCTTGCTCTCGACAGCTATCGAGTAAACGATTACTGACTTCTATCAATACTGCATCACCGGCACTATGGCCATAATGGTCATTAATCCGTTTAAAAAAGTCGATATCTAACATTAGAATGCCGGTTAATGTTTCATCATTATCATTGCTGCGCCGATGTTTAGCCCGGCCTATCATATGTTCATGTAAGGCTCGACGATTATACAGTCCAGTTAAAGGGTCACGCTGAGATTGAATAGCTAGCTGTAAGTTAGTCTCGTAAAGCTTTTTATTAGATTGGCGTACTTTACGATATAAGAAATATAAAGCGACTGCCGCAAATAGCATTAATACAACGAAAAGAAAGCTTAGCTTTTGTTGCAGTTGTTTATTTTCTAATAGCTGTGCTTTTAAAGTATTTTCTTGCTCTAAAATAATAATTTTTTGCGCTTTAGATTTATTATCAAACCTATTATGTAACTCACTTAAACGCGCATCTCGGTCTGCTGAACGAACATCTTCTCGCAACTGCATTTGTTTTAGCAGCGTCTCGGCTTGCTGTTGATATAACCCTGCAGCAGCATAGGCCTTAGCAAGCCACTCTAATTTTGGTTCATAATCTGCTTTTTTAGTGTGTTCTTCAAAATAGGCCAGACTAGCAAGCATTTGCTCAATTCCTGCTGTATGCTCGCCATTCATTACCCGAATATAACCTAAGTTTAATTTTATTAACTGTTGTGAAGCTTCATCTTCTAAGGTTAGGGCGCGCGCTAAGGCAGCCTGTAACACCTGCTTAGCTTGTGAGTACTGTGCTAACTCTATATAAATTGCACCTATGTTATTTTCAAAAACTAATGCAAGTGCTTCCCAGTCTACTTTTAATGTTGCCTCTATTCCTAGTTCAAAATATTTAATTGCTTCTTTAGGCTGCTTTTCTGCGCCAGCTATAAAACCCATTAACAAATAAAGCTCTGGTAAAATGCTGGTATATTCATATTTAGTGGCATCTGCAATTAATTGCTCTGCGATATCTCTAGCTTGAGACCAGTTTTTAAGCTCTACTTGAATATGAGCAATATTGTAATTTAAGAAAGTACGCCGGCGCAGTTTTAAAGCATTGTCTGTTGCCTCTGTTGCTTCTAAAGCTTGAATAAAGTGCTGTAACGACTCTCCATACTGACTATCGGCTCTGTATAAACGGGCTAAAACATTATTGGCATAATACTTAACTCGTAAATCTGTTGCTTGCTCTAAAAAGGTTTTAACTAAATCAGTCTTAATAATAGCTTCATTCAACTTACCTTTATAAAGTAATAATTCAAGCTCAGTAGCATAAATCTCACTTAGCGCATTTGGATTTTTTGTCTGCTCTGTAATGTTAAGAAGTTGCTCTAACAAGTTATCGCTAAGCTCAAGGTTATCAACATAAAATGCATTTGTTGTTAAGTAAGCTAAGAGTCTTGCTCTGCTTTGCAATGCCGAAGTGCCACCAGCAACTGTATATAGTTGTTCCAGCATAGCTGTAGAGGCTTCTTTATCTTTAGCTGCCAGCTCTAGATACTGATCTAATTGCTGTTCTAATTTTGGGTCAACATCCGATTCCTCGGCTGCAACTTGGAGAGCAAGAAGACTAAATAGCAGAATAAAAATAAATCGAATACACTGCTTCAACATAACGACTTCCTGAAGAGTTTTATGATATTAGCTAAAATTACCCTAAAAGTTTATTAAATGCACATTATTTAAAGACTCGTAATTTAATTGCCCAACAACGGTTGCAATAATTTAATATCAATACAGCGCATAATCTGTGCTCACACCTTATTGGCTGCGGACTGTAAGCAAGGCACTGTCAAAGTGTTTTACAATAAATAACAACTGCGTATTTTGCCTATATTTAACCTATTGTTTATCAATAACAAATTTCCTTGGCATTCTTATTGCTACTTCCTGATGACATAAGACTATTTAAATCAAAGGAACGATTATGAAAATACAAAAAACTACTTTATTAAGCTGTTTAGCTGCAGGTCTGCTTAGTATAACGGGTGTAGCTCATGCTGGTTTAGTATTAGACACTGGTGCCATCACTATGGGTGTCAAAGATAATGGTGGTTTAGGTTTTGCTGGTGTTGGCATTAACTTAACTGGCGGCCCAGGCGATGCCATTATGCCTGGCTGCTTATGTGAAGGTTGGGGTGCAGCTTCAAATGGCGTGGGTAGCTATACATATGGTGACACAGGCACTTATGGTTTTGCTTCGTCGACTTTCACGAGTACAGGTCCTGCTAACGCTGTATCAACAGTAGTGTTAAGTAGCGGCTTAACTGTAGTGCATACTTATTCATCTGCAGCTGGTGGTAGCTTATTTGGTGTTAATGTTTCAATCTTTAACACTTCAGGCTCTGCTGTTACCGATGTTCGCTATGCTCGCACCTTAGATTGGGACGTTGGTCCAGGCCACTTTGCAGATGACTTCACCACTATTTATGGTGGTACCACATCAGGTCCTGGCGGTAATGTTTTACACACTTCATTCAACCCATTTGCCGTCCCAAATCCAATGTCATTTCGTGGTAGTTACGGTGGTGTTGCAGCAAATAGCAATGGTGTGAATGTACCTGGTGATTTAGGCGCATATTTTGTTCTAGGTTTTGGTGACTTATTAGCTGGCGAATCAGTTAGCTTTGACACTTATATTGGTGCTGCTTTTACTACTTCTAGCTTATTAAGTGCTTTTGGCTCAGTTGGCATTGAAGCCTATTCCTACACTTATGATAACGATGGTGCCGCAACTTATGGTTGGGGCTTTGCTAATGTAGGTTTACCCCCAGCGATAGATCCGGATCCAACTGATGTTCCAGCTCCGGCTTCAATTGCATTGTTTACATTAGGCTTGGCAGGCTTAGGATTAAAAATTCGTCGTAAAAAATCTGTTTAAACAAATATCCACGCATAAAAAACACCAGCTTTGCTGGTGTTTTTTTAAGGCTCGCCTAAATTATTATGATGCTTACCAAATACAGGTATAGTTAGCTGCCACTTGATAGAAGCCGTGCGGAATAACAACAAACTAAACATACCAATAAGCATAGCTTGTAATTGGTCAACACCTAAAGCCAATAATCCCGTATAAAGCATACCCGCCAAAATACAAGTAATCGCATATAACTCACCTCTAAATACCATAGGGATTTCTCTACACAAAACATCTCGAATCATTCCACCACAGACACCGCTCATAGTGCCTAGTAAAATCGCTACCATAACCGAGGTACCGTATTCTAAAGACTTCTGTGTACCCGTCATAACAAATACCGCTAAGCCAAAAGCATCTGCTACTTGTAGCGTATTATGCGGTACAGTTAATCGCTTGCGTAGTAGCAAGATGGTCCCTACAGCTGCGATAAAAATAGCATAAAAGTAATTATTGTCATCAATCCAAATAACCGGAGCACCCAGCAATAAATCACGCACAGTTCCGCCGCCAATTGCCGTCACACTCGCCAGTACAATAACGGCAAAGCCATCCATTTGATTGCGCCAAGCAGCTAAAGTACCTGTAACCGCAAAAACGGCAATACCAAATAAATCAAACCAGTAAAAATACTGCTCCATAACGTACCTTTTAATCTTAAGTTAATGGTTTTAATTTATTCTATCTTAGCTTACTCTAATTTTATGCCGCTTATTATCATATATTTAACTCAAGAATATAAAAATACTAACTGTTTATAGCTCACTGTCTATGTTAACATTTTACAGATTTATTAACATAGATAATGTAAAGGACTAGCATGAAAAAATTAGTAATAGTAGCGGTTGTCGTAGCAGCTGCCGCAGGTGGTTTGTATTTTGCCAACAACAAGGCCGAAGAAGCTATTAAGCAACAAATCTCGTTAACTAACCAAACCTATATTGAGTTAGCTGCCAAAGGCGAAATGCCTCTTATCACTCTAAGCTACAAGGATGTTTCTGCCAATGTCCTTACATCAAGCTATAGTGTTCAAGACTTAGCAATTAGCGTTGGTGAATTAGGCAATGTAGCAACAGTGGCTAACATAACGGCTACTGGTATAAAGCCACAGCAATTATCAGACAAAGGCAGTATGAGCTTAAGCGGCTTAAAAGCAGCGCCAGCTGCACTGCAAATGTTACCACCAAATATAGTATCTTTTGTTGAAAGCTTAGAGATACACGGTGATTATAGCTATGCTTACCAAAAAGACGGTTCTTTACAGTTTAATCAAGCCACTCATATTAATGATGAGTTTAGTTTAAGCTATGATTTTTCTTTAGCGAATATGCAACAATTTTGGCAGTATGCTAAAGATGTTACGGCTATGCCAACTGAGCAACAACAGGCTCTAACGACTAGTGAAGACTATCCTCAACAAATGCTTGCTCAGTTAATGACCGGCGCATTAAACAAAGGTACCGTCGCTATAACAAACAACAATTTCCTACAGCGTTTAGCAAAAATAGCGGCTGAAAGTGGTCAAGGTGCTGACTTTGAAACTTTTCAAGGTATGGCTTTAATTGGTGTATCTAGCGCAGAGCAAATTCCTGCTGCTTTTAAAGAAAACTTAATTAAATTTATTAATAACCCAGAGAAATTAACCTTAAGTTTTTCTTTTGCTGAGCCATTAATGTTCAACTCTTTTGAAAGCGGCCAACTAGCAACTAAGCTTAATTCTCCAGAAGCTTTTATTGAGTTTGCCAATTTAAGCTTATCGGCTAACTAATTATGCAATAACCAGCCATGCTTATACCTTGAGCATGGCTATTTTTGGCACTAAGTTTTAGCAATTACCGGCTTTAGCTCAATTACATTTTGCTCAGGATCTTCGATATAAATAGATTCTGTCAAGCCGAGGGCGCCATAGCGTAATGCAAAATCAGAGTAGTGAACCTGATGCTGCTCTAAAAACTGAATGAGCTTATCTTGCTCAATAGTCTCTAATTGTAAACATATATGATCAACATTACGGCCATCTTGTTGTGGCGGTTTTCCACCCAAACGCCCTAATTCACTATCAACTTGCACTATATCTATTAATGCTGAACCCGCTCGTAATTGTACTAAACCATTTTCAGTACGTTTATCTCGCTCCACAGTGCAGCCTAATATCTGGCAATAAAAATGCAGCATAACCTCAAGCTTAGTGGTTCTAAAGACGACATGATCAATACCTAATATTTTTAACATAGCGTGAATCTAGCCTGTATTCTATTCTTTATATATCTTTAATGTTCTGTATGGAGCTAAAAATGCCCCCACTTAACAGTTTTAGCCTAGCACCAGAACTGGAAACTTGTGCTTGGTTTAATACCGAACAACCACTTTACCTTAGTGCCTTGCGCGGTAAGGTTATCGTTATAGTGGCCTTTCAGATGTTATGCCCAGGTTGTGTATCACATAGCCTACCCCAAGCCTCTGCCTTACAAAAGTTCCACTCAACTAGCCAGTTACAGGTTATTGGCTTACATGCAGTATTTGAGCATCATCACGTTATGACCCAAGAAGCTTTACAAGTCTTTATTGCTGAGTATGGCTTAAACTTTGCTATCGCGGTAGACCAACCATCGACAGTGGAAGCCCTACCTAAAACCATGTCCAAACTGCAACTGCATGGTACACCTAGTATAGTGTTAATTGATAAACAAGGTAGGATCCGTCTTAACCATTTTGGCCATCTGCATGACTTGCAATTGGGCAGTATTATTGGCCGGCTATTGGCAGAGACTTTTGATTAATTTAATAATAAACCCTGTTCGATCGGAATAAATTCACAAGCTGCATTGATAAGCGCTAAAGCCGTTAATGAAGGCACACCATACACCTGAACAGCCTTGCCCTTTTGTTGTATTTTTTGGACCAGCAAATCAAAATCCCCATCTCCTGACACCAGCACAACGACATCGGCTTGCTCAGCATAATCTAAGGCATCAATAGTAATACCTACATCCCAGTCACCTTTAGCTGAGCCGTCAGCACGCTGAATAAAGGGTTTAAGTTTTATTTCAAAACCAATAGCACGCAGAATATTTTGAAATTGCCGCTGTTTTTCATCACCACGATCAATAGCATAGGCTGTTGCTTGAACCACAGTACCACTTTGATTAAGCAGCCGCCAAAATGCGTTATAATCAAAACGCTTACCATAAGCATCACGGGTGGTGTAATACACATTTTGCACGTCTACTAATACTGCTATTTTTGTCATTTATGACCTATTCTCTAGCTACCCATTTAATGCCCGCGTACTGTAATAAATTATTACTAGCTAATTATTTTCAAGCTAATATAAGGCGCTAAATTAAAAATAATGATACCTATTTTGTAATAAGCTAAATATTTAAAATAAACCAAATTAAGCTGTGCTTTTTCTAGCGCAAACATTTTTGCTTGTATGGCTTTTATTCGCGGCCGAAACCAAGTTAACACTAAGGTAGTAAACAGTAAAATACTACTATTAATTACTAAGCTCCAACCGAAAAACTGAGTGACTATAATGATAGTATCCATAATTACCTCTAGTTAATTAGCTGTAGCAGTCAACAGATATTAATCACAACTCACCTTAGTTGACTATCCTTACTACCTCGACGATTAATACCTGAAGATGCCGTTTGTTGTTTTTCTAACTGCTGCTGACATTGCACGCACATGCGAACACCGGGAATTGCTTCGCGTCGTGCCTTAGGGATAGCGCAGCCACACTCTTCACAGTGCGCTAGACTCTCCCCCTGGTTTAATTGGCTTCTAGCTTGCTGTACTGCGTCTTCAACGCTAGCATCTATTTGCTCTTGAGTGGCGCCATCTCGTGTCCAACCGCCAGCCATGCACAACTCCAAATAAATAATTAATTAAAAATAAGTTTAGTAAGTATAGTTGAGATTAAGTAACTGCGATTTATTATAATGAAGCACTAAACAATCTTGTTTTTCACTTTACCTATAATTTTTAATGTCACAAAAGTCATTACGCTTAAAGCTATGGCAATCTCTATCCGCTCTAAACCAACTGCTATACCAACAGCACCGGTTGACCAAATAGCAGCGGCAGTGGAGGTGCCACTAACCTGGGATGAGCTTTTTAAAATAGCGCCGCCCCCAATAAAGCCTATTCCCGTCACAATACCAGCAATAATCTTGCCTTGTGCATCAGGATCAGTAAATGCTGACATAGCTAAAATGGTAAAAGTACAAGCTGCCATAGACACTAACGGAAAAGTACGTAATCCTGCCGAGCGGCTACTAGACTCTCGCTCCCATGCCGTTAAAAATGGTAACAACAGTGCAATAAATAACTGGACGATATTTTTGACAACTTGTTCTATATCTATATTAAATAATTCCATCGCTAAGCTTCCCTATCAACTAGCAGGGTGAATAATGGCCAAATAAAGCTAATTAAGCTTGTTCTACCTCATGTATAGACATCTTGTCGCACTATACTTTATAGTCAAACTCTGTTTACTCATGGGTATATAAATAATGACTCGATTAAAAATTAGTTGTGCTTTGCTTAGCTTGCTACTTGTAGCTTGCTCAGAGCCGGCATCTGTGACTAAAAATGACATTCCTACTGTAGAAGTTAATTTAGACAATGTACACCAAGATATCAAAGTATTAGCCTCAGACGAATTTGCTGGCCGTGGACCTTTAACAGCTGGCGAAACCTTAACCATCAACTACTTAGCTAAACAGTATCAAGATATAGGCTTAATAGGTGCTGTTGCTGGTGAGTATTTACAGCCGGTTGAGATCGCTCAATTAACACCAGACCCAAATATGCATTTAACTATTGGTGAATTAAACTTTACCGCAGGTAGCGACTTTACAGCTCGTACCCAACAAATTCAGCCATTAATAGAGTTAAAAAACTCAGATGTAATTTTTGTTGGATACGGTATTAAGGCGCCAGAGTATCAGTGGAATGACTTTAAAGATGTTGATGTTAAAGGTAAGACAATCATTGTTTTAGTAAACGATCCTGGCTTTGCTACCCAAGACGATGATTTATTTACCGGTAATGCAATGACTTATTATGGTCGCTGGACTTATAAATACGAAGAAGCCGCACGTCAAGGTGCCGCTGCGGTATTTATTGTCCATGAAACCGCCCCTGCTGCTTACCCATGGAGCGTTGTAGAAAGCTCTAACACCGGCAGTAAATATACCTTAATGGATAACAATAAAAATGCTTCACAAATTCCTATTATGGGCTGGATAGATGTTGCAGCCGCTGAAGCTGTTTTTCAACAAGCAAATCTTGATTATCATCAGTTAAAGCAACAAGCTCTTAGCCCTGAGTTCAAAGCAGTTGCCCTTAATAGCCAAGCAAATTTAACCCTAAAAAATCAGCTAGTCATGGCTAAATCACATAATGTGGTGGCGCAACTTACTGGCAGCGAATCACCAAATGAATACATTGTTATCGGTGCTCATTGGGATCATTTTGGTGCTATTGAAACAGAAACTGGAACAAAAATATTTAATGGTGCTGTCGATAACGCTTCAGGCACAGCCGCTACCTTAGAAATAGCGCGTATAATGGCAAAAATGCATCAAAACAAACCTTTTAAGCGTTCAATAGTATTTGTTAACTTTACCGCTGAAGAGACCGGTTTAATTGGCTCAGAACAATTTGCCCGTGGCAATATTATTCCAACCAAACAAATGGTCGCTTTATTAAATATTGACGGTATGAATGTTTTAGAGGGTACTGATTATATTTTACAGTATGGTAAAGGCTTATCAGAAATGGAAGATTATTTAGTACAAGCTGCCAAGGCCCAAGGCCGCAGTGTGAAAATGGATCCTAGACCGCAAAACGGTCTATTTTTCCGTTCTGATCACTTTTCTTTAGCAAAACAAGGCGTACCAAGTTTATTATTTATGAGCTTAGGCGATACCGACCCTGACTACATAGCTCACAGGTACCATAAAGAAAGCGATATTTATTTTCCAGAATGGTCATTAGGTGGTGTTAAACAAGATATTGAATTAATAGTCGATATTGCTACGCAATTAGCTAACAATGGCGATTGGCCAAAGTGGAAAGCTGAATCAGACTTTAAAACTCGCAGGTTACAAGACCGACCTTAGTGCTTTACTAAAATAAAGTTTTCAACTAAAAACCGCCCAATTTGGGCGGTTTTATTGTTTATTAACCTTGTTCAACCTGCTGTGGCTTGGCTTCAACACTTAGCACCGAGCTTGATGATGACGGTCCTCTTAATGCCCTAATATCGTGCCCTGTTGGTGACTCATGCGCTCTTAAACCAAACTCACGTAATACGGCAAACACATGGTCAAAAATGTCTGCTTGAATATTCTCATATTCAGCCCACTTAGTGGTATTAGTAAAGGCATAAATCTCAATTGGCAAGCCATCGGTCGTTGGGCCTAACTGTCGCACTAATAAGGTCATTTCTTGATGAATAGACGGATGCGACTTTAAAAAAGATAGTAAGTAGTTTCTAAAGGTACCTATATTGGTTAGCCTGCGACCATTTATAGTCAGCGACATATCAACTTGCTTTTTACTATTGGACTGTTCTATGTCTTTAGTCTTTTGCTCTAAATAACTGCCTAGCAACTCTGCTTTACTTAGCCGTTGAATCATAGCTTCATCTAAAAAACAAATGCTACTAGTATCAATTAAAACACTACGTTTAATTCGTCGACCTCCCGACTCAGACATGCCGCGCCAGTTCTTAAAAGAGTCTGAGATCAAGGCATAAGTAGGCACTGTCGTGATGGTTTTATCCCAGTTGCGTACTTTAACAGTGGTTAAACCTATATCAATCACATCGCCATCTGCACCATATTTAGGCATTTCTAGCCAGTCACCCACAGACAACATTGAGTTAGCTGATAATTGAATACCCGCAACTAAACCTAGGATAGGATCTTTAAACACCAACATTAATACTGCTGATAAAGCACCCAAACCACTTAATAACAAGAGTGGCGATTTACCCATAAATAATGAAACAGCTAATACCACAACAAAAATACTTCCTATTAGCTTAGCTGTTTGCAGCACACCACGAAGCGGGAAACGCATCTCTGTAATTTTGCTATAGGCTAACCTTTCTAAAAAATCTAAAAAGGAAAAGAACACTAATAAACTAAATAATAAAATCCACTGATCAGTCGCAACTTTAATAAACCATAACAATGAATCGGTACTTTCAAACCATAAACCGGCTTGCACTTGCAATACTATGGCTTGAACAATAAAAGCGACACGTTGAAATAGCTTATGCGTAAGTAGCAATTGCTGCCAATTCCCTTTAGCTTTAGTGGCTAACTTAGTTACTAAACCAAAAACTGGGCCATGCAAAAAATAATGCACAAAAACAGTAAACAATACTAACCAAGCTAAAACTAAGCCATCAAAAGCCAACTCTGCCTGATTAGGCATATATCTTTCTAACCAAGTAATTAAAAACTCTTGAAACTTTCCTCGTAAACCATCCACTTTGCCGATTCTCCTTTGTGCAGACTAAACATAGGTGTTGCTTATATTAAGCTAAATCAATCGCAATTACTGTTTAAGTACAGTCACTAACCTAGTTAACCTTATTTTTATTGCTGCTTTGTTCAAAGCAGCCAAATAATATAGACAATAACACCATCACTAAAGCGGCAACAACAAGACCGCTAAAGGGAAGTATATAATTATCACTTCTATCGCGTAATACTCCGACTATAGCGGGCGCCAGTGAACCAAGACAAAAGCCAAAGGTTAGCATCATAGAAGTTAAACTAGCCGCTTGTATGGGAGTATCTGTTTGTTGAACAGGTAAGGTAAGTGAAATAGCAAACATACCGGTTAAAGCCATACCTGAAAAAACACAAACCAACCAAGGTAATTGCATAGGCCACAGCGTAATACTCATTAACGATAAAGCTACTACCGAATTCATCACAATTAATAATTGATAGATCTTAGGCAGCCAACGCAATAAAGCCGGAGCAATAAAGGCGCCTACTAATCCAGCAAACATAAAAAGGCTAGCATAATGACTGGCCTGCACTAATGTTGCTCCTGCTTCCTCATAACGCGCCACTAACCAAGTTGTCAGCGAATAAAATAAGCCACTTTGTAAAGCAAACAACAAGGTAAATATCCACGCTTTTATTGAGTTTAGCGGTAATTTAGGTGCAGTTGTCCGGATATGATTAACTTGTTTAGGTAATAAAGGCTGCCAAACACACCAGGCCAAAAGTACGGGCAAACTCCACGTTGCCATGGCCCAACGCCAATCTTGTAAATAAGCTAGTAAAGGTACCGTAAACACTAAACCAAAGGCAGCACCTAAGGTAATGCTAAGGGTATAAATTGGCATTATTGTGCCTAAGCGCTGATTAAAGCGTAATTTAATAAAGCCAGCCATTAAGGTGCCACAAATGGCAATACCAACACCAATACCAATAGCCGTTAACAACAAAACCAGAGGATTATTGGCCCAAAAACGTAGCGCTAACGACAAGGTTAATATAGCTAGTGCCGCACTAATACAGCGCTCTAAGCCAAAACGTGCCGCAAGCCAAGGCGAGACAACGGCCATTATCCCCATCATTAAAACCGGTAAAGTCGTAATTAGCCCCACCGCAGCACGGGATAGCCCAGTATCGGCAACAATGAGCTCAATAAGAGGTGCTATAGAAGTTAAAGCCGGCCTTAAGTTAAGACTAACCAGTACTAACGCTATCAGCGGTAGTAATCGAATATGCATAAAATAACCAAAAGGTTTTCACAGTTATCTAATCAAAAATGGCTGTCAAACAACAGCCATAATACAGTTGACGCAACGAGCCTAGCTTATATGTAAACTCAGTTCCCAATTATAGCTCAGCACAAGTCTCGATAATTTCACCGGTAGAATCATCGGCATTATGCTTAAACAGCATAGCTTCAGCCCCAGTTCCAGAGCCTTTACTCCACCATTCAAAGCCGCCTCCCGCATAGCGAGAGCCACTTGCCGAGACTGCAAGCTGCATATTGTAGTTATTGCCTTTATATTGGATTAAGGCTAAGTCAGTTGTGGTATAAGTTGCAATTATAGAAGCACCACTTTCACACAGGTAATTATAGGTTGCCGATGGAGTAGCCTCTGTTATCTGCTTATTACTATCCTCTTGTACTGGGTCTGAGCAACCGCTAACAACTATAGTAAATACCAATAATAAACTTGCAATAATTCTCATTTTTTCTCAATTTTGTTACTTTAGTATCTTAGCTTGACAGTCAAATGCTCTGGATAAAGGAAGGCACACTAAAGCTGATCGGCTATAATAGCTAAAATCACCGCAATAAAACGCCAATTTAAAGGTTCTAAGGCAGTGATTTCTAAATTTAGTTTAATAAAAAGCTTACTGCTCTATTTCAGATAATGATATACCTAAAGCTTTAGCAATACCGGCGCCATAAGCTGGATCGGCTTTTAAACAGTTTCCTATATGGCGTTTTCTTACCATATCATCAACATTGGCCAATTCAGCTGCTGTGTTAGAAAATAACACCTGTTGTTGCTCTTTGGTCATTAAACGGAATAAATTCCCTGGCTGGGTATAATAATCAGTATCGTCATCTCTAAAATCCCAATTATAAGCAGCTCCCGACAACTCTAATGGCGGTTCTTTCGCTGTAGGGCATTCTTGCCATAACCCCATGCTATTGGGCTCATAGCCTTTTGCACTGCCATAATTACCATCCACTCTCATGGCACCATCGCGATGATAGCTAGACACTGGGCAACGCGGCTTATTTACCGGAATTTGGCTATGATTTACCCCTAAACGATAACGTTGGGTATCACCATACGAAAATAAACGGCCTTGGAGCATTTTATCTGGCGAGAAACCAATGCCGGGTACTATGTTGGCAGGATTAAAAGCCGCTTGTTCAACTTCAGCAAAATAGTTTTCAGGATTCTTATTTAGCTCAAAGGTACCAACATCAATTAATGGATAATCGCCGTGTGGCCAAACCTTTGTTAAATCAAAAGGATGAAAACGATAATGTGCAGCTTCTTGCTCTGGCATTATCTGTACTTTTAAATCCCAACGGGGAAATCGCCCCGCTCAATAGCTTCATACAAATCACGTTGATGGCTTTCTCTATCCTTGCCAATAATAGCTTCGGCCTCACTATTGGATAAATTCTTAATACCTTGCTGACATTTAAAATGAAATTTCACCCAAAACCGTTCATTATCGGCGTTAATAAAACTAAAGGTATGACTACCAAAACCATGCATATGACGATAAGAACTAGGTAAGCCGCGATCACTCATTACAATAGTCACTTGGTGCAGTGCTTCTGGCAGTAAGGTCCAAAAGTCCCAATTACTTTGCGCATTGTGCATATTGGTACGAGGGTCACGTTTCACCACGTGGTTAAGATCGGGAAACTTTAACGGATCACGCATAAAGAACACTGGAGTATTATTACCCACCATGTCCCAATTGCCTTCTTCGGTATAAAACTTTAAAGCAAATCCCCTAATATCTCGCTCAGCATCAGCTGCCCCACGCTCACCAGCTACGGTAGAAAAGCGGGCAAACATTTCTGTTTTTTTGCCTATCTCAGAAAACAGTTTGGCTTTAGTATATTGCGTAATATCATGAGTAACGGTAAAAGTACCAAAAGCACCCGAGCCTTTAGCGTGCATACGGCGCTCTGGAATTACTTCTCGATCAAAGTGCGCTAGTTTTTCTAAAAACCAAAAGTCTTGCATTAACAAAGGGCCGCGTGGCCCAGCTGTCATAGAGTTTTGATTGTCAGCAACAGGACAGCCATTAGTAGTAGTTAGTTTTTTTGTTTTATCGTCCATCAAACTTCCCTCTTAATTGCCTTTGCGCCAATAGTTATTTGCTGCAGCTACGGTTTGAAAATTAGTCGCAATAACCTGTGACGCAGCAGTAAGTATAGCTTACTGCTTAGTTAGTATAGCTTACTGCTTCAGAATAGGAACTAAAGTTTACGTTTCGTTACAGCATTTCTTGGCGTAATTGCTCTGGACTTTTTGCTGACAATAACCCCGGTGCAACATCAAATACAGTTTTAGCCCCAACTTCACCGGCCTTAACTAATCGATGTACAGCACGGGCATAGGCCACTAATACACTAGAGGTAAATTCAGGATTGCTTTCTAAGGCTAATGAATACTCTATGTTTTGCTTACTGCTTTCTCCAGTAACACCGCTACGGATGACAAAGCCACCATGAGGCATTTTAGTATGATCTTTGTCAAAGCTGGCTTCATCAATAAAATGAACTTTAGTATCATAATCAGCAAAATAATCGGCCATTGTAACTATGCTATGCCGAATCGCCTCAGCATCTGCAGTAGGTTGCAACACAACATAACACTCACGGGTATGCTTGTCTCTAGTGCTTAATGTTGGCTGCTCACCGCTACGTACTCTGGCTATCGCATTTTCGCTAGGTAGGGTATATTGCGCTGCTTTTTTTACACCTGGCACACGGCGTATAGCATCAGAATGGCCTTGGCTTAAGCCTTTACCCCAAAACGTATAGGTTTCACCTACTGGTAACGTAGCTTCAGCATATAACCTATTTAATGAAAACAAGCCTGGATCCCAGCCTACAGATAACAAAGCAATATGCTTAGATTTTTTTGCTGCTTGGTCTAAAGCAGCATAATACTCATTAATTTTAGCGTGGGTATCAAAGCTATCTACCGTATTAAAAAACTGAGCTAAATATGGCCCTTGCTCAGGTAAGTCGGTTTTAGATCCACCGCACAAAATCATAACATCCACATTTGCTTGATGCTGTTCAATATCGGTCATAGCATAAACCGGCACTTTGTCATTTAAGAGGCTGATACTAGCAGGATCACGGCGACTAAATACCGCCACTAATTTCATATCGGGGTTTTGTTGTAACGCAGCTTCAACGCCACGCCCTAAATTACCATAACCAGCAATGGCTACTCTAATTGGCTCCATCATTAAAAACGACCTTATACAATTAAAAAAAGAAAACAGCCTAAAAACAGCCAACTTAAATATGCGGAATTTTGGCTAAAACTACAAGTAACTATTTTCTTATAGACTCTTTTTTTTAAGCTGAGCCTGCACCAATAAACCTTAACTAGTTATATGCATATTTAAACTTCTTTCACAGCACTAAATGGAATTATTTTCACCAAAAAACTTAATAGCCACTTAGTCTTATGCCTTAAGCTAAATACCACTATAGATGAACCTATTGCGACCAAGATAGCACCTATAATATCTAGTGGAAAATGTACCCCAACATAAACTCTAGACAAACCGCTAATTAAACTAATACCGCTTAGTAAATAGGCTAGCCTGCGGGTGCTTTTATTAAATAACAACATTATGGCTATACAGAAAATAAATGTAGTGTGATCAGACGGAAAAGAAGAATCAGGCGCATGCTCAACCAACTGGGTACCTAGGCCTTGCACAAAGGGTCTAGAATGGTAATAAAACAATGAAATGCTATAGCTTGTAAGCATACCTAACAACACAGCTAAACCAGCCTGATAGCTGGACGTCATCTTTGCTAATTTACCGCTAAACCACAACCAACCGAGAATAACTATAAAAACATAAGGCGTAGCTTCTGCTAAGCCAATTAACATTTGATCTATTGATTTATTGTTACCCGCATATTGATTTATAAATAAAAAAGCAGAAATATTGAACTGTTCCATTTTATTAATCTAGGCTCCATGTACTCAGTACTAAAGTTTAAGTTTTGGTTTCAGCAGATACCGACGCTAACCGCATGGCTTGTAGCTCTTCAGCGGTTTTTAAACGACAGACAGCTAATTGCTGTAAGCGCATATCTTTAATGGTCGCTAGCGGGTCAGCAGCTTTTAACTCTGTTTGCGAATTTTCATATGCAAGACTGTCATCCGTTTGCTTTTCATTAGTAGTATCTAACATAACAAAATTCCATATAAATATAATATAAAACAATACATTACAGCATTTCTCTCTAAAGCACAGCCGTTGTAAGCTAATCTTTTGCTTAACCCCTATCTATTAGCTGCACTTAACGCCATACTAAATTTGTTGCGCAGCACTTTTATCTTTTGCACGCCAAATGAATATGTAATGGCTGTTCAAAGTT